>DAOTUB010000334.1:0-21694 GCA_034437455.1 Anaerolineae bacterium | reverse complement strand
GCCTCGAAAGCGCCATCCGGTCATCAAAAAGAGCTAGAAAGTCTCAAACCGGCCCGAAACTGCTTGTTAAAGTTCAATTGTTAGCCAGTCAATTACGACCGGCTGTTCGCACTTGTCCAAAGTCCAAATAGACAAATGAGCGTAATTATTGTAAACTGGAACAAATTGACTGTGCCATGAATGTACCTAATTCTACACAATGCGCGCTACCTGACAAGTCGAAGGAGGTATCTTTGACGTGGCTGAAAGCTTGCATGAGCGCTCACTTGCAGATTATGGTCAAACGCTCTATAATTAGGCTACCTACCTGAGAGACCGCTACAGCGCGGTCATCGCGCACAAGTGTTCACGTAGGAAGAAAGGAGCAAGACCTCCGACACTGGCGGAATGCTTGTCATCGCGCTAGAAACGAGGGGGTAAAAAGCGATGGATAATTTAATGAAGTACTTTACCAACGCGGCACGACGCGCGTTGAAACTTGCCCAGCAAGAGGCCGAACGGATGAACCACGCACGGGTTGGCACCGAGCATCTCTTGCTAGGGCTTTTGCACGAAAAGAGAGGAACAGCCAGCCGGGTACTGCACCAACTTGGTCTGCAATCCGGTGACGTGCAGCACTGGGCCAAGCGGCTCAGTACAGTGCGCCGGCGCTCCTCTTTGCTCAAAAAGGAAGTCGACCTCACGCCCCGCACCCAGCGAGTGTTAGAGTTAGCCGGAGACGAGGCCCGGCGCCGGGGCGACTCTCGAATCGACACCCACCATCTCCTATTGGGACTCGTCCGTCAAAGTGACGGCACTGCGCTGGAGATACTCAATCACCTGGGCATCACGAGCGATCAGGTCCGCCGTTACACCGACCAGACCCTGCAACGGCAACCCGTTCTCGCCGGCAAGGAGGAAAAAGGCAAATCGGGCAAAACCCCGCTGACGGATAAACTGGCCATCGATCTGACGGCCCTTGCCGAACAGAACAAACTGGATCCGGTCGTTGGCCGGGAACAAGAGATCGAACGCGTGATCCAGATCCTGGCCCGGAGGACAAAGAACAACCCCGCGCTCATCGGTGAGCCAGGAGTGGGCAAAACGGCCATTGTCGAGGGACTGGCGCAACGCATCTTTACCGGTGAGGTCCCCACACCGCTGTTGGATAAACGATTGCTTCAACTCGACATCGGTTCGCTCGTCGCCGGGACGATATACCGGGGGCAATTCGAGGAACGTCTCAAAAAGGTCATCGACGAACTTAAAAAGAGCGAGAGCATCTTGTTCATTGATGAGGTACACATGCTCGTCGGGGCCGGATCGGCCGGCTCCTCGATGGACGCGGCCAACATCCTCAAACCGGCCCTCGCCCGAGGAGAGCTACAGTGCATCGGCGCGACCACGCTGGCGGAATATCGCAAACACATCGAGTCGGATGCAGCGTTGGAGCGGCGCTTCCAGCCCATCACGGTCGACGAGCCATCGGTCGAGGAGACGATCGAGATTCTGCACGGCGTTCGAGAACCCTACGAACAGCACCATCAATTACACATCAGCGACGCCGCCCTGGAGGCAGCTGCACAGCTTTCAGCCCGCTACATCACCGATCGCTACCTCCCGGATAAGGCGATCGACTTGATCGACGAAGGCGCCTCCCGCGTGCGAATGTACAAGACCTCTTACGCCAAAGGACTGCGGGAGATATTCTCCAACCTGAAAACCGTGCAGCAGGCCAAGGAGAAAGCGATCAAGGAGCGGCGATACGAAGACGCCTCTATGCTGCGGGATCGGGAGATCGATCAGCAGGAACAACTGGAAACATTGCGCGCCGGCAGAGATGGCGCTTCTCTTTACAGTGGGATCGCCGTCGGTCCCGAAGATATCGCAGAAGTCGTCGCGATGTGGACCGGCATCCCGCTCACCCAGTTGCACAGCGACGAGCAGGAACGCCTGCTGCACATGGAGGAAACGATCCACCAACGCATCGTCGGCCAGGACGAAGCCGTCTCGGCAATCTCCAAGGCCGTGCGCCGGGCGAGGGCCGGGCTTAAAGATCTCCGCCGCCCCATCGGTTCCTTCATTTTCCTCGGCCCCACCGGGGTGGGCAAGACGGAATTGGCCAAAGCGTTGGCCGAGTTCTTGTTCGGCAGCGAGGACGCGCTGTTACAACTCGACATGTCCGAGTTCATGGAGCGCCACACGGTGGCCCGGCTGGTGGGAGCGCCGCCCGGTTACATCGGCTACGACGACGCGGGACAACTGACCGAGACGATACGCCGCCGCCCCTATTCCATCGTCGCCTTTGACGAGATCGAAAAGGCGCATCCTGAGGCCTTTAATATGCTGTTGCAGATCATGGAGGAAGGCCACCTTTCTGACGCCCGAGGACGCAAGGTAGATTTCCGCAACGCTATCATCATCATGACCTCGAACATTGGGGCCAAGATGATCAAGCGGGAGACGAGCCTGGGCTTTGCCTCCCGCCACGACGAAGAGGTGGACGCCGAGCGCAATTACGAAGAGATGCGCAAGCGATTGCTCGACCAGTTGAAGGGCCTGTTTCAGCCCGAGTTCCTCAATCGAGTGGACAATGTCATCGTCTTCCACGCCCTCAGCCGGGAGGATATTGCTCAAATTGTGGATCTGGAACTGAACAAAGTACGCGTCCGGCTGGCGGAATCTGGCATTCAGATGGAAGTGACAGAAGAAGCCAAGGAATTGCTGGCCGAGGAGGGCTACAGCGAGGAGTATGGCGCGCGGCCACTGCGGCGAGTTATTCAGAATCGCATTGAGGATGCGCTCTCTGACGCGATCCTGTCCAACCAGTTCGCAGAGGGAGACGCCGTGCTGGTGGATGTGGAGGAAGACGAGATCGTGCTTCGCCAAAAAGAAGAAACGGTGAAAGAATCTGCCATGATGACGGCCTTATTCTGACGTACTTGTACCAAACAGACTCTCATACACCGTCTCTACCCGCGGCACGATGGCTCGCCAGTCGTACCGGCGTTCGACAAAAGCCCGCGCAGCCTGGCCTAACCCAATCCGTCGCTCTGGCGCGCGCAGCAGCGACAACACGGCGGCGGCAAAATCGGCCGGCGTGTCGGCCAGCAGCAACTCGCATCCATCCGTCACCGGGTACCCTTCTGCGCCCAATCGCGTGGCGACCACCGGCTTTCCCATGGCCATCGCCTCCAACAGCTTGAGCCGCGTCCCGCCCCCCACGCGCAGCGGCGCGACGTAGACCGCCGACTCCGCGATATAAGGGCGCGTGTCCTCTACCCAGCCCGTCAGCATCACCGCCGGATCGTCTCGCAGAGGATCCAGGCACCGATGCGGTCGCTGCCCGACGACGACAAAACGGACCTCCGGCATCTCCTTCCGTATTCGGGGGAACACCTGGCGCACAAACCACAACACCGCGTCCACGTTGGGTCGAAAGTCCATCGTCCCGGTAAAGACGAGGTTCGCGCCAGCGGTGTGGGGGGGTGAGGGTGGGGGAATGTAAGTCTGCGTGTCAATGCCGTTGGGGACAACGATCGCGTCGAGACCCGGTACTAACCTGCGCAGCGCTGCCGCGTCTGCATCAGAGACGGCCAACACGCGGTCGGCGCGACGGCAGATCTGGGCCTCGTAGCGACGCAGCCGCCGCCATTGCACGAACGAATAGGCCGCGCCGGGCCAGCGGACAGGCACGCGCAGATCGGTGAGAAACGTCCGTTGCTGAAGCAAGTATTCGCAGTTGTGATCGTCAAAGACCACAAAGGGTCGTGCGTGGGCCGCTTCAACGATGTCGAGATAGGGGGCCATCTCGATCCCCTCGATCTGCACGATGTCAAAGGACTCTTGCGCCAGCCAGTCCGCCAGCCTGTGGGCATAGGCTTCTGATGCCAGCCGTAGCGCCATATCCGGTTGGCGCGTGATGAGCATATCACGCAAACGGTCGCGGCGGGTGCGGGTCGGCTGGGGAACCGTTTCGACGCGTTCACAAGCAGCAGTCAGTGGCGATGCCAGTTGGAATTCTTGCCCGGGAGCCAGGAAACTGAGCAGTCCCACTTGATGACGGGAGGACAATCCAGAGATCAAGCCCCAATTACGGAGCGCCGTTCCCTTCTGAGGGGGGTACGGCGCTTGCGGCGTCAGGAACAAGATTCTCATGTACTCAACACATCCCGATACACCGCCAGCGTCTCCCGAGCCGTGCGCTCCCAGGTGAAACACGCCGCCTGCTCCAGTCCCATCTTTCGCATTTGCGCCCGCTGCGCGTTCTCGGTCAGCACGCGAGTCAGCGCGCGGGCAATGTCCTCCGGATCGTCCGGGTTCACCAACAACCCCGCCTCGCCGACGACTTCGGGCAACGAGGCTCGTTCGGCGACCACGACAGGCGTGCCGCAGGCCATCGCCTCCAGCGCTGGCAGTCCGAACCCCTCGTAGAACGATGGAGTCACCAGCACGCTGGCGGTGTTGTACAATCCCGGCAGGTCGGCATCCGGCACGTCGTGCAGAAAGCGCACATGCTCGGTCAGATGGAGCGCCTCGACGCGCTCGAAAATCTCGTCGTACAGCCAGCCCATACCGCCGACCAACACCAGCGGCGCGTTCGTCACCTCCTCGTCGAGCAGCAAGCGATAGGCTCGCAACAACCCCGGCACGTTCTTGCGCGGTTCCAGCGTTCCCACAAAAAGCAAAAAGCCCGGCTTCAAGTCGTGCTGGGCAGCGACCTGCCGGGCTTCTTTTTTCGACAGCGGGCAAAAAGCCGGGTCGGCGGCCAAATGTACCACGGTGACTTTTTCCGCCGGCACATTCAGCAATGTGGTCAAATCTATCTTGGTAGAATGCGAGTCGGCCAGGATGTGATCGGCGCGCTGCACGGCCCACTCGATCTGCTGGTTGTAGTAACGACGGCTTTCGGCGGTGAGAAACTTGGGATAGTAGAGAAAGTTTAAATCGTGGACGGTGATCACCGAACGGCGGTAGCCAAAGGCTGGGGGGATAAAATCTGGACTGTGAAGCAGATCGAGACTCATCCGCTTCACCTCCGCCCCCAGCGTCCACCGCTCCAGCCGGTGATGCGAGGGAGTCCAGCAGGCAAAGGAACGAAAGTTGGATGCCGGCAGTGGCGGGTCGCGATCCTTGCGACTGTGCAGCACGCGATAGTCGGTCTCTGCATCGAGCGCGGCCAAGGCGTCGAGCAGATGCACCACATAGTTGCGAATGCCACCCTGAGAATAGTGGGCGATACGGGCGTCAATACCAATTTTCATCGCTGGCTCCAGGTCAATTATAGGCAACTTGCCGTACCTGTCAACCGTTGCCTGTGATAAAGAATGATGTTATAATCAGTACTGTTGAAACTATTTTTGAAACCGCCCCGATTTCGTTGGCACGAACGTGGTTACCTCAAGGGGCGAAAAATCGGTAAAACTCATCCAGGGGGTGATTCATGGCGATGAAAGTAATCGAGACGATGGACCTGGCGCAGGCGGTGCAGACGATCAAGTGGCTGGACGAAGATCGCCGCAAGGACAAGGCCACCATTGCCACATTGCAGGAGCGAATCGAGGAACAGGAACGAAAACTGGCCCAACAGGCCTTGCAGCTCCAGGAACAGCAAACCACGATAGCCGGTCTCCAGGGCACACTGGCGCAGGTGACGGGCTTTGAGCAGATGGTATCAAACTTTAAAAAGGAAATTACCTATCTGGTCGAGCAGCGCGAGGAGACGCGGCGCAAGGAACAGGCCGAATCCGAACGACTGCGCCGGATCGAACACGAGGCGTTCCAGGGACAACTGAGCAAGCTGGAGAAAGAGATGCGCGTCTTGCCCCGCTACGACGAGGATCTGGACGCGCGCAAGGCCGAGGAGGAACGATTGAGCACAAATCTCCAGCGCCTGGAAGTCGCCGTGGCCGACCTGAGCCAACGCTCCAACGACCGCATGCAGGCTGTCTCTTACCTGGAGGAGCAACGCCGCGCCGATAACCGCCGGATCGCCGAGCTGGAACAAGAGACAACCGAACAACGCAAGAATCACGAGGCCCTGTCCAAAAAACTTCCTCTCCTCGAAGAGATGCTTCAGAAGCAAAAAGTCCGCATTGAGGATGCCATCCAAGAGACGAAAAAGTACGAAAAGCCCCTGGAGGAACTGCGCATCTCTGACTTTCAGCGCGAACAAAAGATGCAAAAGTACCTGGATCAGGGCGAGCAGGTGGCCCTGGAGATGGAACGGTTGCGCGTGCAGACGCAGGGCTTTATCGAGCAGCAGCAACTGGTCAAACGGGCGCTGGAGAAATTGGAGAGCTTTCAGACGCGGATAGAGAAGCGGCAGAACGAGGTAGCCGAGATGCAGCGGGTGGCCGAGGATCGACTCAAGCGGCAATGGGAGGAGTGGGTAGCAGAACAGGTGAAGAAACAGAAGAAACAGGATGTCATTACCGAGGAACGCTGGCGACAACAAGGGACGACCAACGACGAACACTTGAAACGCCTGGATGCGCTCGTGCCCATCGTCGAACTATACCGCGCTCAACTGGACGCCCTCTGGGAGGCCCGCCGCGCCGAAGCCACCCGCGCGCTCAAGGCCATCCAAGATGAGCACGAGGTACTCGTCGCTCAAGTGGACGAGCATCTGGGTACCCTGCGTGATGGACAACGGAGAGCATAATGCGCGTCATCGGCACCGCCGGGCACGTAGACCACGGCAAATCGGCTCTCGTCCTCGCACTCACCGGCATAGACCCCGACCGACTCCGCGAGGAGAAAGAGCGAGGCTTGACCATAGATCTGGGTTTTGCCTGGCTCACGCTCCCCGATGGCGAGCCGGTCGGCATCGTGGACGTGCCAGGGCACAGGGATTTCATCGAAAACATGCTGGCGGGCGTGGGCAGCATTGACACCGCCCTCTTTGTTATCGCCGTTGACGAGGGCGTGATGCCCCAGACCAGAGAGCACCTGGCTATCCTCGATCTGTTGGAGATTGGCACGGGCGTCGTCGCCATAACCAAGTCAGACCTGGCCGAAAGCGAGGAGTGGATCGAACTGGTCGTCGAAGATGTGGCAGAGACGCTGGAGGAAACGGTGCTGGAGGACGCGCCGATCGTCCTCACCTCCGCCCGCACCGGCCAGGGACTCGATGAGTTGCTCGTCACGCTGCAAAACGTCCTCGGCCAGATCCAACCCCGCCCCGATCGCGGGCGGCCTCGCCTGCCGATAGATCGGGTCTTTACCATCAGTGGTTTTGGCACGGTCGTCACCGGCACGCTCAACGATGGATGCTTCGAGGTGGGACAGGCGGTCGAGGTGTTGCCATCGGGGCTTGAGGCCCGCATACGGGGGCTCCAAACCCACAAGCAAAAAGTCGAACGGGCAACGCCGGGCAGCCGCGTGGCGATCAATCTCAGCGGCGTCGGCAAGGACGATCTCCAGCGCGGCGACGTCGTCACCACACCCGGCTGGTTGCGCTCTACACTGCTCGTAGACGTGCGGTTACGCTATCTGCCCGACATCCTTCGACCAGACTCACGGCGTCCGCTGCGCCACAACACGGAACTCAAGTTCTTTGCCGGAGCCGCCGAGGTGATGGCTCGCTTGCGGCTCCTGGGCCAAAAGACGCTGCCGCCCGGTGAGACCGGATGGGCGCAATTGGAACTCCAGGATCCAGTGCCGCTGGTCAAAGGGGACCGTTTCATCGTTCGCCTTCCCTCGCCCCCCACGACCGTGGGCGGGGGTATCGTCGTGGACCCTCATCCAGGCCGCAAGCACCGCCGTTTCCATCCCGAGGTGGTGACTCGCCTGGAGACGCTGGCCCAGGGAAGCCCATCCGAGGTATTGCTCCAAGTCCTCGAACGACGCGGGCCTACTCTCGTCCGCGATCTGCTTTCTTCCAGTCAACTGGCCGAGGCCGCCTCGGATGCCCTCGCTCAATTGCTCGACGAAGGCCAGGCGCTCCTGCTCAACTCACAGCTCGAAATCCAACATCCCGCGCCCGGCAATCAACTGATCGCGGCTCGCTCCTGGTGGTCCGCGTTGGTCGAGCGGTTCTCCCGCGAGCTGTCCGCCCACCATCAAAAATTCCCGCTGCGAGCGGGGGTGTCCCGCGAGGCCCTGCGGAGCGGATTGAAGCTGGAGCCGAAACTCTTTGACGCGGTGCTGGCCCGCGCCGTCGCCGAGGGGCTGCTGGCCGACGAGGGAGCTACCGTCCGCCTGCCCTCCCACGCCATCCGGCTCAACCCCGAACAAAAGCGACAGGTAGACGAACTGTTAGACCGTTTCCGTCGCCAGTCTCCGACTCCTCCCTCGGTCAAGGAGAGCATCGCCGCAGTGGGAGAGGATGTGCTGAACGTGTTGATCGATCGGGGCGAGCTGGTGCAGACTTCGCCGACGGTACTGTTCTTGCCCCAGACCTACGAAGAAATGGTGGCCCGCGTCCACGCGCACATCGAACGGGAGGGAAGCATCACGCTGGCCCAGACGCGCGATGCATTGAACACCAGCCGCAAATACGCCCAGGCGCTTCTGGAACACCTGGACGAGATCGGCGTGACCAAACGGGTCGGAGACGAGAGAGTGCTACGGGGAACTTAGCGTTCTTTGTCCCGCTTGCGCCGCCACTGTTCCAATCGCTCGATGATCTCCCGCTCGTAGCCGTGCCCCCTGGGCCGGAACCAATCGCCTTCAACTCCCTCCGGCAGGTAACGCTGCTTGACCCATCCCTCAGGATAGTCGTGGGGATATTTGTACTGCTCCTGCTCTCCCATCGTGCGCCTGTAATGTTCGCGCAGGGCGCCGTGGAAGGTATCGCTCTTGTCTCGTAGATAGAACGGCACCGACCCAGCGCCGTGCTCCTCGATCTCCCTCAATGCCTTCCAGTAGGCCCCCACCGCGTTCGACTTGGGAGCGATAGCCAGGTAGAGCGTCGCCATCGCCAGGTGATACTGTCCCTCCGGCATTCCCACCCATTCAAAAGCCCGGGCGCAGGCGCTGACCACCACGACGCCGTTGGGATCGGCCAGTCCGATGTCCTCCGCCGCCAGGATGTAGAGCCGGCGCAGGATGAAGCGAGGATCCTCGCCAGCGGCGACCATCTTGGCCAACCAGTAAAGCGCCGCGTCGGGGTCGCTGCCGCGCACCGACTTGATGAAGGCGGAGATAGTGTCATAATGGACGTCGCCGGCCTTGTCGTAGCGCAGCGCGCGCTGCTGGATCGAGTCCTCCGCCACCGCCAGGGTGATGTGGATGACGCCATCCTCGTTGGGCGGCGTGCTTTCCACGGCCAACTCCAGGGCGTTGAGCGCTCCTCGCGCGTCGCCGCCGGCGATGCGCACCAGGTGGGCCAGCGCGTCATCGTCGAGCTGAACGGTACGCGCGCCGTAGCCACGCTCAGGCGCGGCCAGGGCGCGGCGCAAAAGTTCCACGATCTCATCGTCAGCGAGCAGTTCGAACTGAAAAATGCGGGAGCGCGAGACCAGGGGCGCGATGACTTCAAAGTAGGGATTTTCCGTCGTCGCGCCGATGAGCGTGATCGTGCCGTCCTCGACGTGGGGCAACAAGGCATCCTGCTGCGCCCGATTCCAGCGGTGGATCTCGTCCACGAGCAGGATCGTGCGCTGGCCATACATCCCGCGCCGATCTTTGGTCTCTTTGATCACGCGCCGCAGGTCGGCCACGCCTGCCAGCACCGCGCTGATCGTCTCAAAGTGGCTGGCCGTCGTGTTGGCGATGATCGTCGCCAGCGTCGTCTTGCCGATACCGGGCGGCCCCCAAAAGATCAGCGAGGAGAAGAGACGGTCGGCCTGGATGGCGCGGCGCAGTAACCGTCCCTCGCCGACGATGTGCTCCTGGCCGACAAACTCTTCCAGCGTGCGGGGTCGCATGCGGGCCGCCAGGGGAGCTTGGCGGCGAATTTGCTCTTGCCGGCTGTGCTCGAATAAATCCATCGCGCCAGAGCTGGTTTACCAGCCCCCGAAGGTATACATCTCCGCCAGACGAGTCGCCAGCGGCACTAGAGGCTGCGGAAAAAGCCCGATCCCCACACAGGCCGCGATGGACACAGCCACGACTACCGCCGTCAGCAAGCCTTCTTTGGGGACGTCCTCGCTCTCCTCAGATGCCTGAGGGCGCGACAGGAGGACAGATAATGCTCGCCACAGACCGATCATCACTCCCATCCCCGCTAACAAAAGAAACAGTGCGGGGACCGAGCTGGACGGCGAGAGCGCACGATAGAGCGCCCACCGCCAGATAAAACCGGCACTGGCTGGCAGGCCAGCTACCGAAAGCGCTCCAAAAATCAACGCCGCCGTGCTCCAGGGCGCTTCTCGACTCAATCCTTGCAGCCCATCGAGACGATCGTCGCCGCCGTTGCGCTCTTGTAGACCGCTCAGACCGGCCGCCACGAGGATCAGGCCAAACGGACGCATCAACAACGATAAAAAGAGCAACGTCAGGCCGGTCTTGCTGTTCATACCCAGGGCGATGAGAGCGCCGCCGGTATCTATCAACGCGCCGTATCCCATCAAGCGGCCCAGACGACGTTGAGCCGATGCCAACACCCCTCCCACGACGACCATCGCCAATCCGGCATTGGAGACGAGCGAGCTGAGGCGAGGATAACTATAGAGTCCAGGATAGGCCTCGAGAAAATTGAGCAACAAGAACCAGATCGCGCCGTTGCCAATGGTGAGAACAAAGGCGCCCGCCAAGGGGTTGCTGCCATCCCGCTTGCCACCGCCAACGGATGGCACCCAAACATGGAAGGGCACGACGCTCAACAGCAACGTGAACGAAAAGAGCAGCAGGATAGCAGACGTATTGAGCAATCCTTTATCGTCCGGCGTCAATGCGTAGCGTTCCATAAGCCAGTGGATGACCAGCAAACCCGGCAGAGCCAGCGTGGTCAGCGTCAGGTAATGCAATCCTCCTCGGGTGGGCGTCTGCCTTTCCGCCTGTAAGGCAAAGATGGAGAGGGCCGCGGTGATTTCAATGAGCAGGATAGCATAGATGAGAGGGCGGATCAACAATGCTCCGCTTAACAAGCTGAGCATACTCAGTCCCACTGGGAATAAAAGGGAACGGGGCACGAAACGCCACGCCAGAAAAAAAAGACCGGCGGCAGTGAGGAACAGAAACGCCATCGCGAGCTGGTCTGTTTGCTCCATGACCAACTCGCGTCCCAGAAAAGTCACGGTCTCGTCCATGGTGATCTGACGCTCCCCCCAGGAGAGCACCGATTGATCCAGCGGCAACACGAGGAGCGCGATCCCCAAAATCAACGCCGTGCAGGTAGCCAACAGTGCCGAGAGAGAAGCCCAGCGGCGCAAGATGTACACGACGCCCGCCATGACCAGTGGAAGGGTTAGAAGCAAGAACAGGCCTTCGATCACGCCGCCTCCTCGTCACTGCCAGCGGCGAGTTGAGCGATCCTCAAGTAGGCCATGGCCAGCGCAATGATGAAACTGACGGCGCCCAGCAACCCGGCCACGGCCAGGCTCGGTTCCAGCGCGACGTAGAATAGATCGAATCCCGACAGAAACGTCAGCAATCCCAATCCCACCTGTAACGGCGCATCGCTCAATCCGACCAGCAACAATCCAAGCCCGGCCAACAGATAACAGGCCAGTGTGATGTCCGACGGGAGTTCGGGCAAGGGGAAGCGCAACGCGGCGGTGTACGCCACCACTGCGATCAACATCGCGGCCAACAGGCAGGATGCCGCTCGGGTAGACATGATCCAGCGCCGCCGTTGTGCTGGAGATTCATCTTCCACGACTGCTGACTGCTCAAAAGTGCTGGCCTGCCGCTCCGTCAGATAGAACACGGTACAGATCATCCACCCGATCAATCCCTTGACAGCGGCTACCTCCAGCCTGATCTGTCGGGTCAATAGCAGTACGACGAAAAAATACTGCGCGGCCAGAGCGAGTACATTCACTCGCCAATCTCGGCTGACGACCAAAAGTCCAGCCGTAACCATGACGCCTATCACGGCGGGCATCGCTGCCAAGAACGAAACGCGCGCCAGGATATCAACCAGTGTCGGCACTATCTACCACTCCATATCAGCAGGAACACGAGAAACAACACCCACGACCACAGCAACGCCCCTGCACCTCCCACGATCTCGTCAGCCACGCGAAGTACACCCAGCCCCCGCTCAAGTGCTCCCACCAGTAGCTCATAGAGCCACTCCAGGCGTAACAAATCGTGAACTGCGTTAAGCCACAATTCTATCGTGGGGCGCACGTTTCCCTCCTGCCAGATGAGTACTCCACCACCGGCGAGAGGAAGCACCCACAGCAACCAGCCCATCAGTCCAGGCCTGGCGAGCAATGTTCCCAACGAGAGGGATGAAATACCATCAACGAGGATCGGCGGATACAAACCGGCCACAATCAACAACAGCGCTGGCAATCCTAGTCCTATCCCACCCGCCACGAGTCGCCAACGCTGGCCGGGCGGCGAAAGCGGCGACGGAGACAGCAACCAGCGCGCCAACGCGGGGATCAAAAACAAATGTCCGACGAAAAAGGCCACTCCCCATCCTGGATGGCCTTCCCCGGTAAGCGCCCCCATCATTATGGCCTCGATCACAAACCCTAGCGTGAGAGGCGCTCCCACCAACGCTAATGCAGCCAGCACAGAGGGAATCCCCCACCACGGAGCATCTCGCCGCAAGCCAGCGTCCAGAAAGGGCGTCAGAGAAAGCACCGTTACTCCCAGCACCCAGACCACGCCGCCAGCGGCGATGATGGCCGCAGCGTCTTCTCCCGCCAGCACAGCGGCCAATAAAACCGATCCTGTCATCCCCATCCCGATCCACGGCAAAGAGTGGCGAGGCGATTTACAAGACCAGGCCAAAAGGCCTCCCAGGGCCAAGGTGATCGCCGCGATAGAAGACACCCACACGCCACCAGGAGATCCTGCCCCTACGGGGATCGATCCCCCGCTCGCCGAGGCTAGCCGGAACCACAACCCCCAGCCAAGGATGGGGCCTAAGAGAAGCGGAGTAGCGAGAGGTGTGGCCCCATAGAAACTTGCGCCGCCCGGAGAATCGCCGGAAGCAGGGATGTGGAATGGATAGAGCCACAATCGCAGAACGCCAGCCAATATCCACAGCGCCAGTTGTGTGTCGCCAAGTGTCACAAGCGTCCACTGCTCGCTGCCTACCCCGCTCTCGGACAACAATGCACCACTCCACAAAAGCAATGTCGCTACGCCGCCAAAGATCAGGACGCGCACAGCCTTCGATCTCGACCCTCCAATCGCCACATGTCCTGCGGCGCTCAATAGATCGTAAATCGTCCAACTGATAATCATCGTGAGCAGGTTGGCCGCCCACAAAGCAGCAAGGCCCGCAGAGAGCAGGGCTAGCAACACGGCCATGAGCCAAGGGGATCGTTCCGTAAGGCGCAGTTCTGGAGGGGATCCCGCCTCTAAAGGGAGGGATTCTCCCGAGCGACCAAGATTCACCAGGAACACGCTACAAGTCGCCAACGCCAGGGCCAACGCGAGTGGCTGCATGAACACGTCGGTGCGCAGCGCCAGA
This sequence comes from Anaerolineae bacterium, assembly GCA_034437455.1. Classification (GTDB taxonomy): domain Bacteria; phylum Chloroflexota; class Anaerolineae; order B4-G1; family B4-G1; genus DAOTUB01. The sequence goes on along the minus strand of DAOTUB010000334.1, from coordinate 8,172 downwards.
GCAGCGCCAAACAGCAGCGATGGTTGCCACAATGAGAGGTTGACCCTGACCGGATCTGTTCTCCCCAGCGACAGGATCAGAATCACGGTGAGGCCAGCCGCTACCAGAGCAATGGTGCGGGCGTAGAGACGAACGCGCCTATCGGGCAGGGAGGACACTAGAAGCGTCCCCACCGCGCCCAGCAATGGCAGGATAATCGTGAGAGTGAGAAGAAATGACATAAATATCCGCGTGTTGGCACACTTCCAACACGCCCCGATATTCTAACACACAAGGGAATAGGATGCAAACAACAACCCACGCGGAGGCCCACACGGGGGCCCGCACGTGAAAACGAGGACCCGAGTGTATACCCAGGCCCTCGCTCACTGAGCCAGTGAAATGCTCCTGGCTACTTATTTGAGAAAATCGCGCAGCTTGCGAGCGTGAGTAGGATGACGGAGTCGTCCCAACGCCTGCACCTCTATCTGGCGTATCCGTTCTCGGGTCACGCCCAGCTTTTTGCCCACTTCCTCAAGGGTGTAGGTTTCGCCGTCCACTAACCCATAGCGCATTTGCAAAATGCGTACTTCGCGCGGCGGGAGATCCTGAAGGACGTCTTGCAACAATTCCCGCAGCATAGAGGAGGAAACCATATCGTCAGGAGCCGTAACCCCTTCATCTTCGATGAAATCGCCCAACTCGCTACTCCCTTCCTCGTCAATGGGCAATTCCAGCGAAAGTGGGCGGCGCGCTACCCTCAGCATGTCCTCCACCTTCTGCGTAGGAACATCCAGCTCGACAGCCATTTCCTCGGGAGTAGGCTTTCGCCCCAGCTCTTGCGTCAACCGATGGGTAGTCCGCAACAGTTTGTTGATCTGATCTCCCATATGGACCGGTATGCGGATCGTGCGGCTCTGATCGGCGATGGCGCGAGTGACAGCCTGTCGGATCCACCACGTCGCGTAGGTTGAAAACTTGTTCCCCAACGTGTAATCGAACTTGTTGGCGGCGCGTATTAGCCCAATGTTGCCTTCCTGAATCAGGTCGATGAAGGGCACCCCTCGCCCCATGTACTTTTTGGCCACACTGACCACCAGGCGAGAGTTGGCGCGCACAAGATGCTCGCGCGCAGCTATACCGTCCTGCACAGCCTTGTTCAACTCAATCCGCTCTTCAAAGCTGAGTCCATCTTCTTGCAACTGTTCCTCAGCTATCAAGCCGATCTCCATGCGTTTAGCCAGGTCGATCTCTTCCTCACGTGTGAGAAGGGGCACCTGGCCGATCTCTTTGAGGTAGAGACCTATCGTATCATCTATCCTGACGGCATCGAGGTATGTTCTCTCGTCAGCGATCAGATCGTCCTGGTCAAGTTCCTCAGAGACTCCATCATCTTGGCCCTCCATCTCTTTTGGTTCACCGATTGCGATATCGGTCTCCATCAAGGTGACCAGAATGTCCTCAAGTTCATCCAAGTTCTCTTCAGCTTCAGGAAAAGCAGCCAAAATGTCTTCATAAGTGACAAAGTCCTGCTCATCCGCCTTGGCCAGCAGGTATTCCTCGCCACTCATATCCTCTTCGATATCTACGGCTATTGTTTTTTTCTTTTGATCTGCCATCTTCCACTCTGTAATTAAGAAGCACAATGCTCGACCGTCATCAGTCAGGCAGTGTGCCCCTGTGTCGACATGAACATTACCACCGTGTGCTACTATACCACAATTTCATGTCACTTGTCAACCCCCAAATTTACCAGTTGCTGATGACGTTTATCACACCAGTGCCAGCAAACCCGCTAGGCCAACCAAGGAAATTACCACACAAGTCTGTGGAATGCCAAGCACCGGCACAAAGAGCACAGCGCCCAGAAATGCCCCCAGGCAGCCCCCCAGCAGATCAGCCCCGTAGATTGAGCCTGCCACGCGACCAACACTACCCTTCATCAGCGCCACAGCCAACGGAAAAGCCATTCCAGTGAGCACTCCTGCTACCAACGCCAGCAAAGGGAAGATCAAGGTCAGCGCTGGAATAGGCAGCAACAGAATGAGAGGAAAAATGCCACTGTAACAAGCTATGGCCGCCTGTACTACGATCAGCATTCGCTTGATCTTCTCTCCCGTTGCGGAAGATGAAAAGGGAGAGAGCAACCAATTGCTCACTGTACCTCCCAATGCCAGTCCGGCCATAAAAGCCGTCACAATCAGGCTAATCGCGGCATAGACAGTACCGTGCAATACCTGGAAGGCAAAGAGTATCACCACCTCCAACATCATTTCCGCCAGGCCGATGGCAGCGATGGCAAACGGCATGGCCCATCCACGCTGCCAACGCGCCAGCAACAAGATCAGCGCCAGGGGTACGACCACCCACCACAGATTGATCAAGCTCGCGCTCTCAAAAAGAGCGCGAAGGTCAGGGTAGAAATGTGAGAGCCACAACGCCAGATCGTAGTAGTAGCAGATGGGCGTCAGGTCACGGTTGAGGCGCACTCCCGTCATCGCCGCGAGTTCTGCCTGCACGCCTGCAAAGCGATCGGTGGTAAAGACATACTCGACATAGCCCGGCGTCACCCGGCGAGTTTCAACGCCGCGCCCGGCCAGCCGTCTCGCCAGCACAGCGGGGTCAGTCTCCAACTCTGCATCGGAAGCGAGGAAAAAGTTGTGCTCGCCAGGGAGAACGACCATCTCCGGAAACACCGTTCGCAGCGTTTGGTAGACACTGCCGTTGCGTCGCGCCAATTCCCGGCTCCAATAGTTCTCCGCCGAGGGCAACCCCAGCGCGAACACACCGCTCGGGTTGAGGATCGCGCGCACTTGCTCAAAGAATTCGCGAGTGTAGAAGCGGTTGAGCGCGCCGGTGGCCGGTTCAGGCAGATCGAGGATGACGACGTCAAAACCACGGCGAGACGTTTTGACGTACAGCCGTCCGTCGGTGAGAACCAGCTTGAGGCGGGGATCGTTCAAGACAACGGCATCCTCTGGAGGGAGGTGAACCCGCGCCGCCTCAATCAGCAGCGGATCGAGTTCGACGTAGGTCAGGTGGGCGACGGGATGCTTGAGGATCTCGCGCACATCTCCGGCCACGCCTCCACCGATGAGGAGCACCTCGTTGGGAGCCGGATGCATCAGCAGCGGGAAATGAGCCACTTTTTCGGAAAACGTTCCCTGAGTCTCAAAGGCCAACAGGCCGTTCACGAAAAAGACGCGCTGCCCGTCGCGAGACTGAATAATCAACCGCCCATAAGGAGAATCGGCGGCATACGCCAGGTCTGACCATTGCCAACGGAGGGTAGCATGGTGAAGAAAGCGGCCCAAGCCCAGAGACACCCCAATAGCTGCCAAGATAGCGAGAAAGAAAAGGCGAGATAGATGAGCAAATGAGAAAGAGAGATAGACGCCGATAGCCAAGTTTACGACTGCCACCAGCAAAGCAGTCTGAAAGGAATCGAACCAGTGGATGAGGACAAAGCTAAAGAGCGCACCACTGACGACGGCGCCAGCGCCTTCCCAGACATATGCCTGACCTGTCGCACCGCCCCGCTCGACGGTCAGCCGCGTCCCCAGTGTGAACAAAAACCCTGTCAATAGGCACAGCGGAGCCAAGACCAATACCACCACGCCCACCATCGGTCCGAACTCGACAAAGGTCCCCGGTGTAACTCCCAGCAACGTTTTTGCGCCGCGCACCAGGCCGATCTGCACCGGGAGCAACGTCGCAGCAAGCGCCAGTCCTGCCGCAAAGGCTCTCACTCCCAACTCTCGCCGCTCTGCCAGGCGAGCCATCCCCCACGAACCGATCGCCACCCATGCCAGCCAGGCGGCCAACACAAGCCCAAAGAGCAGTTCGTTGCCATAAAATGTGGCGACCAACTCGCGCATTAAAACAACCTGCGCAATGGTCGAGGTGAAGCCGACAGCGGCGAGAGCTATTCTCATATCGCTCTCACACGAATACTACAAAGGGGTCAACGACGATGTAGACTTTCATGTCGACGGCTTCCGATCTGGCCGACGCCCAAATCCGCGTCTCAAATAAGCCGCGATCTGGCGACGCTTTAGGGCCAGGTGTAGCAAAACCAGTCCAGCGAAAACACGTCCCATGTAGCGGTGAGGAGCGAACAGGGACCAACCCAAAAGATCCGTCGCCAGCCCACTGATCACCACATAGAGGCCGCTCAGCAACATGACAGCGATGACCACGTACTCCAGGTCTCTTCTTCCCATTCCAGCCTCCTTCATTCGCTCCAACTCCACACTCGCATGATACTGCTACCTTCCACCAGCTACATTATACCACATCACGCCCTAACCCGAACGAGCCGGAGCCAAAAGGTCATTGGTGTGAAAATTTTTGCACAAAAGACAAGAATCTCACTGGTTAGGGCCTAAATAGTTGCCGGTTCTTCTATATCGGGTTATAATGCACCTATGCGTTACCTTGGTACAGTCGTCCGGCCTCCCAGCGAGGCGCGCAGCTATATCCTGCAAGTCACCTACGGTTGCTCTCACAATCGCTGCACCTTCTGCGGCACGTATTTGGACAAGCCCTTCCGCATCCGACCGGAGGAGGAGGTACTGGAGGACATCGCGCTGGCCGGACAACGAATGCCCTACACTCGCCGCGTCTTTTTGGCCGACGGCGACGCGATGGTGTTGAGCACCCGTCGGCTCGTCACCATCCTCGACGCCCTGGACTCGGCCTTTCCACACCTGGAGCGCGTAGGAATCTATGCCAACGCCCGCGACCTGTTGAAGAAAAGTGCGGACGATCTGGCATTGCTCCGTCGCAAGGGATTGGGGATCTTTTACATAGGGCTGGAGAGCGGCAGCGACGAGATCCTGCGCCGGATATGCAAAGGGGCTACGGCCTCCGAGATGGTGCAGGCGGTGCGCAAGGCGCGAGCGATCGGAATGCGCGCCTCGGTCATCGCTATCCTGGGTATCGGCGGCCCTGATCTTTCTTCCGCACACGCCGAGGCGACCGGGCAAGTGGTCAGCGAGATGGATCCGGACTATTTTTCGCTGCTGACGCTGATGCTGGTCCCCGGAACCGAACTCCACCGACAATGGCAGGCGGGCGAGTTCCAGTTGATGACCCCCGAAGCCATGCTGGCCGAGTTACGCCAGGTCATCGGCCACATGGAAGGTCTCTCTCACTGCGTTTTTCGCACCAATCACGCCTCAAATTACCTGCCGCTGGCGGGTACGCTGCCTCAGGATAAGGCGCGTCTGCTGGCGACGCTGGACGAGGCGCTGGTGCGGGGCAAGTCGGTACTGCGGCCCGAGGCCTGGCGGGCGTTGTAGCCCCATATCACCCGCCCACACGCGCGCGTTCACAAACTGCACCACCACACTCTCATTTTCGAATCCACGCGCCCACAGCCCCACATACCCCATCAGCCAGGTACTATCCTCGACCGTGGCGGCATATTCGTCATTGATGAAAAAACGGCAGGTCGAACCCATGCAGGTCAGGCGCAAGCGATTGGGCTGACGCCCGCGACGGATGTGAGGGAACTGCTGCCAGTCTACCAGGAACGTCTTCTCATCTCCCTCTACCCGCAAGACAGCGTAGTAGCCGTCGCTGCCGACAGCAAAGGTGTAGTAATGGGCAGCATCCTGGGCACGATAAACCAGACCATAGCCATTCAATTCAGGGCCGGAGAGAGGGATGGCCTCCGCCTCGAACGTGAAATCACCGCCGGGATGGTTCAGCAACAACACAGTGACTTGGTCCGCGGAAGCCTCCAGGCGCAGAGGGAGATCGGGAGCTTGCCAATCGGGGGGACGACCGGGGCGCGGATTGTTCCAATCCAGAGCCAGTGCGACGATCAAGATGAGGGCTGTTGCCAGCGCCAGTGTCATCAAGCTCAGCACACCGCTCCAAAGCCAGCGAGATGAGACCTCTTCATTTGCCACGTTAGCACCGTCTCAATCCGTGTGCATCCGCTCAGGGCCTCCCTCGAATGATACGTTGCCCCGCATCAACCAGAGATAGCCATCTTCCAGGTTGGGCGCGGCCGGGCGAGCGGCTGGACGTCGCGCCTCAGACCCTACCACGCGATACTCCACCCGGTCGTCGAGCCGCAGCGTGGAGACGACGGTGAGACCGCCATCGGGGCGCTGCCCGGGCGGCAAGGACAGAGTCCAGACGTGGCCGCGCACCCGCTCGATCAGCGCCCGCGGATCGCCGCGAAAGAGAAGGCGTCCCTCGTGCAACACGGCCAGATCGTTGCACGTCTGGCTCACGTCCTCGACGATGTGGGTGGAGAGGATGATGGTGCACCGGCCGGCCATATCGGCCAGCAAGTTACGCAGACGGACGCGCTCCTCCGGATCCAGCCCAGAGGTCGGCTCGTCCACGACGAGCAATTGTGGATCGCCCAGCAAGGCCTGCGCCACGCCAATGCGTCGCTTCATCCCGCCAGAGTAGGTTTTTAACCGGCGGTCGGCTGTCTCGGACAATCCCACCAGTTCGAGCAACTCGGCGATCTGCCGGCGGCGGGCGTCGCCATCGGTCAGCCCCTTGAGAATGGCGATGTAATCGAGAAACTCGCGCCCGGTCAGATCGGGGTAGAGGCCCAGTTCCTGCGGCAAATAGCCAAGCAGGGCCTTGACCGCCATCTTGCCGCGATAGGTGGTCACGTCGTGGCCCAGCACGCGCACTTCCCCAACCGTGGGACGCAGGAGGCCCGCCAGGATACGCATGAGCGTCGTCTTGCCCGCGCCGTTAGGTCCGACCAGACCGAACATACCCGTTCCGACCTCGAGCGTCACGTCGCGCAGGGCTTGTACATCGCCTCTGTACGTTTTGCCTAGATTTGTCACTGTAATCATCAGACCCTTTCCCTCCACCTCATCCACACCCAGACGATCAACCAGACTAGAGCGACCTGCAAAGCTCCTACCCCAATCGCCAGGGGGATCTGCGTTGCGGGGTAAGAGATCAGCCCAATATCCTCCAGCACTCCGAGGCCGAAAACGTCCTGGAACGTACCTCCATGCCGCCCATGCAAGACGAAAAAGACCGATGGTCGGGCCAGGCACACCACATCCTCTATCGTTCCCGAGGTGGTCGCCATCATGGTCACACAATAGACGGCAAAGGCCACTCCTACAACGAGCGCCCGGCGGCGAGAGGATTGCCCGGTTGGAAGCAACACGCTCATCCCGGAGATAAAGAGCGCTAGAGGCGCGACGCCGACCAACCACAACACCAGGTACATCCCCATCTCGTAGGGGCCGTGGATCAACCATCCTTCCAGCCCATACAGCACGGCGACTCCTGCCAGCCCAACCAATATGCTAATCCATACGCTCAGGAGCTTTCCGAGCAGATAAACGCCAGGAGAAAGCGGCAGACTGTCCACAAGTTCGCGAACGCCGACCTGCAGGTCCTTGGGGATCGTCTCTGCGACGATGGGCGGAACAGCCACGACCAACAACAACATCACCGTCGGCCACCCGTACATCATGGAAACGGTGGCTCGCATACGGGCCACGTCAGGGTTGAACGCCACTCCAGCAAGCTCCAATTCGGCGGCCATCTCGCGGCCCAGGGCCTGGACCCCCAGGGCAGTCAAAAGCAACCCCAGGACGAGCGTGAGCATAAACATCGGGATTTCGCGCCGCCGCCATTGCATATTCAATTCGTAGCGAATCATCGCGATCAGTTGAGCGCGCTTCATTTCGAGCCCCCATCTCCCAACAATGCAGTGTCAAAGAAGAGCACAATTCTCTCTTCGTACTCGTCGGGCCGCGTAGCGAGGCCGCCGCCGTGGCCTGTCTCCGGTATCTCCCACAACGACTTGGGATGTCCTGCCCGCTCGTAATAGTATCTGGCCATGCGCTGTTCGATATCCTGCCCCGTGGAGATGAGAAAAATCGGGCGGGGGGCAATGTCGGCGATCACCTCGACCACGGCAGGCGGAGCAGACACGCCGGTGCGCCACGCGAGGAACTTGAACGTGAGCCAATTGTCGACCCTTAGCACCCGATCAAATATAGAGACCGGGGGCGGTACGTCACGATAGTTGGCGAGGCTTGGGCCATCGGCGACCACAGCCCGGATCCCGTCCATCTGTGCCGTTGCGCGAAGGGCGATCTGCCCTCCGAGGGAGAATCCCATCATGCCGATTCGCCGAGGGTCCAGATCGTCCCGGCTCTGGAGGAAGGCGAACGCGGCGGCTACGTC
>DAOTUB010000333.1:0-34313 GCA_034437455.1 Anaerolineae bacterium | reverse complement strand
CCTCCCACGCCGTTGGGTAGTGGAGCGTACCTTTGGCTGGCTGGTACGCTTTCGGCGTTTGAGCAGGGATTACGAAGAGCTCCCCGAAACCAGCGAAACCATGATCTACGCTGCGATGGTGCGGATTATGCTGAAGCGTTTAGCTACCAATCCTGCTGTGTTCGTGTAAATGTGCAGTTTTACTTTTAAAACACGCTCTCAAGTCCGCGGTGACCCGTTTGAGATTATGTGCCCACTCAAACATCGCCACGTAAATGGCCAGGTATTTCTTATGCACACCACGGAAGGGATGTAAGAAGTTGCGCAAACCAGTCCAGATGTCTTCCATGATGTTACAGTGCACTTCACAAAAGCCATCACCATCATCATTATGGGCGTACTCACGACGGGAGTGGCATACTGTAGCATGACCGCGGCCTGTACCAACAATGTGATTGTAGGCGGAACTCTCGTCGGTTTTGAGGGTGGTAGGGGAGGATGTACTGAGCGTCTATGCGCGACCGTATGACCCCAAACGACCCCAGGTCTGTTTCGACGAGAAGCTGGTTCAACTCGTCGCGGAAAAACGTTGTCCGTTACCAGGAAAAGCTGGACAGCCCGAACGCTACGATTATGAATACAAACGCAATGGTATGCGCAATCTCTTCATGTTCTTTCAACCGCTGGCAGGATGGCGTCACGTTCGGGTCACTGAGCGACGCACGAAGATCGATTACGCTTATGCTATGCACTACTTGGTCGATGAGCTTTTCCCAGATGCAGACGTTATCGTGGTCGTACAAGACAACCTGAACACCCATATTCCCGCCTCGTTGTATGAGGCTTTCGAGCCGGAAGAGGCTAAACGTATTCTGGATCGATTGGAGTTTCATTACACTCCTAAGCACGGCAGTTGGCTAAACATGGTTGAAATCGAGATCGGCGTATTGACTGAGCAATCACTGTCATATCGACACTGACCCGTGGTGTTAACCTGAAGGCGGTATCACAGATGATGAATCACTCCGCTATCCAGGTCACGGCTGACATCTACGGGAAACACGCAAGAGGAATACTCGACCGACTGCACGACGGGAACTCGACTTTGAATGACCTGGACGGCCCCTGCAAAGATCCCTGGCACGATGACAGTGAGGAATAAAAAACGTCAGCTAGAGACAACACAGGAAAGCAACTGCCTTTGCGTGCCCTCTTCAGACGCCCCCGGTGCGATTCGAACGCACAGCCTACGGATTCGAAGTCCGCCGCTCTGTCCAATTGAGCTACGGGGGCAATTGGTGTATAATTAGAGCCGGACCGAGTCCGGCTCTACCACCGAGCAAAATTATTCTACCACAAAATCATGAAAGGAGCAACCGATGAGTATGCAAATCTCTGTTGAGCGCCACGACGTTCAGATACTGACCCCCCAGTTTCAGATAAACGGGCAGTTGGAAGTGGTAGGAGCGGTGCTTAATTTTATCGACGATCCAACGCGCACCAGCCTCTCGCTCCACGACGTACATTTGACCTCTTTGACGCCCAACAGCCCGCTGAGCGACCTCTCGCGTTCCCAAGTCACCCTCCTTAAATCCCAGATCGTCCTTCTCCATTTCACCGAGGCCGAAACCCGCGCTTCGATCCGCCCGCTCGTGCATCGTGAATTGTTGGTAGCCTACACACCGGTAGCCGTCTGTCGGGGTTACTTCCACATGCCTGCCGAAGCGGGGGTGGATGCTTTTCTAGACGTCACTCAGGGCAATCTGCTGCCTATTACTGAGGTTCAGGTCTACCCACTCGTCGCACTCTCTACTCCATTCTCTCTTCAGGCCGATCTTTTGTTGGTAGGCCGCTCTTACTTGCAGCTTTACCACCAACCCTGATCGCTGCGATCTCACCGCTTTTCCGCAACGATCAACGTCACAGCGCTACGGTCGACTCGTTCCTGTACAACGTGTGGGATAAATCCTGCTTTCTCCATGACGGTCGCGAACCCGTCGGGGAGTAACTTGTTCTGCCCCGTCGCTCGATAAAGCCAGCGGATGGCGTAAGCAAGCGGATCGCGCCCGTCTTGGCGGGCGCTGGCGACGATGACCAATCGCTGTCCCGGATGGCACAAGACCCGCGCCGCCTCGCGCAGAGTGGCGGGGACGAGAATGAACTCGGTGGGGAAGGCGGCGACGATGCTGTCGAAACACCCCTCACGAAAAGGGAGCGCCTGTGCCTGCGCGCGTACCAGGGGGACGACCAGCCCGGCTCTTCTCAAGCGTCGCTTTGCCAACCGTCCCATGTGGGGTGAGAGATCAAGCCCTGTGGCGGACAGACCCTGGTTCGTCATCGTCGCCAGCAGATGACCAGGGCCGTGAGCCAACTCCAGTATCCGTTCGCCCCGCAGATACGGGATCGCTGCGCGTCCCCAGGCCCTCCACTGTCCCAACGATACAACCCAGGCCACCAGGTCATACGTCCAGGCGAATTTAGTATAGAGCAGCCGGAAAAAGAGCCGTAAGAAACTCCACCACAACCGATGCATTGCACCCTTCACAGGTAAACACCCTCGCCGTGAAGACGCGACGAGGGTGTCAATCTAGTCGTGGGCCAGACTTTCCGGTCTGGCTACACCTACAGTGTAGGCCTACACCTACAGTGTAGGCGGTGTCGTGGGTGCGTCGGCTGCGGCCACAGGTTTTGCCTGTTCCCCTTCCGATTTAACCCAGGCCGCCAGGTCCACAGTCAACCTATCGAAGAAACTGTCGGGCGGTAACTCGCCCATCCCATACTTGGCTTCTACGATGCGCACCCGCATACGCAATCCTCTCGTTTCCAGGATGATGTCTTTGCCTTCTTCGACCAAAACCGGCTCGCCCTTGGGCGCCAATTTGGTGCGCAGCGCCTCGTCGTGGAAGGAATAATCCGACATGAGCACTTTGGTCACGGTACGGATGTCGTTCTTATCGAACAGCCAAGCCTCGAGAGCGGTAACTTTGCCAGGCTCGCCCACGCCGATGGTCTCTGAGATGCCCACGCCGCACTCGCCTACAAATTCGCCGTTCTCTGTCTCGATGCTAAAGGAGGGATCGTAGTGCTCGTCTCCTATCGAATAGGTCGTGACGAATTGGGCCAATGGCGGCCCTGCCGTTCCCCACGAGACAGGTTCAGCGGGAGGGAGATCTTCGATCATGGTCACACCGCGCACTCGCTCTGCGATGCCTGGTTTGGCCTGCGACCCCCGCAAACGCGCAAATAGAAATATGATCCCTACGATGAGCGCCGCCACCAATAGGCCGACCCCGCAGACCTTTCCCACCGAGCCGAGATCGATCCCGCTGCCTGCTGCCGGTTCTGCAGATGCAGTTTCTTCCAGGACACGCGCCAGCGCTCTCAGACGAGTCGCTTCCTGCCCACTCCGCTCTTGAGCCAGTTGCTCCAGCACGTCAGCGAGTTGGCCCTCTTCCCAGTACTCCACGCCCAACTTCCCCTTGGCCCATTCCAGATCGCCATTGACCGCATAGTGCTCAGCGACCCAGAGAACGTAGGCGCTCTGGAAATCGGAACGCAGGTTGCCGGGCGTGGCGTTGGTCAACTCCGTCGGCCACCACCACCAGCCGATAGCAAGTCCCAGAAGCAGCCCCAGTATAGCCCCTCCGATCAACGCCACCAGGGCCCTGCGCTGCTGAACGAATTGCAAAATTGTGTCCATGTCCTCCCTCCTGTTTTATGGTTATATATTTGGTTTGGAAGGTCTCGCAGGTACTACAATTGGCGGTGGAAACATCAGTTTTCCGCGATGCCTCAGATGTCTCCCGTACATTTTGCTATATTCATTGTACCATAAGTGTCACCGGTACACAACTACTTTACCACATAAAAACTTTTGAGGCAAATCAAGATCATAACGGCAGAGTTTCAGTTTGGTGATGGGTTGTAACGCAGTGTTTTCCACACAGTTCTGAAAAGATCATCAACCTCTCTATTTTTGACCTGGATCGCCAGATTCGGATGCCACTTCTGCATTCGCCGGCAGGCTGGCGATCTCGAAGGTCTCTTCACAGGCGACGCACTTGGCCCAATCGCGGCGCGCCTGGGTCAGCAGTCCGCCGCATTCGGGACAGGGTTGCGGCAGAGGGCGCTTCCAGACGGCAAATTTGCACGAGCCAGGTTTGTCGCCATCATAGTTGGAGCAGCCGTAGAACGTGCGCCCGCGCCGCGTCTTTTTCTCCACCAGGTCGCCTCCGCATTCCGGGCACGTCACGCCAATCTTGACCAGGATCGGCTGAAGGTAGCGGCAATCGGGAAAGTTACTACAGCCGATGAACTTGCCATAGCGACCATATTTGTAGATCAAGGGATGGCCGCACTTGGGGCACATCTCTCCCGTTGGCTCATTCCCCATCTGGACATCGGGCATGCTCTCCTGCGCCTGCGACAACATGGCGGAGAAAGGATCGTAAAAATCGTGCAACATCGGCACCCACTCCCGCTCGCCGCTGGCGATCTGATCCAGCTCTTCCTCCATCTGGGCCGTAAAGCCCGTTTCGATGTGTTGCGGAAAGTAATCTACCAACAGATCGTTGACAATGCATCCCACCTCGGTGGGATGCAACCGCCTATCGCGCCGTTCCACGTACCCGCGCTGCTGGATGGTGGACATGGTCGGGGCGTAGGTGCTGGGGCGGCCGATGCCGTATTCCTCCAGCGCACGCACCAGCGTCGCCTCGCTGTAACGAGGGGGCGGTTGGGTGAAGTGTTGCTGTGGCAGCAATTGCACCAGGTCGAGCAGTTCGTCCACCGCCAGCGGCGGGATCTCCTCCCGCTTGCACTCTTCCCCGGCTCTGGCGTCCTTGTCCCTCGGCTCCTCGTACACAGCCAGAAAGCCCTTGAAGCGCAAACTGGAACCACTGGCGCGGAAGAGATAAGGTCTCTCTTCCGCCTTGGGGAGGCCGGCCAGGATGTCTACAGAGAGGGTGTCGTACACCGCCGGCGCCATCTGGCTGGCGACAAAACGCCGCCAGATCAGTTGATACAGCCGATACTGGTTTCGATCCAGGTGCGGCTTGAGAGATTGGGGCGTGCGCAGGACGCTGGTGGGACGGATCGCCTCGTGAGCTTCTTGCGCGCTCTTCGCCTTGGTCTTGTACGTCGGCGGCTTGGCCGGTACAAAATTCTCGCCGTACCTCTTTTTGATGAATGCCCGCGCCTCTGCCTGCGCCTGCTCGGCCACGTTCGCGCTGTCGGTGCGCATGTAGGTGATCAACCCAACCGGTCCATCCCCCAGGTCTAGCCCTTCGTACAATTGCTGGGCAAAGCGCATCGTGCGTTTGGCGGTGAACCGTAGCCGCCGCGACGCCTCCTGCTGCATCGTGCTGGTGGTGAACGGGGCCGCGGGCTTGCGCCGTCGCTGCCCCTCTTTCACTTTGGCCACGGTATAGATGGCCTTTTCCAGTTCATCCAAGATCGCCTGTACCTCGGCTTCGCTGTCAAGTTCTGGCTCCTCTCCTTGAATGCGGTGGAGTCTGGCGATGAAACTGCGCGGCTTTTTTCGCTTCGGTTCCTGCTTGGCCAGCTCGGCTTCGATGGACCAATACTCGACCGACACAAAAGCCTCGATCTCCCGCTCCCGCTCGACGACCAGCCGCACGGCCACCGATTGCACCCGCCCGGCAGAAAGCCCGCGCCGTCCCATCTTGTCGCGCAGCAGCGGGCTGAGCGTGTAGCCGACGATCCGGTCGAGGATGCGGCGCGCCTGTTGCGCCTCCACGCGCTGCATATCGATCTCGCGGGGGTTGCCAAAGGCGTGCTCGATGGCGTCGTGTGTGATCTCGTGGAACTCGACGCGGTGCACCGGCCGCAGCGGCCCGATGGCCGACTGGAGCGCCTCGAGCAAATGCCAGGAGATCGCTTCCCCCTCGCGGTCGGGGTCGGTCGCTAGGTAGATCTCGGACGAGTTCTTGACGTCCTTCCGCAGCTTGCGCACCACGTCTTTCCGTTTGGAAGGGATCACGTAGCGAGGCTCAAAGTCGTTCTCGATGTCTACGCCCATCCGGTTGGATGGCAGATCGCGCACGTGCCCCACCGAGGCCCGCACTGTGTACTTTTTCCCCAGAAAGCGGCCCACCGTGCGCGCCTTGGCCGGCGACTCGACGATCACCAATTTGGGTTTTTTCGCCAGTTCGGTCTTGGCTTTTGGATTGGCCAGGTGTTCTTCCGGCTCAAGTCCCTCGTGAGCCGGCGTACGGCCCATCCGGAACAGTTTTGTGCCGCACTCCGGACACACCCCTCGCGTGGCCGGCGATCCCTTGCTGGTGAAAACGGGCCGGGCGTCCTGTATTTCTCGCTTAGTTTTGCACTTGAAGCAGTAGGCTTTCATATCCGCCTCAGCATCACAGATAACCGTTCTCGCCCCGCTCCTCCAGCAATTTAACTAGCGTGCGTACCTCTTGCTCCTGTTCCCTGGAGCAGACCAAGACCGCGTCATCGGTGTCCACGATGATCATATCCTCCAGCCCAATAGTGGCGATGAGGCGCTTCTCACCGAAAACGAGCGTGTCTTGCGTATCAATCCCCACGTGTGGACCTACGATGACATTCCCTTCTTTGTCCTCATTTTCCAAAGCCGACAGCAACTCCGCCAGGCTGCCCCAACTGCCCACGTCCGACCAACCGATATCCACCGGGACGACGACCACGTCTTCGGCCCTCTCCATCACTCCATAGTCAATCGCCTGCTTATCTACCTGGGGCCAGACGCGCTTCAGCGTTGGCTTGTACCCGGCGGTTCCCAGCGTCGCCTCTATCTCCGCCAGATGCACGTAGAACTCCCCCATCTGGAGCTGGAACTCTTCCAGGATGCGGTCCGTTCGCCACAAGAACATGCCGCTGTTCCAGGTGTACTCTCCGCTCTCCACCATGTGGAATGCCGTCTCGCGACTCGGCTTTTCGGTGAACCGCTCGGCCCGAAAGACAGGAAAACCCTCCACCGCCCCCAGGCTCTCACCTTGCTTGATGTATCCGTAGCCGGTCGAAGGGGACGCGGGAGTGATCCCCAGCGTAACCAGGTGCCCATCCTGAGCGACCTTTACCCCAGCGGTCAGCACCTGGCGAAAACGCTCTGTATCGGTGATAAAGTGATCGGCGGTGAGCACCGCCATAATCGCCTCTGGATCCTGTCGGTGCAGGTGAATCGCCCCCAATCCAATGCAGGGAGCGGTGCCACGGCCCTCCGGTTCGATGATAAAATTCTCCGGCGGCAGTTCCGGTGCCTGCGCCATCAGGAGTTGGGCCTGTTGGGCATCTGTGACGACGAAAATTTGCTCCGGTTGCAAAAGAGGCGCGATGCGGTCGATGGTATGTTCGAACATCGTGCGCCCCCCGATCAGTTTGAGCGACTGTTTGGGGTTATCTTGGCGGCTGATCGGCCACAAACGGGTCCCGGTCCCGCCAGCCATAATCAATGCGTAAAAAGTCAACTTGCCTCCTTATTGGTACATTGGTAGATTGGTCAGATGGATGGATACCAATGTGCCAATCTACCGTATCTTCTCAATAACTTGGGGTGAATCTGTTCGTAGTGCGCACTTCAGTGCGCTTTTAGGGGCGCTGAAGCGCCTACTACGAACAAGCCCCCGGTTTATTGAGAAGATACAATCTACCGGTGTACGGGTTCACTCCACCACGTATTCTGCGCCGCGCTCGCGGGCTACGACGTACTTCATCCCGCTCACCTGGCGCACCATTCCCTTCAACTCCATCATCGCCAGCGTGCTGGTCACTTGCGCGATAGGCAAGTCCACCTGCTGCCGAAGTTCATCCACGTGGGTTGGCTCAGCCGATAGATAGGTCAGCAGCGAGGCCTCGGTCTCGTCGGCGGGAAGCACCTGGCGCGCCTCTGTCTGCTCGATCACCATCGTCAGGTTCAACTCTTCCAGGATGTCCTCCGGCTTGAGCACGAGTTTGGCCCCCTCCTGGATGAGCGCGTTGGTGCCGGCGCTGCCATGGGTAAAGACGTTTCCGGGCACGGCGAACACCTCGCGTCCCTGCTCGGCGGCATAGTCGGCGGTGATCAGCGCCCCGCTTGATTTTCCCGCCTCGACGACGAGCACGCCCAGGCTCAGCCCGCTGATGATGCGATTGCGCGGGGGAAAGTTCCTGCCTTCGGGGGGCGTGCCCAACGGATAGTCGCTGACCAGCGCGCCGCGCTCGACGATCTGTGTGGCCAACTTGCGGTGTTCTGGCGGATAGATCTGGTCGACGCCGCAGCCCAGCACGGCGATGGTTCGCCCTCCCGCCTGTAGCGCCGCCCGGTGCGCCTCGCCATCGATCCCGCGCGCCAGCCCGCTGACGATGGTGATGCCGCTGCGCGCCAGTGCCGCAGAAAGCTGGCGGGCCGCCTCGCGCCCGTAGGGCGAGGCTCGCCGCGTGCCGACGACGGCTACCGCCCAGGCATCCTCCGCCGTCAGTTCGCCCTTGACGTAGAGCACCGGCGGCGGGGCGGGAATCTCGAGGAGGAGGCGGGGGTAGAGAGAGCTTTCCCAGGTGAGCACTTGCGCCCCCGCTTCCGCGATCCGCTCCAACTCTCGCTCCAGGTCCAGGTTGGCCCGGGCTGTCAGCAGATTCTCCAGCGAGCGGCGATCCAACCCAGCGTTCTGCAAGGCCTCGACCGGCCCGTGCCAGGCCCGTTCCACGTCCCCAAAATAGTCGAGCAGCGCCCGCAGCCGCAGTGGGCCAATACCGCGCACGATGTTGAATCCCACCCAGTAGCGCAGGTCGCTCATTCCCTATCCTCTCCCAGCATACCTGGCAACAGGTGTACCATCATCTCTCCGACCTCCAGGTCAAGCTCAAGCACCACCTCCTCCACGGCCGGCAGGAGCACTTCTCCGCGAGGCCCGCGCACGATGTACACATCGTGCGCGGCGGTGTCTAGCACCTCAACCACCTGGCCCAGCCCTTCACCGGTCTCGGTCTTTACCTTCACACCAACGAGCTGGAAGTGATAGTATTCCCCTTCTTCAAGCGGTATAGCATCCTCGATCGGCACCTGCACGAGCATATCACGCAGTGTCTCTGCCGTGTTGCGATCGTCGCAACCACCCAGCTTTAGCAACAGCGTATCTTTGTGCATGCGCATCCCTTCGACCGGGTAGCGCTGCACCGCTTCAGGGGTATTGGGAGAGGCCAGGTAAAAGCAAGCGTGCTGTCCCAGCCTGTCGGGATAGTCGGTGATAACCTCGACGCGCAGTTCACCCCGCAAACCATGAGGCCGCCGTACCTGCCCCACCACTATATAAGAAGGCTCAGGTGTAGATGCTTCTCCTGAGCCTTCCTGTCCTCTATGTCGTTGTGTGGCGTTATCCATTCGCATGATTTACACCCACATATGTGGGGAAAATCCAGCCGTATTCAGAAGTGCGCTTAAACGATTTCGAGATTAGCTCGCAGCCCTTGTTTGGCAGCGAGAACTCGAACGAGTCGGCGTATGGCGTTCGCAGTACGCCCGCCCTTGCCGATCACGCGGCCCATGTCCTCTGGGCCGACCCGCAACTCCAGGATCACGGCACTCTCCCCTTCGATCTCGGAGACGTGCACCTGGGTTGGATCGTCCACCAGCGACTTGGCGATGAATTCAACCAGATCTTTCATCGAAGAAGCCATTGTTGCTACTCCCTCCTGTGGTAGTTGATGCGGATGACATAAACGGTACAGTACGGAGACGCAGTGGGGGAGTCTAGTTCCACTGCACAGTCGAGTAGGCTACTCCTCTGTCGCTTCCTCTGGGTCTTCTTCGGCATCCTCCTCTCCCTCTTCAACGGGATCTTGGGTTTCTTCCTCCTCTGCCTCAGCCGGTTCTGCTAAAGGCTCTTCTACTTCACCCTCTTCCTCGGCCTCAACAGATTCCTCTTCACCCAGTTCAGCCTCGGCTGCCTCTTTTTCAGCCGCCAACGCTTCCTCAGCCTCGACTGCCTCTTCTTCTGCTGCCAATGCTGCCTCGGCCTCGGCCACCAGCGCTTCCAGGGACTCGCCCTGTTTCAGCCGCTCGAACCGGGCCAGTGTGCCCAGGTTCTTGAGCAGTCGCGCTACTGCGTCGGTTGGCTGCGCTCCGACGCTCAGCCAGTACAGCGCGCGGTCTTCTTTGATCCTGACCGTCTCCGGGTCGGTGCGTGGGTTATAAATCCCAATACGCTCGATGAATCGTCCATCGCGAGGAGACCGCGAGTCGGCCACCACCACGCGATAACTTGCTTGCTTCTTGGCGCCTACACGGCGCAACCGAATTTTGACCATAAACCTCCTGTTGTTATGAGTTGGTAAATTGGTACGCCCTTTGGGCGTACCAATATACTATTCTATCCAAACATCCGTGTCAACCCCTGCATCCCCCGCGTACCCTTCCCCAGTTGCTTCATCATTCGCTGCATCTGGCGGAACTGATTGAGCAGCGCGTTTACCTCTTGCACCGTCGTGCCGCTGCCGCGGGCGATACGTTTCTTGCGGCTGCCCTTGATGATGCGGGGATTGCGTCGCTCTTCCGGCGTCATCGAAAGCACGATCGCCTCAGTGCGCTTGAACTGCTTGTCGGTCGCCTCTGACGAGACCTGCTGGGCCAGTCCCCTCACGCCAGGGATCATGTCAAGGAGTTGATCCAGCGGGCCCATTTTTTTGACTTGCTGCAACTGCTCCAAGAAATCCTCCAGATTGAAGCTGGCCTCGCGCAGTTTGCGCTCCATCTTTACAGCCTGCTCCTGGTCGAAGGCCGCCTCTGCCCGCTCGATGAGCGTCAGCACGTCCCCCATTCCCAGGATGCGAGAGGCCAGCCGGTCGGGATGGAAAACCTCCAGAGCGTCGGTCTTTTCGCCCGTGCCCAGGTATTTGATCGGTACGCCGGTGACGGACCGCATACTGATAGCAGCGCCGCCTCGCGCGTCGCCGTCCACCTTGGTCAATATCAGCCCGGTCAGCCCGATGCGCTCGTGAAAACCAGCGGCGACGTTCACCGCCTCCTGTCCCGTCATCGCGTCGGCCACCAGGAGCGTCTCCACCGGCTGGGTCGCCCGCTTGACCGCTTCCAACTCGGCCATCATCTCCCCGTCGATCTGGAGCCGACCGGCGGTGTCGAGAATGACCACGTCGAGACCGCGTTTTTTTGCCTCGCGGACGCCGTTGGCACAGATCTGGGGCGGCGAGGCGCGCGATCCTTCGCTGTAGACAGGCAGCTCCAACTGGCGGCCCAACACTTCCAGTTGTTTGACGGCGGCCGGACGATAAGTGTCGCCAGCGACCATGATCGGCAGGTGGCCGTTCTTTCTGAGTTGCCGGGATAGCTTGGCTGCCATCGTCGTCTTGCCCGATCCTTGCAACCCGACCAACATGATGACGTACGGCGCGTTTCCCTGAAGCTCCAGGCGACCCGGCTTGCCCAGCGTTGCGATCAACTCTTCGTGGACGATTTTAACCACCTGCTGGGCCGGGCTGAGGCTCTCGGTGACCTCGGCGCCGACGGCTCGCTCGCGCACGCGCCCGACAAAATCCTTGACGACTTTGTAATGGACGTCCGCCTCAAGCAGCGCCAGGCGTACCTCGCGCAGGATCTCCTTTACGTCGTCCTCACGTAAAATGCCGCGCTTGCCCAGCCGCTTGAAGACAGCCTGAAGTTTATCGGTCAGATTCTCAAACACGATGCCTCGCCTGGTGCTGCTCAATTGCGAAAATGCAAAGCGATTGTAACGGAAAAGACCTATTTCGTCAAGTTTTCTGGCGCTTCCCGCTTGTCCCAGATGTCAACGCCTCCCGAAAAATGCTTGACAGAAACAGCAGAACGTGGTATAAGTGACCTACAATCAGATAATTGAAAGACGGCGAACAGGAATAGTAGGTATTCAAGGCGGGGTCCAGAGAGTCGGGAGAAGGTGAAAACCCGATCCCCAAGGTGAATGGTGAATGGGCCTGGGAGTCGCAGGGCGAATCCACCACGCGTGGTAGTAGTCTGAGCCGGTTCATCCCCGTTATCGGGTGGGGGTATCGGATTCACAACAGGTGAGTCCCGTATCTACTGAGCGTGAAGCTGGCTGTCGCCGCCTGGGATTTGCTCTCACGGCGGTTTTTCTTTTTCCAGTTTCCGGGCCTCTCGGATCGTTGCCGAGAGAGCCAAGAAGGGTGGCACCGCGGGTAAAAGCCCGTCCCTTGGGGGACGGGCTTTTTTGGTTTTTGGATAAGGAGTTGCTTATGTATCATCCCTCATTGACTGAAGTAAAAAAATTAGCTGGACGAGGAAACATCATGCCGGTCTGGCGAGAGCTGCCGGCCGACCTGGAAACACCCGTCTCGGTATATCTTAAATTACGGGGCGACACCCCCTCTTTTCTCCTGGAGAGCGTGGAGAAGGGAGAGCAAGTAGGGCGCTACTCCTTTCTGGGCGTCGAACCGGCAGGAATTCTCACCGCCCGCGATGGGCAGGTCTCTTTGAAGGAGGATGGCTCAGTGCAGCAGCTTGATGCTTCGGAGAACGACCCGCTGGCTGCGGCGGAGGAGATCCTCTCTCGCTATCGTCCCACCGCTGTCAACGGGCTGCCGCGCTTTTGCGGCGGGATGGTGGGCTATATGGGTTACGACGTGGCCCGCTTCTTCGACCGGGTGCCGCTGGCTCCCCGGCCCGGCCTGGATCTGCCCGACGCGATCTTCCTGCTGGCTAACAGCCTGGTTATCTTTGACCACGTCAGCCATCGGCTGCTGGTGGTGGCGAACGCTCACGTCCAGGACGATGCCGCAGTCGCTTATGGTGTCGCAGCCGCTTACGAGGCAGCGACCCAAAAGATCGAGGCCATCGTCTCTCGTCTGCGCCGTCCCCTGAATGCGGAGCCAATACCAACGACTAAAGGAAATGAACAACCTAGTTCTTGGGCGTCCAATTTCGAACAGGCCGACTTTGAAGCGGCGGTCCGTGAGGCAAAGGAGTACATCGCCGCCGGAGACGTCTTCCAGGTGGTGCTCTCGCAGCGGCTTTCCCGCCGCACAAAGGCCGATTCCTTTACCATCTATCGGGCGTTGCGCATGCTGAACCCCTCGCCCTACATGTTCTACCTGGAGCTGCCGGGAGAGCTGCGCTTGATCGGCTCCTCGCCAGAGATGTTGGTCCGGCTGGACGGTCGCCGGGCCGAAGTGCGTCCCATCGCCGGCACCCGGCCCCGAGGCGCCGACCCAACCGAGGACGAGGCGCTGGCGGAGGAGTTGCTGGCCGACCCCAAGGAGCGGGCCGAGCACGTGATGCTGGTAGACCTGGGCCGCAACGACCTGGGACGAGTTTGCAAGTACGGGAGCGTGCGTGTACCAGAGATGATGATCGTCGAGCGGTATTCGCACGTGATGCACATCGTCTCTGGCGTGGATGGAGAGCTGCGGCCAGATCTGGACGCCTTTGACTTATTGCGGGCCACCTTCCCCGCCGGGACCGTCTCCGGCGCGCCCAAGGTGCGAGCTATGGAGATCATCGCCGAGCTGGAGGGCGAACAGCGCGGCCCCTACGCCGGAGCGGTGGGCTACTTTAGCCATTCGGGAAACATGGATACCTGCATCGGCATCCGCACCGTCGTCATGCAGGGCGACACCGTCCACGTGCAGGCCGGAGCAGGGATCGTCGCCGACTCGGACCCGACGAAAGAGTATCACGAGACGCTTCACAAGGCGCAGGCGCTGGCAGAGGCCATAAATATGGCCGAGACCGGAGATTGGTAACGAAAATCTCTAGAAACGGAGGTACGAACATGATAGCCGTAATTGACAACTATGATTCTTTCACCTACAACCTGGTCCAGTATCTGGGAGAGCTAGGCGCGGAGGTCTGTGTACACCGCAACGACAAGGTGACCCTGGAGAAGCTGGAACGACTGGCCCCCTCTCACATCATCATCTCGCCAGGGCCGGGCACGCCGGAGGATGGCGGCATCTCCAACGACGTGATCCGCCATTTCCACCAGGATGTCCCCATCCTCGGCGTCTGTCTGGGGCACCAGTGTATCGCCCACGTGTTCGATGGGGAGGTAGAACGCGCGCCCCGCTTGATGCACGGCAAAACCTCGCCCATCTATCATACCGATCAAGGCGTGTTCACCAGCTTGCCCAATCCTTTCACCGCCACCCGGTACCATTCCCTCATCGTCGAGGAACCGCTGCCCTCTGCGCTGGAGGTGACCGCCTTCACCCTCGAAGGGGAAGTGATGGGCATTCGTCATCATCGCTACCCCACCTTTGGCGTGCAATTTCACCCCGAATCCATCCTGACCCGCGAGGGGAAGCGGCTGTTGGAAAACTTTTTAACCATTGAGAATCAAAATGGAGGTGCAAAATGAACATCAAAGAGGCAATCGCGCGCTTGTTGGAAAATCAGGATTTGACGGAAGCTGAAGCTGAATCGGTGATGGAGCAGATCATGACCGGCCAGACCACCCCGGCTCAGATCGGCGGATTCCTGGTCGCTTTGCGACTGAAGGGCGAGACGGTGGAGGAGGTGACCGGTTTCGCCCGCGCCATGCGGCGCAACGCCATCTCTGTCTGCCCCTGCCAGTCCTTCCTGGTAGATACCTGCGGCACCGGCGGTGACGGCGCTCACACGTTCAACATCTCGACTGCAGCGGCTTTTGTGGCTGCTGGGGCCGGGCTGTCCGTGGCCAAGCACGGCAACCGCTCCGTCTCCAGCAAATGCGGCAGCGCCGACGTACTCGAAACGTTAGGGGTCCGCCTGGATCTGTCGCCGGACAAGGTCGCCGCCTGCATCGACGAGGTGGGGATCGGCTTCCTCTTCGCTCCCCGGCTCCACCCGGCCATGAAGCACGCCATCGGCCCCCGCCGCGAGATGGGCGTGCGCACCGTCTTTAACATCCTGGGGCCGCTCACCAATCCCGCCGGGGCGCAGGCGCAGGTGCTGGGCGTGTACGATGGGGCGCTCACCGAGATGATGGCCCAGGTGTTGGGTTCGCTGGGCAGCCAGGCCGCGTTCGTCGTCCACGGAGCCGACGGTCTGGACGAGCTTTCCACCACCGGCCCCAACCAGGTCTCCCAGTTGCAGGACGGGTACGTGAAAACCTTCGCCCTGGACCCGCTGGACCTGGGCCTGCCGCGGGCGATGCTGGCCGATCTCGCGGGGGGAGAAGCGGAGGAGAACGGAGTGATCACGCGCGCGATCATGGACGGGGAACCGGGTCCCAAACGAGACGTGGTGCTCCTCAACACCTCTGCCGCGCTCGTGGCCGGTGGGGTGGCGGACGATCTCACCGAGGGGCTGAGGATGGCCGCTCAGAGCATTGACTCTGGCGCTGCGCGGGCCAGGCTGGACGCACTGGTCGCTTTCACCAACAACGGGGGGAGTTGAGCCGTGATCCTGGACGAGATCATGGCTCACAAACGGAAAGAGCTTGAGGCGCGACGGCAGGTCGTGCCCCTGGCCGATCTAAAGGCGCGAGGGGCCGACCTGCCTCCCTCTCTCGACTTTGCCGCGGCCTTGCGCGGCGAGGGCGTCAGCCTCATCGCCGAAATCAAGCGGGCTTCCCCCTCCAGAGGGTTGCTTTGCGCCGATTTTGACCCTGCGCGGTTGGCGACGACCTACGCTGCCAACGGCGCCGCGGCCATCTCGGTGCTCACCGACGAAAAATTCTTCCAGGGCAAGCTCGAATATCTGGACCGCATCCGGGAGGCATTGGGGGCAACCATTCCTTTGCTGCGCAAGGATTTCATCTTCGATCCATACCAGGTCTACGAGGCCCGCGCCCACGCCGCCGATGCCTTGCTGCTCATCGCAGCCGTCCTCCCCAACGAGACGCTTGCCGAGTTATTGGCCCTGACTCACGAACTGGGGATGACCGCCCTGGTGGAAGTACACGACGAGCAGGAGGTGGAACGAGTGCTGCCGCTCCATCCCCGGGTGGTGGGCATCAACAACCGCGATCTACGCGACTTTAGCGTCGACCTGGCGACGTTTGGACGCTTGCGTTCCCTGCTGCCATGTGATACCATAGCGGTGGCCGAAAGCGGCGTGCATACCGCCGCTGACGTGCGCCGCCTGGCAAAGATGGGAGCCGACGCCGTGCTGGTGGGCGAATCGCTGGTCACGGCCCGCGATAGACCGGCGAAGGTACAAGAACTGGCGGCAGGAGGTTTGGAGTGACCCGAGTCAAAATCTGCGGCATCACCAATACAGAGGACGCGCTGGTCGCCGCCGAGGCCGGAGCCGACCTCCTGGGCTTTATCTTCTATCCTCCCAGTCCTCGCTCCGTGACGCCAGACCAAGCCCATCAGATCACCGAAGCACTCCATGTCTCCTTGTCCCCTTGTCCCCGTGTCTCCTTCGTCGGTGTCTTTGTGGATGGGGATCCAGACAGCGTACGGCAGATCGTCGCCCACTGCGGCCTGGACTATGTCCAGCTCCACGGCGCAGAACCGCCCGAGATGGTGCGCGCTCTGATGGATGAAGGGATCGACGCCATCAAGGGCTTTCGCGTCCGTGATGGAGGCTCGCTGGCCAAGCTCGAACGCTACCAGGCAACGGCCTACCTGTTGGACACCTACGTCCCCGGTCAACCGGGCGGCACCGGAAAAACCTTTGACTGGGAACTGGCCATGCAAGCTAGGGAACATGGACCAATCCTGCTCGCGGGCGGATTGGTCCCAGAAAACGTAGCCGAGGCAATTCGCGTGGTACGTCCCTGGGGAGTGGACGTCGCCAGCGGCGTCGAGGCGGCGCCGGGGCGCAAGGATCACGAGCAAGTACGCCGTTTTGTCGTTGCAGCCAAAAGCAGCGAATGATCTACTTGACGCGACACGGCGAGACGACCTGGAACCGGGAGGGACGCTGGCAAGGACATAAGGATTCTCCACTGACGGCTCGTGGCATCCTTCAGGCGGAAGCCGTCGGACGACGGTTGCTCCGCGAATTCACAGACAGCAGCGCCGTTCGCATCGTCAGCAGTCCGTTGGGAAGGGCAATGAACACAGCCGGGATCATCGCCCGATGGCTCGGCATCGATCCAGGGCAGATCGTGGCCGAGTCATTGCTCAGCGAGCACAACATGGGGCAGTGGCAGGGATTGACAAATGCTCAGATAGACATCCAGTACCCTGGTGCGCGGAAAGAGCGCGAGGAAAACAAATGGGAATACGTGATCCCTGGTGGAGAAAGTTACGCCCAGGTTTACGAACGGGCCGTTGCCTGGCTCGCCACGATACCAGAAGAGTCGCTCGTGGTTGCCGTGGCGCATGGCATGATCGGGCGCGTCATACGAGGCGCATATTGCCAACTAGATCCTGACAGCATGCTGGCGTTCCCCCACCATCACAATCGAATCTATCGCCTTTATGGAGGCAAGATCGAAGAAATCGTGTGTGACTAATGCACGTGTTCTACGGCCCCACGGCGATCAGGCCCTGGAATCCTTCAAAGGTCGCCGGGCCGATGCCCTGCACGTTTTGGATCTCTTCAATCGTCGCGAATGGCCCGTTCGCCTCGCGATACTTGATGATGCGCTGCGCCATCGTCGGCCCGACACGCGGCAGCGTCTCCAATTCTGCCGCCGTAGCGGTGTTGATGTTGATCGGCGCTCCTGCTGCTTCTCTGCTCCCTGACGATCCGCCTGAAACTGCTGGGGGTGGATTCGATTCCCCCTGGCGCGGCACGTGGATCCGCTGTTGATCCCGCAATTCCAGCGCCAGATTGATGTACTCGAGGTCGGCGTCATCAGCCGGGCCGCCCGCCGCCTTCACCGCATCCTGGATGATGCTACCCGGGGCAAGTTCGTAGACCGCAGGCTGGAGCACTGCGCCGCTGACATAGACGCGGATGGGAGCCGGCGTTGCGCTAGCAGTGGGGGACAAAGTCGGGGTTGGAAACGGGGTAGAGACGATGATAGGTGGGTTCGTCTTTTGGGGCCGCAGAGTGAAATAAACGACCGCGCCGCCCACCACGAGGCTGAGCACTGAACAGAGAATAATATAGCCCTGTTGTTTTCCGAGCCTCTGATCCATCCTCCCCTCCCTGTATCTTCTCAAAACCTCGGCTACTGCCCCGAATTATTGAGAAGGGTGCATTTCATTTCGGTTAGAGGTAGTCGCGGTTTCCATACCGCGCGCTATGGAAAGTGCGGCTACAGTACTGCCCCGAATTATTGAGAAGATACTCCTCCTCTCATATTTGCCAAAGAACCCCGGTTTTCAGAGGCAAAAACCGGGGTTCTCACATTGCACAAGTCACTCTTTCCGCAGTATCTCCAGCAGCAGCTTTACGCTGTTTTCCACGTCTTCTTCATCCACCATCTCCGAAGGGGTGTGAAGGTAGCGGGTGGGGATGGAGAGACAACCGGCGGGCACTCCAGCGCGCACCAATTGCATCGCCGCCGCGTCGGTAGAGCCTCTCTCCAGGACTTCGAGCTGATAGGGAATTTCCGCTTCCTTCGCCCGCTGTACCATCAGATCCCGCACTGCCGGATGGGCGATCATCCCTGAATCCTTGACCTTTACCGCCGGCCCCTTGCCCAACGTCACTGCCATTGGTCGCGCCTCGGGTTTGTCTCCCGTGCCGGTCACGTCCACCGCGATGGCCAGGTCGGGGTCGATGCCGTAGGCGGAGGTGCGCGCGCCACGCAGCCCGACCTCCTCCTGCACGCTAAAGACAAAGTAGAGATCGTGCGGGGTATTCTTCAGCCGGCGCAGCGTCTCGATCAGTATCGCGCAGCCGATGCGGTCGTCCATCGCCTTGGAGATCAATCGTCTGCCCTGCGGGACAAAAGGCCGCACAAAGGCCGCCGGGTCGCCCACCTGGATAGGGCAATCGTCGCGGCTCGTGGCCCCCACGTCAAGGTAGAGTTGTTCGAACGTGGGAAGCTTGGTCAGGTCCTCGCGCTTTTCCTCGACACCGATGACGCCTATCGTCCCATCGGCAAAGGCGACGCGCGCGCCCACGCAGGTGAGCGAGCGCACCCCGCCGATGCGCGTGAGGCGGGCAAACCCCTTCTCGTCCACGTACGTCGCCATCACGCCGATCTCGTCCATGTGGGCGGCCAGCGCGATGCGTTTGCCCTCACCACCCTGCTTGCGGACGACCAAGCTTCCCAACGGATCCACCCGAATTTCGTCGGCCAGGGGTTCCACCTCGGCGCGGATGACGTCCCGAATCTGCTCCTCGGCTCCTGAAGGGCCGTAGGTTTCCACTAACTTTTGTATCAGTTCTCTCATCAGTTTTTCTCCCTACTGCAAGGTACGCCGCGTGAGGCGCGAAAGAGATTCGCGCATCAGCCGCACGGTATGGTTGAAATCGTCCAGGCTCAGGAGCGCCACAGGACTGTGGATGTAGCGGCAAGGCACCGCCACCGTCACCGAGGGCACTCCTTCCCGTGTCTGATGAATGGCCCCCGCATCGGTGCCACCGACGCCCGGCTGTTTGAACTGGTATGGGATATCGAGTTCCGTGGCCGTATCGGTCAACAGTTTCACCAGTCGCCGGTCGGCGATGAAGGAGCGATCCATCAGCGTGATCGCCGGCCCTTTTCCCAATTCCGTCGTGGGGCTGACGTCTTTTTTGTCCTTGGGTATGTCGTCGGCGATGGTACCCTCGAACGCAAAGGCGCAGTCAGGATCGATGGCATAAGCCGCCACTTTCGCCCCGCGCAATCCAACCTCCTCCTGTACGGTGAAAGCCGCGTGGAGGTCGAAGCGAAACCGCTCGCCCTGCAAAAGCTCCACCATCACCGCGCACCCGGCCCGGTCGTCAAAGGCCTTACCGGTGACGGTGGGGCCCAGCTCCCGAAACCGGGTGGAAAACATGGCATATGTCCCCACCGGCGCCAGCTTCTTGGCCTCCTCTTTGTCCTTGGCCCCGATGTCCACGATCAACTCTTCGAGTTTGAGGACGCGATTGTCTTTCTCTTCGAATAGGTGGATCGGTTTGATGCCGATGACACCGGGAATGCGGTCGGGGCCGACCTGGAGGAGCGTACCGGGCAGCAGACGGGGATCAATGCCGCCGACGGATCGCACCTTCAAAAAGCCCCGGCCATCCACATCGTACCCCACGACCATCAAGCCGACCTCGTCCATGTGGGCGTCCAGCATCACGCGCAACCGCTGCCGTCCCGTCCCGCGCTTGAAGGCCAGGACGTTGCCCAAGGCATCCACCTTGATCTCGTCCACGTGGTCCTGTATCGCGTCAAGCACGACGGCGCGCACATCGTCCTCGTTCCCCGAAACGCCCAAAGCGTCTGAAAGCTGTCTCAATATCATCGTTTGTTTACTCACTTTCCACCCGGCTATCCCAGGCCAATTTCTCCAGAAAATCCGTCTCCAGTTCCGCGATGAACGCCGCTAGCAGCCGTCCGGCCCGCTCGACGTCCTGCACATCCAACGTCTCTACAGGCTGGTGCATATAGCGGAGCGGAAGGCCCAAGAGCGCCGTAGGTATGCCCTCGTGGGTGACCTGGATGGCCCAGGCGTCGGTGCCGCTGCGACCAGGGGTAGGTTCAATGTGATAGGGAATCTCGTGAGCTTGGGCCACTTCCTTCAGGCGCGCCGCGAGTTTGGGGTGAAAGTTGGGACCGACCCCAATGCTCGGGCCTTTCCCCAGGGGGAAACCATCCGTACTTCGGACGCCTGGGTGCACGCCTATGGTCACGTCCAGCGCCACGGCCAGATCGGGCGCGACGCCATACGTGACCGCGGTTGCTCCCTTCAACCCCACTTCCTCCTGAGTCGTCGCCACGGCAAAGACGTCCCAGGCGTGCTCGACGCGGCTCAGATGCTCCAGCGCGAGTGTCACGATGGCCACACAGGATCGATCGTCCAGCGCCTTGCCAGCCACGCGACGGTTTTTCAGCTCCACCATCTCGCGCCGGACGGAGATCAAATCGCCAACCTCGACGAGTTGCTCGACCTCCTCCGCCGGCAATCCCACGTCCACAAATAGCTTATCCCAGGGGACGATTTTCTCGCGCTCCTCCTCGGGTAGGACGTGGGGCGGGCGCGTGGCGATGACGCCGGGCAGATCGCGCCGCCCGTGGACGATCACCTCAAGGCCCAACAGCACGCGGCGGTCCGTCCCTCCGACCCGGGTGATGCGCAGAAAGCCTTTCTCGATACCGGTCACCATCAGCCCGATCTCGTCCATGTGGGCCGCCAGCATCAATTTGGGGCGAGGGCCATCGCCTGCGCCCCGTTTGAGAGCGATCAAGCTGCCCAGCTTGCCGTCGTGCATCTCGTCCACGAGAGGCTGCCAGAGCTTGCGCACCAGTTCGCGCACCGGGCCTTCGTAGCCGGATAGGCCCTCAACTTCTGACAACTGTTTCAACAAAGGAATAACTTTCACATTGAGACTCCTTGTGGGATAGATTCATGGCGTTACTGTCACCGTGACGGTCAATGTGACCGTGGGGGTTTCCAACGTCGCGGTTGGCGTAGGCGTTTCGATAGGCGGCTCCGTCGGTGTGGGTTTTTCCGTCGGCGTCGTGGTTGACGTCTCGGTTGGCGTAGGTGTTTCGATGGGCGGCTCGGTCGGTGTTGTAGTTGGCGTCGCGGTGGCGGTGGGCGTTGGAGTGAACGTAGACGTCAACGTCGGCGTGAGCGTCGACGTCGCGGTAGGTGTAACCGTCGCGGTAGCGGTGGGCGTGATCGTGGCAGGCAACGTCGGCGTCTTGGACGGCGGGAGCCACTGGGTAGGAATTGGTTGCTGCGTCTCGGTCGGCTCTGTCGTATCCAACGAGGTAGGCATGACCGAGAGCGTCTCGGTAAACGTCGCGGTAGGCGTGGGCGATGGCCCCCTCGTTTCTTGCTTCAAGGCTAACATGGAAAAGCCAATGCAATAGCACGGCAACGTCAAAAGAGTGATGCCTGCCAAGACCCAGTGGATAGTGCTCCATTCACTCGTATTAGGCATATAATAACTCCATCGCAAAAAGCGATGGTATGATAGCACCGTTAGCCATTCTTGTCAACGCTTGCAGGCAGGTGAGCCTGGATGAACTCGTAGGTCTTGGCAGCCACGAATCTCCATTCGCTATCTACCGTGATCACGTGACCCGAATTGTGGAGCGTGACCAACTCCTTATCGGCGGAACCGACCCGCCGGTAAGTGAGCCGGGCGCTATGGGGGTGGATGCTCTGATCGCGGGTGCTGTGGATGATGAGCAAGGGACGAGTTATCCGGGGCAAGAGCCGCCGGGTGCGAAAGAGCAATTTCAAAAGCTCGTGAGCGGCAAAGGTGGGATGTGCCTCGTAACTCCAGATGTGCCGGTCGGCATCGGGAGCGGTGAGATCGCTCTCCTGGGACTTGGGCCTTTTGGAAACCACGTACTTGAGGATAGGACTCAGATAGATGAGTCGGTTGGCCAGCCACATAGCCGGGGAATAGGCAATGACGCCGGGCAACTCGGGATGATGGGCCGCCAGGTAGAGGGCGAGTACAGCGCCCATCGAGAGACCGCCGACAAAGACTGTCTCGCAGCGCGTCTGGAGATCGGCCAGCGATTTCTCCACGTGGTCGGTCCAGTCGGTCCACTGGCAGCGGTTCATCTCCTCTACAGTGGTACCGTGGCCGGGCAGAAGCGGCGCGGAGATGGTGAGGCCGCGCTCGTGCAAGTAATCGCCCACGCAGCGCATCTCGGGCGGGGCGCCGGTAAAGCCATGGATGAGCAGCGCCCCAATGAGGCCGCCCTCCAGAGAAAAGGCGGATGGATCCAGACGAGTTTGTCGAGTCATCTACACCCCGATAATTAGCTGAACTGGACACTGAATTCTACCCCGCCTTGCCAAAGTACACAAGTCGGCGCGCGAGTAAGGACGGCCCCTTGTATTTTGGCACAAATGTGATAGAATGTATCGCAAGATGAAGTGAGTTCTAGCTGTGATACTAAAAGACTGCTCAGACTTGCGGAGGCTGGGTGGTTTTTTTGTGTTCAGTAGCGCCGCTTTATCCGCCAATTACCATCAGTTAATATGAAGGAGTAACAAAAAGTGACAGAAAGGGAAACTGGAACCGTCAAGTGGTTCAATAACGGCAAGGGATATGGCTTCATCTCCCGCGATGAGGATCTAGGGGATGTGTTTGTCCATTATTCAGCCATCGAGGGAGATGGGTTCCGCTCGTTGAGCGAGGGCCAGCGAGTCGAATTCGCCGTCGAGGAAGGAACAAAAGGACCACAGGCTGTCAACGTGACGACGCTTACCTCTGCATAAGTAGCCAAGCTACATCAAGGAAGGGAATGACCAAATTGTACGTAGGCAACCTGGATTACCAAACAACGGCGGCCACTCTGTCCAAATGCTTTGGAACGAAAAGTCGCCTCCGTGAATCTCGTCGCGGATCACATGACGGACCAATCCCGAGGCTTTGCCTTCGTCGAGATGGTCGAGTCTAGTGCCGCTCGGCAGGCTATCAACAGCAAGACCGCAGCGACGCTATTAGAACTCGCCCTCTTTTAGACCTGACGAAACAAACTGCACGGCTACTCCGCAGGCCGCGCAGTTTTTTGTTGTCCAATTCTCTTTGGAGATCACCTGGAACTGAGGAGAAAAAATGCGAGCAATCCAAACATCACGAGCAGTAAAAGCCCTATCGAAATGGCCACCGTCGCGTATTGAGTAGAAGGAGCGCCGTGTTGTGTGCGATAGGGATCCACGTCACCCAGATAAATATCTCTGGCGCGGGTACTGCGGGGGCGCTTGAACCGCACCCGGCTGTCGTCAAACTTTTCCAGCAGTACCCAGCCGGCCCGGGCCTCTTCCTCGATCAGCTTTTCCAGAACCTCCAGTTTGCGAAAGGCCCCGCTGTCTGAGCGGACGATCTTGAACTCCCAATCATTGTCGAGAGCGCCTTTTGTATACTCGGTCATCTAGCGAATTCTCCGTATTTTCCAAATGACGACCATAAAGCCCAATAGAATGAGAATCAAGGGCATCGCCATGATTCCAATCGATGTCATTGGCGCATCCGTGCCATCCATCAGTGAATAGCCAAATACTCCGAGGCCCAAGACCAATAAACCTATTGACACGCTTGTCAGCACAGCATACCGGGCAGAAGGGGCACCGTATCGTGTGCGGTAGGGGTCCACGCCCTCGGGTAAAAAGCCATCTCTGGCGCGGGCGCTGCGTGGGCGCTTGAACCGCACCCGGCTGTCGTCGAACTTTTCCAGCAGCACCCAACCGGCCCGAGTCTCTTCCTCAATCAGCTTTTCCAAGACCTCTGGTTCGCGAAAGGCGCCGCTCTCTGAACGGCCAATCTTGAACTCCCAATCACCCTTTAGATCTTCCTGTGTGTACCGAGTCATATTCTCTTCTTCAGTATGCAACTGTTGCTGGCGTTTTTTCTCGGCAGCGGCGGCTGCTATGGCGCCGTAATAGGCCATCTTTCACCTCCTGTAGATATTTGAATCAGCACGCCTATGGCAATGGGCGCAACGCTAACCACGATCATCTGAATGAGAAACCTATAGTTTTGAGCGATGTCTTTTACTGTTTGGCCTGTGCGTTCACCGAGGCTTTGCGCGCCCACGGACTGACCATACTGATAACCAACACTCTGGATTGTACACCAATTGCCCACGATGCTCAAGAACCCCAGTCCTATCGCCAATGCACCGGCTATGACCAGGCCTTCGCCATATTGATAGGCCGTGCGCCAACCTCCAAACCAACCGACTAGACCAACAATGACAAAGATACTCAGATCCATGAGCACAACGGTCCTCAAAAAACGTGGAATGGATGAAAAAATCTCTCGTATTTTCATGGTTTCCTCCTCCGAAAATAACTCTGTAGGTCGGCAGGCAACCGGAGGTTGCACGTTATCCGACCCTGGCGATTAGCAAAATCGCCCTACATTTTCGTCTTTCCGGGTGAACGGAGTTCATGGTTTCCTCCTCTGAAAATAACTCTGTAGGTCGGCAGGCAACCGGAGGTTGCACGTTATCCGACCCTGGCGATTAGCAAAATCGCCCTACATTTTCGTCCTTCCGGGTGAACAGAGTTCATGGCGACTCCTCTCTGGACGGCATACCAGCCTTTACTTTCTCATCAGTCCCTCACGCCAGGCATAGATCGCCGCCTGGGTGCGGTCAGAAAGGTGCAGCTTTCCCAGCAGGTTGCTGACGTGCGCTTTCACCGTCCGCTCGGTGATGACCAGTGCGGCGGCGATCTCGGCGTTGGTGTGGCCCTGGGCGATCAGCCGGAGCGCCTCCATCTCACGCGCAGTCAGATCGGCGGCCGGGTCGCGGCGTTGCGAGGGGGCGGTGACCTCGGCCATCAGCCGTTGGGCGATGCGCGGGTGCAGGGTAACCTCGCCCCGGCTGGCGGCGTGGATGGCGCTCAACACCGTCTCGGCGTCGGCATCCTTGAGCAGGTACGAAAGCGCGCCTGCCTTGATGGCCGAAAAGATCAGTTCGTCCTGGGCAAAGCTGGTCAGCACCACCACCTGGGTGTGCGGGCTGATCTGGCGGATGCGGCGAGTGGCCTGCACGCCTCCTTGGTCCGTCGGCTCTCTCCCGGGCTGCAACGGCAACACCAGGTCCATCAGCACCACGTCGGGGACGTGCTCGGCCACTCCTTCCACCCCGGTCTCTGCGTCTCCGGCCTCGCCCACGATGGCGATTTCTGGGTGAGCGCCCAGGTAAAAGCGCAGCCCCTTGCGCACCACGTCGTGGTCGTCCACCATAAAGACGGTGATGCGTTCCCCCCCCTCAGTCCCCCCCAACGGGGGGGAGGTGCTATCTCGTGACATCCGGCCTACCCTTGCTCTGTGGGCGAGTTAACCGAGACCGGCAGGCTGCCCAGCAGCAGGGTCGGGCTGATGCCTTCTTCGGTGATGACGATCTTGGCATTGTCGCGCAGGGCATTCTCGGTCATCTCCATCTGCTTCAATATCTGAGCGTTGCCCTGGAAGTACTTTTCTGCGGCCTCGTTGACCAGCCGGATCGCCTCGGCCTTGCCCTGGGCCACCTGGATCGCCGCCTCTCGCTCGCCTTCGGCGCGCTGGATCGTAGCCAATTTGTGCTGCTCGGAGGCCTCGAACTCGCCGGTGGCCATCAGACGCATAGCCCGTCGCTCTTGCTCGGCCGTCTTTTGCTTGTGCATCGCGAGCTTGATGTCCTCGGGCGGGTCGATCAGCCGGATCTCGACCTTGCTCACCTCCAGTCCCCACTCCTCGGCAAAGGTGTTCAGAGCATCCTGCAAGGCGTTGGCGATCTTTTCGCGCGCGATCAGGCTTTCGTCCAGCGTCAGGTCGCCGAATTCCTGGCGCAGGTTCGTCATCGCCAGTTGGATCACGGCCCGTTTCCAGTCGTCAATATTGTAAAAGGTTTTCTTGATGGACTCCTCGTCGGCAGCGGGACGCACCCACATAACGCCATCCACCTGGATCTCGACGTTGTCTTTGGTAATGACCGGCTGGGGATGGATGTCCATCGTATGCTCGCGGATGTCACGCACACGTACGAGGTTGACGACTGGAATCTGAAATCCCAGCCCGGGCATGACGAACCCGCTGTACCTGCCCAGAGTTTCCTGGATTCCCCGTTCGTAGGGCAACAATGTGTAGATCATATTTCGAATGATTCTCATGACTTTTTCTCCTTTCAATCTAATGGTTCAAGGTTTTTTTACATTGGCCGTGGTTGCGATCATCTCATCCGCAACGCGCACGGCTACCATCACCAACAAAGGCAGCGGCAATGCACGACGCAGTTCGATCTGGAGTGGGTCGCCGACCTGCGCGAGCAGTAACTCGCCGCCAGCCTCGTCGACGAGAACGCTATGACCTGGTTGGCCCTTGGCGTAGTACAATCGGTAGCCTCGTCCGCCGTAGACGATCTCGCTCCAGGTGTTCAACAGCCGGCCCTGGTGCTGAATTGCCGCCAAAGGTTGTCCT
Source organism: Anaerolineae bacterium (assembly GCA_034437455.1). GTDB lineage: Bacteria > Chloroflexota > Anaerolineae > B4-G1 > B4-G1 > DAOTUB01. Next base: position 7,450 of record DAOTUB010000333.1, on the reverse strand, counting down.
TCGCGCGTCAGCACCATCCTGCTGCTCAGGCCACGAATACGGCGCAGCGTCCACGACGCGGTTTGAGACTTCCATTCGTATCCCGACCTGCTACAACGTATACGTATGCGATATTGCCCTAGTTGCAGGACGTAGCTTTTCCCGAGACCCAGGAAGCCAGACCTCCGCTTGAGCGTTAGCGGTTCTTCGCCCATCTCCACCAGCGGTTGGCGCAGGTACGTCTGGTCGGCCAGGAGCCAGGGCCAGGTCTGCCCCACCGGAATGACCAGTCGTTGACCCAGCCAGGCCCAGTTCTCGATCGTGGGGTTGGGACGGTCTTTGTCCAGCCTGGCGACTTCCGTCAGCGCGCCCAGGGGGCGGGTCAGGCCGACCTCGGCGAGCACCGTGGCGCCAGCGCCCGGCTGGCTCTCGACGGTCAACCGCCCGCCGACGTCGAGCATGCGCTCTTGCATATTCGCCAACCCCAGGCCCCGTCGAGCCTGCCCATTATCGAACCCCACGCCGTTATCGCGGATGGTCAGCGTCGCTTGCTCTGGAATGCAGCGCAGGTGTATATCCGCGCGGGTGGCGCGGGCGTGCCGGGCCACGTTGTGCAACGCTTCCTGGGCCACGCGATAGAGCGACTCGGCCACAGAGTGGGACAGGAGCGCGTCATTGCCCTGTACCTCCAGGTAGACCAGGATGTGCTCCCGCGCGCCAAAGAGCAGCGTGTAATCGTTGAGCGCCGCCGCCAGCCCTTGCTCCTGGAGCGAGTCGGGACGCAGATCTTCAATCAGGCGAGTCATTTCGCGCTGAGCAGTCTGGGCCGTCGTCTCGACCTCGCGCACTACCTCGGCCAGATCGTCCGGCACGTTCTGCAATGTGTCGAAGCGGGCGCGGATACCGCTGGTCGTCATCGCCAGGCTGAACAGGTGTTGCTTGACGCTATCGTGCAGCTCGCGGGCCAACCGGTTTCGCTCCTCGACCACGGCCAGAGCGCGCACCTGGTCGGTGAGGCGCGCGTTGCGCTCCCGTAACTCGTCCAGGTCTTGCTCGTCCTGCCCCAGGTGCTCGACCAAATGATCCAATTGCTCGGCCAAAAGGCCCAGGTCATCGGCGTTTCGATCGGCGACGCGCAGCGAGAGATTGCCGCGCAGCCAGGCGCGACTGACGTCGAGGATATGTTGTACGCGGCGGGCGACACCCTGGCTGGCCCATGCGCCCAATAGCAATCCTGCCAGTGCAGCAACGATGGCTGTCAGTATGATGTGGACCCCTCCAGTGGGGTACTCGAGCCTGAGCAATGACACGATCCACAATGCCACCCCCTCGGCGATGAGTACCGCTGCCAGAGTCACCACCACGTGAGCGAGGACCAGCTTGTGCTGCAAATTGATTCTTCTGGGACGGCACTTGTTCTGCATTTGAAACTCCAAGTCTAAAGGTTGGCCTTATTATATCAGAGTTTGTCCCTCTTGTCATCGGGCCTACGACCGAATTTGATCCTGTACCTGAGTACAAGACTGGGTTGTCAACATCGCCGTTATGTGTAATACTCGGTCTGGTTGCGCGTCTGTACAAGTAGAAGGGCGCTCTCGTTCAACAGGAGAAAATCTATGCCTGACGGGAAGCTTGACTTTGCCGCTTTTTACGACGAGTTCCTGCTCGTCTGTCCACCAAATCGAGGGAACCCCAAGTCGCCCATTGCAACGCAGAACGAAAAGCCTTCGTCATTGTCAATTGGTGGGATTTTTTTGTTGTCTCTTGCCAAGACAGCAACGTTTCGCTGAATCCGACGGTTTGACACAATGACCACAGTAAGGCATAATACACTTGCGGAAGCAACGAGTATGCTGGCGGAGGGCTGCATTGAACACAGCATCTTCTATCCTGGATTTGTTTAGGCGGGCAGTGCGAGAAGGACAACTCAAGATCTCGTTACACGGGGCAGAGGAGGCGTTGGCCGAACACATCACCCGGCCCGAAATAGAAGCGGCTATGCTCAATGCGCAATTACTCGAGGATTACCCAGATTGGTGGTTAGGGCCATCGTGTTTGATACATGGTCAAACTGAGGCCGGACGCGACTTGCACATCGTCGCATCCTATTCGGGGCTGCCGGTCACGATCATCACTGTATATGAACCCTGCCCACCCAAATGGATCACGCCTACTCTGCGAGGAGGTCACAAGTGATGAAATGTATCGTTCAAGGATGTCCTGGCGAGATGGAGAGACGCCAGATCGTCCATACATTTGTACGAGATGGAAAACCCCTGGTGGTTGAAGATCTGCCGGCTCTGGTCTGCCCGGTGTGTGGGTATACAGTACTCGATTTACACGTACTGGACACGCTTTTCGCCCTTGACCCGGAAACCGAACGACCGGTGAGACAGGCCCCCGTGTTCCGTCTGGCGCTGGCTTCACCATCGTAGAGCTGTCGTAGCGACGCTCCTCACTTAACTTAATACCATTCCTCATCGGCAAGAGTTTGCTCTTCATCCCAAACGTGATACAATCAGGGCACTATGACCGAACAGATAATCACCCGCCCTGCCCACCGCCGACCGTGGAGCGGGCTATGCAGCGACGATCCCACCGCCGAGATCGGCATCTTGGGCGTTCCGTTCGATAACGCCACCACCTTTCGCAAAGGGGCTGCCTTGGCCCCGACCCAAATCCGCGAGATCACGCCTCACACCGCGCCCGTCACCGAGGAGGGGCGACGGCTGGAGGGGCTGCGCGTCCGCGATTACGGCGACGTGAGCGTTGACCTCAACTGGGAGCGGTACTTTGCCGCCGTGGAGGCGCAGGCGACTCAGGCGCTGCGCCATCCCCTGGCCCTATTCCTGGGCGGCGACCACTCGGTCACCATCCCACTGACCGCGGCCTTCAGCAAGACGATGACCGGAAAGATTAGCGTCGTCCACCTCGACGCTCACCCCGACCTGCTCGACGAATACGTCGGCCATCCCTGGGCTCACGCCTGCACCGGACGCCGCGTGCTGGAACTGCCCAACGTCGAGCCGCGCCACGTGGTCTTTGTCGGCATCCGCTCCTGGCTGGACGAGGAATTGGCCTTTCTGGAGACCCATCCAGAGATCGGCGTCCACACCGCCCGCGACGTCTACCGCCGCTCCACCGAGGCCGTGGCCGAGGACGTGGTCGCTCAACTGCAAGACGTAGACGCCGTCTATGTCACGCTGGACATTGACATCCTGGACCCGGCCTGCGCCCCCGGCACCGGCGCGCCAGAGGCAGGCGGCCTCTCCTCTCGCGAGCTGTTGGAGTTGCTGCGCCTCATCTTTGCCCGGCTGCCCGTCCGGGCGCTGGATATCGTAGAAGTCGCTCCGCCGCTCGACTGCAACGACGTCACGTCGTTCGCGGCGGTCAAGGTGATCTATGAAGTGTTTGGCTGGATGAAAGAAAAACTCGTCAAGGAGTGAACATGTCATTGGACAAAACTGCCGTTTCATCGCTGCGTCAAGAGTTCCCATCGTTGCAACAGACCGCGAACGGTCGCCCGCTCATCTTTTTCGATGGCCCTGGCGGGACACAGGTGCACGGCTCGGTCATCGAGGCCATGAGCCGCTATTTCATCGAGGCGAACAGCAATGCCCATGGCGCTTTCCTCTATAGCCGCCGCACCGACGAGACGAGAGACGAGGCCCGCCGCGCTCTGGCTGACTTTGTCAACGCCTCCCGGCCCGAGGAGATCGTCTTTGGCGCGAACATGACTACCCTCACCTTCCACATCAGCCGTTCGATCGGAAAGCTCCTTTCCGCAGGGGACGAGATCGTCGTCACCCACCTGGATCACGACGGCGACATTGCGCCCTGGCTGGCGCTGCAAGAGCGCGGCGTCGTCGTCCGCTGGGCCGACGTCGACCTGAGCGACTGCACGCTCGACATGGCGAGCCTGGAAGCGGCCATCACCCCGCGCACAAAACTTGTGGCCGTCGGCTACGCCTCCAACGCCACGGGGACGATCAACGACGTGCGTCGCATCGCCGAGATGGCCCACGCCGTCGGCGCCTGGCTCTACGTGGACGCCGTCCACTATGCGCCTCACGGCCCCATCGACGTGCAGGCGATTGACTGCGATTTTCTGGTCTGCTCGACCTACAAGTTCTTTGGCCCCCACCTCGGCGTGCTGTACGGACGGTACGAGTTATTGGATCGGCTGTCCGCCTACAAAGTGCGCCCCGCCAGCGACGATCCGCCCGACAAGTTCGAGACCGGCACGCCGAACTTTGAGGCGCAGGCCGGCGCGACGGCGGCGGTGGATTACCTGGCCTCGGTGGGCCGGCGCTTTGGGGGCGAATTCGCCGACGAATTTCCCGGCTTTGAAGGACGGCGGCGGGACCTGAAAGCAGGAATGGCCGCGGTCCGCGCCTACGAGCGAGAACAGGGCCAACGCCTGGCGGCCGGGCTGCAAGAGATCGCGGGTCTGCGCATCTATGGCATCACCGACCCGGCTCGTTTCGACCGGCGCGTGCCCACGTTCTCTTTTACGTTGGAAGGTCTCACGCCGAACGAGGTCGCCCGGCGGCTGGACGCGGCGAACATTTTCGTGTGGGACGGCAATTTCTATGCCCTGGCTATCTCTGAGCGATTGGGATTGGAGGAACACGGCGGCTTTGTGCGCGTTGGCCTGGCTCATTATAATACCGCCGAGGAGGTGGATACTCTGCTTGGCGTTCTGGCGGACATGCCGCGCTGATGGTTGGCATATTTCGTACTGTGTGAAATTTTCTAGGAGGAAGACGACGTGAAAGCTAAATTGGAAAGATTAAAGACCCGGCTCGTTGAGATTGATGATCTGGAATCCGCCGCCTTACTGCTGGATTGGGACCAGAACACCTACATGCCGCCCGGCGGCGGACCGGCCCGCGCGCGTCAGATCGCCACGCTGCGGCGGCTGGCGCACGAAAAGTTCACCGACCCCGAGCTGGGAAATTTGCTCGACGACCTGCACCCCTACGAGGACAGCCTGTCCTACGATTCGGACGAGGCCAGCCTCATCCGCGTGACGCGGCGCGACTATGAGCGGGCGTTAAAAGTCCCGCCTGAGTTCGTGTCGCGGTTCTCCGAGCACGCTTCCAAGATTTTTCAGGTCTGGAAGGAGGCCCGACCGGCGGACGACTTTGCCAGGGTGCAGCCCTACCTGGAAAAGACGCTCGACCTGAGCCGGGAACTGGCGAACTTTTTTCCCGGTTACGAACACATCGCCGATCCCTTGATTGATTATGCGGACTATGGGCTAAAGGTCTCGACCTTGCGCCCGCTCTTTGCCGAGTTGCGGGAGCAACTCGTGCCCCTCGTGCAGGCGATCACCTCTCAGCCCCCGGCGGACGATTCCTGCCTGCACCAGCACTTTGCCGAAGAACAGCAGTGGGCGTTTGGGCTGGAGGCGATCAAGCACTTTGGGTATGATTTTGCGCGCGGGCGTCAGGACAAGGCTCCGCACCCGTTCACGACGGAATTCTCGATCGGGGATGTGCGCATCACCACCCGCGTCAATGAGAACCGACTGAACGACGCGCTGTTCGGCACGCTGCACGAATCGGGCCACGCGATGTACGAGCAGGGCGTCAACCCGGACTTTGAGGGCACGCCGCTGGCCGATGGGACGTCGTCGGGCGTCCACGAGAGCCAGTCGCGCCTGTTGGAGAATCTGGTCGGGCGCAGCCGGGGATTCTGGAAATTCTTTTATCCCAGGCTGCAAACAGTCTTTCCCGATCAACTGGGGGATGTACCGCTGGAGACGTTCTACCGCGCGATCAACAAAGTCGAGCCTTCACTGATTCGCGTGGAGGCGGACGAAGTGACGTACAATCTGCACATCCTGCTCCGCTTTGATCTGGAATTGCAGTTGCTCGAAGGTCAACTGGCCGTGCGCGACCTGCCGGAGGCGTGGCGCGAACGTTTCCAGGCCGACTTGGGGCTGATCCCGCCGGACGACCGGGATGGCGTGCTGCAAGATATCCACTGGTATGGCGGCAGGATCGGCGGCGGGTTCCAGGGGTACACGCTGGGCAACATTTTGGGCGCGCAGTTCTACGAGATGGCACTGCAAGCTCATCCGGAGATCACCAGTGAGATCGAAGAGGGACGGTTCGGCACGCTGCACAACTGGCTCAAAGAGAACATCTATCAACACGGGAGCAAATACACACCCTCGGAACTCGTCGAGCGCGTCACCGGCGGGCCGATGAACATCGAGCCTCATATCCGGTATCTGCGGGCCAAGTATGGGGAATTGTACGAGTTGTGAAAATGGCCTAGTCCTGGTCGACCTGTATGGAGAGGTACAGATACCACGTGCTATCTACGGCGAGGGTGTGGCAGAGACTATTGTACAATAAAACATCCTGCCACGAGAGCAGGACAACAGTACCCTACCAGTTCAATCTTCAATCAGTTCATGATGAGTGTAGATTAGGATCGTCGGTCATCAGACCCTCTGCCTGCGCCGCGGCCGAAAGCTCCTGATCTGCCGAGAGCAGAACAGGAGGGGGAAGGTGGTGGTTGAGCAGCGTTTCTTGCAAAAATAGAGCGCAGGCCAGGTGAATGGCATCGTAGCCGCGTAACTTTTGGCGGCGGGTCAGCGCGATGGCCTGCACGATAATGTCCTGATCCACGTCAATCAGCCAGTATTGGTCCTGTCCGTCGCCTTGCAAGTCGCGCAGCAGGCCATCGCGAACAGGAGAGGGAAGGACGCCTTCTCGGGTTTTCATTGCCAGCGCCGCTGCAATCTCAACCAGCCCGATGTCCGCCAATGCAATCACGTGATCAGCCGTTGGATCACACAAGCCCTGTACCCAACCACTGCCTGTCTCGGTTACGTACCGCTCAGCAATTCCCGTTATGGGAAAAAACGAGAGTTGTAGCCGCGATTTCTATATCGCGAAGGATGTTTCATGTGGCAAAATGCACGCGCTATGGAAAGCGCGGCTACAAAACGGGAATTGCTGCGTACCGCTTGACCAACGCGCTACTGTCGGCGTAATAGGTCGTCACAACTCACCCCGTCGTTGGGCAATCAGTATCTCGCTTACCTGCAACCCTGGCAACGTGGGCGGGGCCTGGCGACCGGCATCCGCTCTCTCATCTTCTATAAATGCAGCCGACAAATGGCGGACACGTCCCGTGCTCAACAATGCCTGAACAACCTGTCTGGTGGTGTCCAGGGCTGTCTGCCGTTGACGAAGCTGAGTTAGCCCTAGCATCAACGCCTGGCGCAATTCTTCCTGGTCTACCGTCCACCCCTGTAGCCAGTTTGATGGAATGGTCAAGGTAATTGTACGTTCCATTACAATACTCCCTGTCTGTTAGATCTTTGGACTTTGGATAAATTTACACCCCTATATATGCCGGTTTGAAAATACCAATCCCGTATATATGCGGGTAAAGAAAGGCTTGTCTAGGACTTGAATCCTGAACAGAAATGCCAAACCCCTATATATAC
>DAOTUB010000332.1:0-17584 GCA_034437455.1 Anaerolineae bacterium | reverse complement strand
CCTCCCACGCCGTTGGGTAGTGGAGCGTACCTTTGGCTGGCTGGTACGCTTTCGGCGTTTGAGCAGGGATTACGAAGAGCTCCCCGAAACCAGCGAAACCATGATCTACGCTGCGATGGTGCGGATTATTTAGTGATCGCTACAGCAACTGCTCAACTATCGGTTCTTATTCCGAATACTTCGAGTGAACCATCCCAATAGACATTTTGAGTTCTCTGTGGTATCATAAGAGCACTATGGGTACACTACCACCCGAATTTTTCCTGCTCGTCGTCGCGATTATTTCCGCGATTTTTGGGGGCCTGCTCATCTGGCTCCTGGGCTACATTAGTGGGGACAAACCCTCTAGTAATCAATCTCCTACTGCCGCAACCTCAGCAGAGCCAGAAACCGCATCCACCGATGAACAAGAGCTGTTGCGCGTCTCACGCACAACAAGAGGGGTCGTTGTCTTTGTGCAGGGCCAACGCTATCGTCACTTGCGGGAGGTTGCCAATTCACAAATGGGGCACGAGACGATCGAGGCGCTCAAGGTCGTGCTGGCGTTCGCCGAGGGTTGGCTTCCCACACCGCAACAGTCTTCACCTGCTCTCCCCAAGCCCCCCGTCGCTCCAGGGGGCTTTTTGGATCAACTGCGTCAGCGCGACAAGTTCTCCGATAAAGCTTCTGAACCATCGCAACCAGGGCCGCTATCTATGGTGAGGGAAATCAACGAATTGGTGCAGCAGCGGCTGCGGAAGCGGCCAGAGTTGGCCAAACAGCGCGTCCGTCTGATCTCTGGCGAAGACGGAAATCTGTACATCTATGTAGGACATCAGACGTTTAGTTCCGTGGGTGATATCCCCGATCCCCAGGTGCAGACGCTCATCCAAGACGCTATCCGCGAGTGGGAAAGCAGCTAGGCAAACCCAAGTTCCAACAGCGGTGCGACTGCCCGTTCAACTAGTTGTCGCACGAATCTAGCGCGCCGGCTGGTGTCCGCAAGTGGCGCACGAGGCCGAGGGCGTGCAGGAACCACACGACGTCCCTGCTCCTGCGATCACCCCATCGCTCCCAATGGCCGAGAACAGCGAGATCGTGCGATTTGTATCCACGCTGCCACACTGAGGGCAAGGGATGGGTGCATCAGCCTTTGACATGGCCCGCAGGGCGTCGAAGCGTGTCTCGCAATCGGAACATTTGTACTCGTATAGTGGCATTTTTCTACCTCAATTCTCCTCTGGGCATTGTACCGCTATTTAAGCTCGCTGTCAAGAAGTGAGGACGAGCTGGGGTATAATTCAAAAGTCTGGGGAGCTTTCGACGTAGCCGCGCTTTCCATAGCGCGCAGGCCCGCGAGGTATGGAAACCTCGGCTACATAGCCCCGTTCTATTGAAAAGATACAGTCTGGAGAAAAAAGAAACCTGTCCCCCAGAGTTCTGAATTATACCCGGACGAGCTCAGAAGATATGCTGTCTACGGCATCAAAATGTCACATTACCGGGGCACGGCCAGGAAGTGCATTTTGATAGGTTCAACTCGGAGTGTGATGAATGAGTGATCTGCATCGTTCGCGAGCATGCTGGGTATCACTTGACAAATGCGCGAAAAACCTATATAATTCTTAATGAGAATTATTCTCAATAAGAGGTAGATATGAATGAGTTGAACGAACATCTGCGTGACACTTTTCGAGCAGCAGGACTGCGATTAACTTCCCAGCGCCAGTTGATATTGGAGGTACTGCAAGAGAGCAGCGATCACCTGGACGCAGATACACTCTATGACCAAGCTAAAACTCGCGCTTCTGACATTAGTCTGGCGACGGTCTACCGCACACTGGCTGTTCTCAAAGAACTTGACCTCGTCGAAGAACATCGTCTGGGTGAGGGACACTGTCACTACGAAGCTGTGCGCGCAGATCCACACTATCATTTTACCTGCCGCGGGTGCGGCAAGGTGATCGAGTTCGACACATCCCTGGTGGCGCAGATCGAACAGGAGCTAAGCGAACGTGAAGGGGCGCGTGTGATCGATGCTCATCTGCATCTGATCGGCTACTGCGCCCAATGCAAAGACAATGCAGGAGAACAAAGCAACTATGAGAAATAGGAACAGATCGAGAGCACACAAAGCAGCACTATCACCAGTATCAAGTGACAAAGTCCCGTTGAGCGCCTTGCATACCGGCGAGCATGGCGTGGTGGTTGAACTGGCCAATGGGCGGTGCATGTTGGGTCGGATGGCATCGCTGGGTTTCACGCCGGGCGCAGAAGTGACGATCTTGCAAAATTTTGGCCGCGGGCCGCTCATCGCCAGAGTGCGGGGCGCTCGCGTCGCCCTGGGTCGCGGCGAGGCCGGGCGGGTCTATGTGCGGAGATCGATATGAGCGTCCTCACTGCTCCATCACCTCATAAAATCGCCGTTGCCGAGGCAGAAAAAACCATCCTGGTGGCGCTGATTGGACAGCCCAACGTGGGCAAGTCCACCATCTTTAACCTCCTGACTGGCCTCAACCAACACGTAGGCAACTGGCCCGGCAAGACGGTCGAGCGAAAGGAAGGCTCCTTTACCTTCCATGGAATCACCTACCGGCTGGTGGACCTACCCGGAACCTATAGCCTGACCGCTAATTCCGCCGAGGAGGTCATCGCCCGCGAGTTTATCATTCGAGAGCGTCCCGACGTGGTGGTAGCGCTGGTGGACGCGGCGATCCTGGAGCGAAGCCTCTACCTGGTGGCGGAACTCGTTGCTCTGCCCGCGCCGGTGATCGTGGCGCTGAATATGATGGACGTGGCTCGGCAGGAGGGTTTTGAGATCGAGCCGGAAGTGCTGGAGGCAGCGTTGGGGGTACCGGTGGTGCCGATGACCGCCACCAGGAGCGAGGGCGTACAGGAACTTTTGGAGACGGTAGACCGTGTAGCACGCGGAGACGCTTACGTGGATTACGCCCCCAAACCCCCTCGCATCCGAGCCGACCATCAGGAAGTCTTGCAAGAAGTCGAGATATTGATCGATGGCTGCGTGCCGGATCCCTATCCGCAGGAGTGGGTGGCGCTGAAACTGCTGGAGGGAGATCACGAGATCACGCGAATGATGCAGGACTGCCTGTCGGACGAAGAATGGGAGGCAGTCCACGACGTTCTGCGCGCCCACGACGACGCGCTGGTGGCCGTGGCCAGCGGGCGGTACGAATGGATCGGGCGCATGATCCGGGCCGCCGTGACGCGCCCCCGGGCTGGCCAGATCGGACTGACGGAGCGGCTGGATCGCTGGGCCACGCATCCCTTCTGGGGCATGCTGATCCTGGCGGGCATCCTGGGGTTGATCTTTTGGCTCACCTACACGGTGGGCGCGCCCCTGCAGGACCTTTTGGATATTTACGTGGTGGGTGCACTGGCGGAACTGGCTCGCGCCGGGCTGGTCGGCGCGCCGGTCTGGCTCGCTGACTTGGTAGCCAATGGGATCATTGGCGGCGCGGGGGCGATGCTCACCTTCCTCCCTATCCTGGTCATCTTTTTCGCCGTGATGGGCATGTTGGAGGACATTGGATACCTGGCCCGCGCGGCCTACGTGATGGACGGTTTCATGCACCTGATGGGACTGCACGGCAAGTCGTTCCTGCCGCTATTTCTGGGCTTTGGCTGCAACGTCCCGGCAGTGCTGGGCGCGCGTGTGATCGAATCCGAACGCGCGCGCCTGTTGACCATCCTGCTGGCCCCCCTGATCCCTTGCACAGCGCGGATGACTGTGATCGCCTTCCTGGCCCCTGCCTTCTTTGGCTCCGCCGCTACCCTCGTCTCCTGGGGGATGATTCTCCTGGCATTGGTGGTGCTGGCTCTCTCCGGCGTGTTGATCAACAAGACCATCTTTCGGGGGCAACGAGCGGCGTTCATCATGGAACTGCCCCTCTATCACCTCCCCAACTGGCGCACCATCGCGATGCGGGTGTGGCAGCGCAGCCTTTCCTTCGTGCACAAGGCCGGCACGTTGATCCTGGTGGTCTCGGTGGTGGTGTGGGCGCTTTCGGCGCTGCCGGGCGGCGACATCGAGGATAGCTTCCTGGCTCACATCGGTCGCCTGTTCGAGCCAGTGGGCCGCTTGATGGGCTTCGATTGGCGGCTGACGGTGGCGCTATTGGCCAGTTTCATCGCCAAGGAGAACTCTATCGCCACGCTGGGCGTCCTGTTTGGCGCGGGCGACGCAGAAGCGGGAGGACTGGCAGAGATGTTGGCGTCCGCTTTCCCCGCTTCCACGGCGCTGGCCTTCCTGGCGGTGCAGATGCTTTTCATCCCCTGCGTCGCGACGGTCGCCGTCGTTCGGCAAGAGACCGACTCCTGGCGGTGGACGCTCTTTAGCTTGGGGTTTCTACTGGTCGTCTCGCTGACCGCCGGGATCGCTATCTACTGGTTGGCTCGCCTGGCGGGGCTGTGATGCGACGATTCGAACTTTTGCTCGTCGTCGCCCTCGTCGTGCTGGTCGTGCTGGCCGTAGCGGTCATTTTCGTGGGGCCGCGACTCAGCCAACCGCCTCCTCCGTCCGAGCAAGCCCTTGCGCCCGGCGAGACAGAGACCATGTCCGCGCGCGTGCTCGAAGTGCTGGAGGAAGGCGACATCGATGTGGGCGGAGGCAGCACGCGGCCCTACCAACGCCTGCTGCTGTACGTCGAGGATGGTTCGCTGGCTGGCCAGGAAATCGCGGTGGAAGAGGGGACCGTAAACATCATCAGTCAGGAGCGGCTGTTCCGTCCCGGCGACCGGGTCTACCTGGAGCGCGCGGTGGGGCCGAACGGCGACCGCTTCTACATCTCCGATTCCGTGCGCACCGGCCCGCTTTTCTGGATCGGGGCGCTATTTGCGGGACTGATCCTGCTGGTAGGACGAGGCAAGGGATTGCGATCGCTGACGGGCACGCTGCTCAGCCTGTTGGTGGTTTTCTTTTTCATTCTGCCCCAGATCGTGGCCGGGCGGGATCCAGTTCTGGTCAGTATCGCCGGCTCGGTCGCGCTGCTCGCCGTCTCTACCTATTTGATCTATGGCTGGAATTTCAAGGCCCATGCGTCGGTGATTGGGATGATGCTGAGCCTGATACTGACCGGCGTGCTGGCCTGGCTGTTCGTCGGTTGGACTCGCCTGACCGGTTTGAGTGTGGAGGAAAGCTCCTACCTGGTGATGGAGCTAGGGGCGGACCTCAATTTCCGGGGGCTGGTGCTTGGCGGGATCATCATCGGCTCGCTGGGCGTGCTGGACGACATCTGCGTGGGGCAGGCGTCGGCGGTCTTTGAGCTGGCGAACACGAACCGCGACCTGGGCTGGCGGCGACTTTTCCGCAGCAGCCTCAACATCGGGCGAGATCACATCGCGGCGATGGTCAACACGTTGCTCCTGGCCTACGTGGGCGCGTCGCTGCCGCTGATGCTCGTCTTTACCATCTATCAGGAGCCGATCTGGCGGCGCATCAACCGCGAGCCCGTCGCCGAGGAGATCGTGCGCACGCTGGTGGGAAGCGTGGGGCTGGTCCTGGCCGTGCCCATCACTGGCCTGATCGCCAGCCTGCTGGCCCACTGGATGATCCGACAGGAGAACGTCGAGGATGCTGAATAAATTGTTAGAGCTACTGCAGGCGGGAGGCACCCACCGGGTAGCCAACCTGGCTCGCAAGCTGGACACCACCCCCGCGCTAGTCGAAGCGATGCTGCAAGACCTGGCGCGGATGGGATACTTGAAGCCAGTGAGCGGGGAGTGCGCCGGGGGATGTTCCGCGTGCCCTCTGGCGGGGTTGTGCGCGGCAGGAGAAGGCGAGCGAGTGTGGACGCTGACGGAAAAAGGAGCCATTGCAACATGAAACTTGCCTGGTTGGGACGATCTTGTTTTCAATTGACCACCCGCTATCAAACGCGCATCATTTTTGATCCGTATCTTGACGTGTACCGGGAGCGTCTCCAGGCCTCGTTTCCACTCCCAGAAATGATCTGTATCTCTCACGGGCATCTGGATCACTTTGCCGACGTGCCGGACCTCGTGTGTGGCGATTCGCCCGCCCTGGTTGTGGCGATTCCGCATCTGTGTCGCGCGCTTCGGCAACTGGCGCCTGAGACACAGCACCGTCTCTTCCCCATCCCCTGGGACGACGACGTTGAGGTGCAAGGCGTGCACTTTTACGCCTTTCGCTCGCCGCCAATGGGAACCTCGCTCTACGACATGATCGAGGAATTCGGAGCGGAAAAGGTGCTCGACTTTTTGCAAGCCTTTCGTCAGTTGGCCGACGACATCCTCTACCTGCCGCTGACCAGTTTTGGTGTGGAGATGGACGGTCTTCGATTGTTACACTTTGTCGCGGAGGACGGGGCCGCAGAGGACGGCGTGGACGTTGGCGACATCGGCGCGCGCTTCTCGCCCGACGTGGCGCTGGTCAGCGTGAACCCCGGCGAAGAGGAGCGCTCGGCGGAGTACGCGGCGGCCCTCGGCGCGCCGCTCGTCATCCCTCACCACTACCGTGCCTACGGCAAGCTGCCTGCCGCAGACCTGGACATTTTCGCCCGGAGACTTGATTCTTTGGGTCACACTATCGAATTGCGCGTGATGGAGGAGATGGAGACCATCAACTTGTAGCGCGGGAGGATCAATGAACATCGGAACGGTAATCGTGCTCGTGTTAAGCGGCCTTGTGCTCGTTGTCATCGGCGGGCTGGCGATTCGCTTCTATCTGGGCCGCCGTCGCGTCGAGCGAGTGTGGGCTGCCGCCCGCTATCCTACACTCGAGGGCCTGGGGGCGGTGAAACGACTCACTATCTTGCCCCTCATTGATTGGTACACCGCCCGCGATCCTGCGACAGGCTCAGGGCAGGCGCTGACAGGGGAGCCGGGCGTCTCGTACCTCGTCCGCGCCGATGATACGACGATTCTCTTTGACGTGGGCTTCAATAGCCTTGAAGAACATCCTTCACCACTCCTGCGCAACATGGCGGCGCTGGGAGTGGATGTGGCCGACGTTGACGCACTGGTCATCTCTCACGCGCACCTCGATCACGTGGGGGGCATCTCCCACCAGATGCGTCGCACGTTTGCCCTGTCGAGCCAGCCGGTTGACCTGCAAGGCATACCCGCCTACACGCCGTCGCCGCTCTCCCACCCTACAGCGCGGGGCATCGTCGTGGATGAGCCACGGATCATCACTCCTGGCGTCGCCAGCATGGGCATCATCCCCCGCCAACTCTTCTTCTCTGGCTGGACGCCGGAGCAATCGCTGGCGGTCAACGTGGAGGGGAAGGGCATCGTGCTCGTCGTTGGCTGCGGGCACCCGACGATTCAGCGCATCGTCCAGCGGGCAGAGATGCTCTTCGACGAGCCGCTGTACGGCGTCGTCGGCGGATTACACTACCCTGTGACCACTTCACGAGTGGTTAAGCTCGGGCTACCGATGCAGTGCATCATCGGCACAGGCAAATGGCCCTGGAACCCGATCAATCGAGGAAACGTAGAGGCTGGCATCGCCTATCTGAAACGTCGCCGCCCGCAACTAGTCGCCCTCTCACCTCACGACAGTTGCGATTGGAGCCTCGAGGCTTTCCGGGAGGCTTTTGGCGATGTCTATCAGCATGTACGGGTTGGCCAGAAAATCATTGTGCGATAGCCCTCACCAGTCAAGGGAAAATTTCTGATTTCACGGAGGAAACACAGACCATGCACAAAACGATCGGCATTCTAGGCGGTATGAGCCCAGAGTCAACGATATCGTACTACGAGTACATCACCCGCGTCTACACCGAGCGATTCGGCGACTATGGGTATCCAAAGATTATCATCTACAGCGTCAGCTTCCAGCCCTACGTGGATTGGCCCCGCGAGGAGCGGTGGGACCTGGTGGCCCAGGGACTGAGCGAGGGAGCTAAAAAACTGGAGGCGGCGGGCGCCGATTTCATCATCATCGCCACCAACACCATGCACCTCGTCTTTGACCAGGTTCAGGCCAGCGTCCACGTTCCTATGCTCAGCCTGCTGGACGCCGTCGGCGAGGCCATCCTGAGTCGGGGGATGAAAACTGTGGGATTGCTCGGCACGCAATTCACGATGGAAAAGACGTTTTACCAGGAGGCGCTGGCCCAGAAAGGCATTACCGTGCTGACGCCCAACGCCGAGGATCGCCGGTACGTGAACGCCGTCATCTACGACGAACTGGTCGCCAACCAGATCCGCGACGAATCGCGGGCGGGGTTCGTGGCGATCATCGACAAACTCGCGGAGCGCGGCGCCGAGGGGATCATCCTGGGTTGCACCGAGATTCCCCTGCTGGTCAGTGAGGGGGACACCCCCATACCGCTGTTCGACACGACGACTATCCACGCCGAGGCGACCTTGCGTTACGCGGTGGAGGCTGGCGATCAGCAATAAAGATTTGGATGACAGGCACATAGCTCGGCTATACGTCGAGAAAACTTACTGGACCCACGATAGCCGCTGCATTGTCCAGTTCGGCATATTGGGGCCGAGGGGAAGGATCTTGCGCTGGTCTTTTCCATTTGGATTCATCAGATAAAGCCCCCAGGCTCCGTCGCGATTGGAGACAAAGGCCAGGCCAGAGCCATCGGGAGCCCAGACGGGGAGTCCATCGAAAGCCGGATCGGTGGTGAGAGGCGTAAAGCCGCCAGCAGTGCTGACCAGTATGATATCCCAGTTGCCGGCTTGGTAGGTCATGTAGGCCAGATTTCCACCGTCGGGAGACCAGTTGAGGCCAGTATCGTTGATGTTGGTGCTGAGGCGAGTGGGCGGATGGTCATCGTCCGGGTGGTCCACAAAGATGCCACAGACACCATCGTCGTCGCAGCCGGTCCACGCCAGAAAACCGTTCGGCCCCCAGGCCGGCCCCTTGCCCGTCGCGTGTAACGTCGGTTCGGCCGAACCATCCAACGGCGCGATGTAAATCTGCCAGGTGCCGTCCACATCCTGCACGGCGTAGGCCATGCGTCTTACGTCGGGCGAAAACGTGGGCCAGGTCAACCCCGCGCCCGAGAGCAGTTGTCTCGGGTCGGTCTCCCCCGGCGCCAACAACGAGATACCCGGTTGCAGCAAGTTGCGATATCCCAAAAAGCCGCTGCCCCACAGCCAGAAAGGCTGATCGGCTCCGGAAGCCATTCTCATCAGGCGCCCATCGGCATAGAGGGCATAGACGTCATAGAGGCCGGTCTGCGTGTTGTACACCGGGTAGGCCAGTCGGCCCGTGGTAAAGCCTGACGGCGGCTCGGGCAGCGTGATCGGATGCGTGCCGGTGATGGGCGGGATCGGGGTCGGAGTGGCGTTCAGGCAAAGCTCAGTCGCCTCGTCCCGCTTCTGCTCGACGGCAGGATCGACCAGCAGTTGCAGCGCCAGATTATACTGTTCCTCAGCCGGGCACATCTCGTCTTGAGCGTACCAGGCGTCGGCATAAGCCACGTGCGCGCGATAGAGCCGCTGGAAGACGTCTTGATAGTTGGGCGCGGCGATGTAGAGCCGCTCAAAATGCTCGATGCAGCGCTCCCAATCCACTCCCCAGTAGTCCCGCGCGGTCATGTACTGCATGGCCAGGCGACGTTGGGTCAGCGTTTCTTCGTCCTCCAGCGGGCGCAGCGCCACTGCCCGGTCGAGATATAAAATCCCTTTCTCAAAATTGCCCTCGTTCAAAAGCTCCATCCCCGCGCTGTGGAGACTGGTGTAGAGCATTTCCTCGACCTGTTCCGCCTCATACGTCGGATCGAGCGCGCGTAATTGGGTGAGCACATCGGCAGCGTCTTGCCATTGCTCCGCCTCGTAGTAGTCCACGATCTGTTGGTACAAGGCGTCCGCGATAGCTTCCTCCGGCTTGGCGGTAGGCTCGGCGGTGGGAGTAGGACGGGCCTCAATGCCTCGTTCTGCCTCAGCGATGCCTTGCTGGGCAAACGGATGATCAGCATCCAGTTGAAGCACGTACTCGAACTCGGCGATAGCAAGCTCGTAATTGCCGGAATCCAATTCTCTCAATCCGTCCTGGTAATGCTGCTCGGCCAATACCTGGCGACGTTGCTCCCGCTCCCGTTCTCCCTGGTGCAGCCCATAGTACGCCGCTCCACCTATGCTCAACGCCAACAGAAAGAGAAAACCCAGCGTCCAAAAAAAGATCCGTCGCAGACGTTGCCGGCGTGTGGGGGTTTCTGGTTCGGAGATAAACGTCACTGTGTCGGGGGCCGCTCGTCTGGGGTGCAGGAGACGCATCGGTTGGGTCTCTTCCACCATCGTGCCGCATTGCGGGCAGAGGGACACATTATCGGGGATTTCGGACTTGCATTCGGGACAGCGCATCTAACCTCGTCCTGGCTTCTTTGGATAGACGATTATAGTGCCTTTGACTCGATTTGTCCAGTAAAGGCAGCGTGTCCCACAGAGACAACCGAAGAGAATATACCAATCATCAATCTGTTTTTTCTGAAGGTGGTTCCATAGGAAGAACAAACACAAAATTGCTTCCGTGCCCCGGGGTGCTTTCGGCCCATACCCGCCCACCATGGAGTTCCAACAGACCTTTGACGATCGAAAGCCCCAGGCCCATCCCGCTATGCTGGCGGGTCATGTGGTCTTCGACCTGCTCGAAAGGCTCAAAGATGCGCTTGAGCGCCTCCTGAGGAATTCCCACACCGTTATCGGCCACGGTCACTTCCACCTGGTTTCTTCGTTCGATCGCCGTCATCCACACCCTTCCGCCGGCGGGAGTGAACTTGACCGCGTTCGAGAGCAGGTTATCCAGAACTACGCTGATCTTGTCCCGGTCGGCCCAGACCATGAGGCATTCGTCGGGGACGTGCATCTCTAACGTCAATCGGCTCGCCTCTGCCAGAGTCCGATAGGCCCTGCCTGCTCGTCGGATCTCTGTCCGAAGATCAAAAAACTCGCAGGCTAACTCCACTTCGCCGGTCTCCAGATACCTCAAGTTGAGCATCGTCTCGATGAGATGCTTGAGACGCAAAGCCGCGCGCAACACCACGTCGAGTTGCTCTCCGACCGTCTCTTCAAATTGGTGTCGCAGCAGGGTGGCGTATCCCAGGATCAGGCTGAGCGGGGTGCGCAATTCGTGAGAGGCGATGGCGATAAAATCCGACTTGAGCTGTTCCAGTTTTCCCAGACGGTCGTAGGCCTCGCGCAGCGCCCCGATCAACTGGGCGTTTTCGATAGCCACCGCCGCCTGCGCGCCAAGAATCATCAACGTCTCTACGTCCTCGTGGGTGAATTCCTGATCGCCGCACTTGTTTATTGCTTCCAGCACGCCGATGCAGCGCTCCTTGATCTGCATTGGCACCGCCACCAGTGAGCGGATCTCTCGTCCAACTCGCCGCCCCACCTCTCCATAGTGACGGGGATCGCTCCGGGTGTCCGAAACGATCAGCGGTTCGCCAGAATTCAGGACTGCGCCGGCGATGGAGCCATCTACCGGCACCGGGATGTCGGCCAGTTGATCGGCCAATTCACCCGAAGAAGTGCGAAAGTGCAGCTCGCCGGTACGGGCGTCCCACAGGATGATGGAGGCGTCCTCACTCGCCGTCAGTTCCGCTGCGGTATTGACGATTGTCTTTAAAAGCGGTCCCAGCGCCAACGTGGAGGTCAGTTGTCGGCTGACGTCCAGGATGCGCTCCAACCGTTGCACGCGCTTTTCTAGATCATTCATCCCGTTTTTCCTCCAGACCATCGTCAATGGTCGCTGCTTCTCTGCGCTCTTACAGCATACCCCAAGCAGGCCATTTGGTCAAGCCGATGCCCAAGCAGGCCCTCAATAGTCTTGGGAGAGTAAATGACGGTTGCCGATACGCACGTTTTCCAACCCAGCCTTGCGGGCAGCGGCCAGAGACTCTTCGGCATGGCGCACGGAGGTGCGGGGCAAATCGGGGAACAAAAAGTGAGGAGCAAAACCAAGCAGGGCATAGGGAAGAGCCGGGTTGAGAGCGGCGACGAAGCGGGCGATGCGGCTCACCTCCCCAGCATCCACGTAGCCAGGAACCAATAGCGTGCTGGCCACCACCGGCGGGGGTTGAGGCCGCTCGTCGAAACGAGCGGCGGCCCGGGCAAAGTTCTCCAGCGTCTGATGGTTGCTGGCCCCGGTGAGGACACGATGGAGATTGTCGTCGTAGGCCTTGAGATCGAACTTGACGCAGCCGCCCGTCTCCAGGGAGAGAGCGAGGGCGCGATCCATCAGGCGGGGATGGGCGGCGCCATTCGTCTCCCAACAGATGACGACGTTTCGCTCGGCCAGGAGACGGCTCGCGGCCAGCGCGTGGGGCATCTGGCTGGCCGGATCGCCGCCGAAATAGCAGACGCAGTAGGTGCGCTCGTTGGCCACACTGGCCAACTCGGCGGCGGAGAGCGTATCTGAAGTGGTCGGATCGATCTCGCGAAAGTGATAGTTCTGGCAGAACAGGCAGTCCACCGTACACGAAGCGTAGAAAACGGCCAGGTTGTGCTTGCCGCGCTGGGAGTGTCCAGCGCACACCGGATCGGCGACGCAGTTGGTGGGCAGAGGATCGCGATACCAATGCAAGAGACCTCGATCGGGCCTGCCAGCCAGGTGACGGAGCTTGCCATCCTGCACCTGGCGCAGCCCGCAGAAACCACGTTCCCCTTCGCCGATACGACAGTCCTGCACACACAAGCCGCAACGCCGCCCCTCTTCGCTCTGAGGGGGACGCTCCGGCAGATCGAAGAGACGACGAGCCGCGGCGTGAGCCTCGTCGGCGACCGCCAGCGCCTCCTGCGGCTGCTCGCGGATACAACCGAGGCACACGCCCAGATGGGCGGCGATGAGACGCGAGCGAGCGCCACACAGAACGCAGACCTGATCGGAGAGCGGTTTGGTCAGATGTGTCACGTTCATCATACTTGTTCGCGCATCAGCGCCCGCATCAGCGCCGCTACCTGCTCCAGCGGCAGAGCATACCGCGTGTGACCATCTCGCCCCACGACGGTCTCGGCCCGCCACAGCGAGTTGAGGACCGCCTCCTCGACGCTTTCCGCCACGGCAGGAAAGAGCCAGCGCATCGCCCGTGCTTCGTCGGCCAGCACGACCTGCGTCGTCGTGAGCGAGGCTGGCTCGTGCTCGATGCGCTGCGCCGTGCTGAAGGCGATCACAAAATCGCCGCTGCCGTGACCGTAGGTGCTGCCGGTGCGGGCCAGCCCTGCCGCAGCTCGCACACATAGTCGCCGCAGTTGGCGGGCCGTCAGCGGCGCGTCGGTGACCAGCACGATCATCACCGAACCGTCCTCTCGTGCCTGAACCTCGGAATCGCCAGGAGGTTGGACGCGACGACCAAATGGGATGCCGACGATCATCAAGTCCCGAGGACGACCAAAGTTCGACTGCACCAGCGCGCCGACGGTAAAGCCGCCCGCCTCCGCAGGCAGTACGCGGCTCGCCGTGCCTATGCCGCCCTTCCAGCCAAAACAGCTTGTGCCGGCGCCCGCGCCGACGGCTCCTTCGAGCACCGACCCTGACGATGCCGTCTCAATCGCCGCCCACACGTGCTCGGCGCGGACGTGCCGCCCTTGCAGATCGTTGAGGTAGCCGTCGTTCGTCTCGCCAACGACGACGTTGACGCTGCTGGTGTGGACGCCGATCTCGGGGCTACAGCGGACGGCGTACTGCACCAGCGCATTGGCCACCAGGCCGACGTTGAGCGTGTTGGTCAGTGCGATGGGTGCTTCGATGATTCCCAGCTCTCGCACCTCTTCAAACCCGCAGGCTTTGCCGTAGCCGTTGATAGTGTGCACGGCGGCGCGCACTTTCTGGCGGAACAAGTTGTCGCCGTGGGGCAGGATCACCGTCACGCCGGTGCGTATGGGTCCCTGACCGGGTCGCAGAGGGCCTTCCCCGGCGATGAGCGTGGTATGCCCCACCCGCACGCCGCTCACGTCGGTGATGGCGTTGTGCGCGCCCGGGGGCAACTCGCCCACCACGAGTCCCCAATCACGTACACGAGTTCGAGTCATAGCACACCGTCGCTGGCACGAATGGCTTCTACATTCTCTCAGCCTGGGAGCCCTTGCAGCAGGACAAAGACGACAAGTAAAATAATGAGGACGCCCAGACAACCCAAGGTGAGAATGGTTTTGGTCATCTTGAGCACCATCTTGAAGATAAACAACACCACCATCAACACGACGGCGACGCCGACCAATATCAGCAGTTGTTCCAAGGTTAAACCAAGTAGCTCCTCCATATCGCGTACTCCTTTCTCTGTTACCAGTTTACATAATGCCGAACCGGCAGATTCAACAACATCCGGCCAGTCTCTGCTTATCTTACCACAAATTGGAAAACAAAACCACCCGCGATACAGAAAAAACGGGGCTGGCTATAAAACCAACCCCGCTTCAAACCTGCGTTTCGTGCAGGCGCTTGCAACAAAGTCTATCGCTGTACGTGCCAGGTGTTGTGCCGCAAATCCTGGTGGATCTTGAACGTGCCCTCGCGCCTGTCCTGAGCAGGGCCGAAGGAACAACGCACGCGGAAGCAATGTCGCTCGACCTTGCCGCCTAAACCGCGTCGCGAGACCGTCCAGCAGCGCTCTACGGCGTGCACATCGTAGCGACGTCCTCGCCAGATAAAGGTCTTGGGAAAGTACCCGTGTCGGCGTTCTCGCATCTCGATCGGTTCGATACCGCGCAGCGATCGGCTGCGTTTTCTCTTGCGGCGTCTGGAGCGAGTCCCGCGTGCTGCGTCAAGAACGGCGCTGAGTGCCATAGTTTGTCGCCTCCATATCTGCTATCGAGCCTCCCACCACGGTAAAGTTCCGCTCCATCGGGGCCGTCAGTGATGGTGGAAGGTTATTCCAATTTTTAGGCCATTGCTGCCCGCCCTGCGGCGTCACCACAACCACCGGTGGATAACTATTCTGTTGCGGCATAGGATGCTGCTTTTCCCCCCTCTGTGGTTCGTCGCGTCGCCGGCTGACCGCCACGACGATCAAACTGGTCGGGATCGCCGCCCCTACTCCGCACACCGCCCCGGCCAATACGCCCAGGGCCTCGTCGCTCAAACGGTTGCCGACGATCAGCGCCAGCGTCACGGCAAAGGCCAGCGCCACCAATCCAGTAAAAAGTTTTAGCTTTCTCCAACTATCATCACGGTTCTCTCTCATCTTTACACTCCTCTGATCGTCTCGGCCAACTGTCTCGTAGTGGCGGTGTCCTAAACGAGATACCGCCTCACCGGTCCGGGCAACAGGGACGTTCGAGAGGCCAGAGGGACACGAGAATCGCTCCCTAAGCCTGTCGAAACAAAAATAGACGGCAAAGCACCCTGCGCCAGTCGGGCCACGATCTCCCGTATCTCGTCTGGTGTGACGCAGGCCGCCTGGAAGCGCATCACGCGCCCCTCGGCTACGGCGACAAAGTCGCCCCGCCCCAGCAGCCGCTCCGCCCCTGTACCGCTCCACCCGCTGGCCACCCGCGCGTCCGTCGTGCTCGTTACCCGCCCGACCAACCGCACGGGAAAGTTCGCCTTGATCAGGGATCCCAGCACGGCGGAGCTTGGCTTCTGTGTGGCCGCGATGATGTGGATGTTGCAGGAGCGCCCGCGTTGCAGAAGACGGGTCAGCGGTGTCTGTATTTCCTTGCCGCCCACCATCAACATGTCGGCCAACTCGTCGATGATCACCACGACGTTGGGGTTGCGAGTTGCGAGCTTTGAGCTACGAGTTCCCCGCCTCTCCATCAAGCGGACCAGGCTTTGAAGCGCCTCACTCGTCTCTTCCACTTCTCGAATGACCGGGCGAGCCAGGTGGGGCAATCCTTCAAATAAGCTGAAAGCGCCGCCCTTGGGATCCACCAGCACCATGGAAAGCTCTCGATTTTGGCTCTTCAAAGGAGAGGGAGGAGAATTGGACATCGCCAAGCTGAGGATCGTCGTTTGCAAAAGTATCGTCTTGCCCGATCCGGTCGTTCCCGCGACCAAGATGTGAGCCACGTCGGGACTGGGCAAGCGGATGAGCAGGGGCGCGCCATCCTCGGCTAGGCCCAGCGTCGCGGTCACCGGCGGGATGTCGTCGAGGTCGAGTTGGCGATAGAGGGGCAGCAGGCGTACCGGCTGCGGGTGATCGCGGGGTACTTCAACGGTGACCGCCGCCCCGCGCCGAGATACCCGGCAATTTGGCGCGTCAAGGGCGGCTGCCAGTTCCTCGCTCAACCCTCTAATTTTTGAGATCTTGGCTCCCACCGCCGGGAGCACCTGGAAGCGGATCCAGCGGGGCGTCACGGTGCCGCCGGTCACCCGCACCGGCACCTTGTGCATCGACAGTACCGCCTCGATACGTTCCGATTGAAATTCTAACTTTTCATGCATTCTTTCAGCTCCTCCCATCCGATCCACGATGTTTGTTCCAAAGGGATATTGGAACTGTTACCTTGTTACAGAACGAATGTTCTAGTGTAAATTATATCATATCAAAGCACTTGCCACTCGTCAAGCCGCTTTATCACCAATTTTTCCAAATTCAGCAGGAGTATCCCAAACAGGCGCACAAAAAGGCCCAGCCACATGGCTGGGCCTTGAAAGCGCAACGACGTACGCTGTTGACGCTTTTATTGCAACTTGCGGATGACCATGACCACCCTGCCTTGCACTTCCACCTGGCGAGGGTCATCCACGTAGATGGGCTTCATCGCCGGGTTGGCTGGCTGGAGACGCACGCGCCCACTTTCCTCCAGGTAAAAGCGCTTGAGCGTCACCTCCTCCCGATCTCGCAGCCACACTGCCGCCATCTCGCCGTTTTCTACGTTCTGCTGGTGGCGCATAACGACCACGTCACCATCGTGTACCAGCGCATCGATCATCGAGTTCCCCTCCACCTCCAGGGCGTATAATCCCTTGGGATCCCCCAGGATGTCACGGGTCAACTCGATCGTCTCGTCGCCCATCAACGCAAAGTCGCTGGCCGGCACCGGAATCGGCTCTCCGGCCACAATGCGGCCCAACAGCGGCAGTCGGACCACATCCTCCGTCGCCATAGAGCTCGTCCGCGGCAGCCGGGTCGCTTTCTCTGGCGCGAACTGCGGCATCAACTGAGTGAGGGCCTGGGAAGTCAACTTTAAACCACGCGACACTTCCCGCTCTCGCGTGATATAGCCAGCTTCCTCCAGGCGTCTCAGATTGTAACTCACCACCGAGGTGGAGCTAATATCTGTCGCAGCACCGATCTCGCGCATGGAGGGTGGGTAGCTGTTATCTCTGACGTACTCGCTGATAAACTCCAAAATCCTCTGCTGTTTCTCCGAGATATGATCGTTCATCTCCGCCTCCTCGCTCTCAATTGTATGCGGTGTGGTTATTATACACGAACATACGTTCTATGTCAAGGACATGAGCAGACACGTTGTACGTCAGCCGCTCCCAGCGATGATGTGCATATTTCCATCATGGAGAGCGTTTCACGTTTGGGACAAAGGAAAGGGAACGAGGTCTGAAGCCAGAGCCTGGAAAAGGCGATTATATCCCAAAAACGGATATAGATTAGTCGGTTGAAACGTGAAAATAGCGCATTGGAGGCTATGCTATGGCTTAGCCAGTTCGTCACAGTCGCACGTCTGGATGTGACGGAAGGGAAAACACTCTTTC
>DAOTUB010000331.1:0-43737 GCA_034437455.1 Anaerolineae bacterium | reverse complement strand
ATGTTGGCACTGTTGCATTTCGTGCAGCGATGCGTGATTACAGTCTGGATCATACCGGCGCTCCTCCTGGTCTATTTTTGGAAACAATATACCATTCGGAGCGTCATCAGTCAATATGTAACCACTACCCCAATTTGATCGCCTGGAGGCAGTCAACGGTCAAAACCGGACTGCACACAAAAAAACGGCCCGGCGCTTTTGCACCGGGCCATTTTGAGAAGCCCAAAGGTACGTCACCGAGCCTTCACTCGGCTTTCGGTTTACTTTTGATTACAGGACCAACTCCACGTCCAGGGCCGCGAACACCTCGTCAATCGGATTGATGATCGTCGCCGCTTCAGAACCGGCAAAGAGCAATCCCACGACGCGCTTTTCCATATCCAGCACTGCCGAGCCGGAATCGCCCGGCCTGCTCATCGCGCCGGCGACGAGCTGGTCGGTAAAGAGCGCCGCGTGCTCGCCATAGCTGATGCTCATCGTGGCGTCAATCTGAGTAATGGCCCCCTGGGTATGGCCGGTGGTGCGCCCCGTCTTTTGCACCTCGGCCCCCAGCGTGGCAGCGCCCACTCCAACCGGCGCGCCGATGTAGAGAATCTCGTTGCTCACGATGTCTAGCGATAAAGGTCGGGCCAGCGCCGCGTCCACCCGATTGACCCCCGCGGTCTGCTTCACCGGCTGGAGTTGATGGCTCGATCCAAACGCGCCGGCGACGTAATTCAGCAGCTTGGCGGACCAATCGGCGACGGAACACTCCGACGGGGCAGCGCCAAAGTCGAGTTCCACATAGCCGGCCAGTGTAGCGATGCGATCCGTGCTCACGCCGCCATCCGCCGGGCCTGGCTGGAGGATCGACTCCCCTGCTCCACCCTTATTGGAGTCGGCCAGCACGTGATTGTTGGACAGAATGAAGCGTTCTCCATCTCGCTGCACCAGGCAGCCAAACGTGCCGGCGGTGATCTGATAGTGCCCCAGAGAAACACCGGGCGGAACCACAGGACGCCAGCGATCGAGGGGACCTAACTGGAAGGCGCGCAATACCCCGGTCTCCACCACGTCCGTCTTGACCCCCTCCAACGCCGGGGGTATCAGATCTTTGGCGGACAGGACAGCGACCGCTTCCTTGCGCATGACCGAGACGACCAGCCCCAGTTCGCCCGTGTCGACCCCCTGGCTGATCTTGTACCCCAAACCAACGCCCACAACGTTGCGCTTGTTCAACAGATCGAGAACGTGCGCCTGCTTGACCTGCTTCGCCTGGGCCACCATCTCCGCAACCATCATCTCCCGCCTCCTATCTATCCAGTGCGGCTATGCAGTTGAAAACTCGCCATCAACAACCAGCGATATAGGTTCGTAGTGGCGACTTTAGTCGCTGGTTGAGTGGTCAAAACGACTAAAGTCATCACTACGAATCTCATAATAAGAATTGCTGATCAACCACTAGGAAAACGCCCGCAGCTCACCGACGACCTGAACATCCACGGGCACACCCTCCAACTCGCGCGGTATCACGTCGCCTGGGGCAAGTTGTGAGGCGGGCACCTTGCGAGTCACCGAAACTACGATGGCCGGTTTGCCCGTCGAGTCCCCATCCTGCTGAGCGAGTCCAATCCCCACGCCGACGACGTTCGCCTTGCGCATCAACTCCGCCTCGTGCACCGCCTTTACCGCCCGCAGGCGCTCCAACTCCTTACTCGTGATCGCCATATCTCTGCCTACTGTTCACTGCCCAGTTCCTCGTACACACGTTCCAGTCCAGACTGGACGCGACGCTGAAGCTGATCGCGCCTCTCTTCGGGAACGGGGAACATGGAGAGCAACTCGGGTACAAATTCCTCCACATCTGTTTGAGGTCGCCCGGCTCTACACAGCGAACGCGCTCGTCGACGCACCACGCGAATATACTCGCTGAGGTCCTGGCTGGTTACCTGGTCACAAAGGGGGCCGCGACCGGGGACGATGGTGATCCCCGAGAACTGCGGACGACGCAGCATCGCCAGTGTGTCTAGCCACGCCTTGGTATCCGGCGACGCATCCAGGACAGGATGGGTCTCGGCGACCATCGTATCGCCCGTAAAGAGTACCCCCTCCTCGCGCAGATCGATCCAGGCGCTACCAGGCGCGCTACCAGCGACCCGCTCGACCGTCACGTCCACCTGACCTTTGTGCAGCGTCAGGTTGTTGTGGAATAGAATCTCGGGCAGCACAACGTTCAAATCCGCCAGGCTGCCGCCTACGTTGGGATAATAGCGCATCAACCCCCGGACGACGTTGCGCCAGAAACCATCGGTATAGTCAGCCGCCCGTGCATAAGCCGCCCGTGCCGCGACGATGGGAGCCTTCAACAGCCCCGCGTTCAACAGCCGGTGCGGGTGAGCGTCGGTGAGTACCGTGTACAAGATGGGACCTTTTTCCATCGCAGCGATCTGCCGCCGCCAGGTGCGTGCGTCTCTGGGCAAGGTCGGCGCATCCACAGCGACGATGCCTGCCGGTCTGACGATAAAGCCGACGTTAACGCCCGGATACTCGGTTGCAACATAGATATTGGGTGCAATTTCTTTCATAATGTCTTTACCAGTATAGAGAGCAAGGACGTATGGCTAACGCCTTCTCCTGCTCCCTACTCCTCACTCCTTTCAGCCAAACTCGACAACAAATCGGCCATCACGGCCTCGACACGGCTCCGATCGATCGCCGGGGCGCTGCCCTGAGCCGCTTGGGGCCGCCCTCCTCCCCGGCCTCCCAATTGGGCGCACGCCTCCCGAAGCAACGCCGCCACGTCCAGATCCAAGTCCTCGGCGCGAGTAAAACAGAGATCGACCCGCTCGCCGACGCCGATCAACAGCGCCACGATGCCGGGCCGCTCCGCCAACTTTCGAGCCAGCCCGCGCAGTTCCTCCACTTCACGCTGCTCCCAGATCTGCCCCACCACGCGATACGGCCCGCAGACGAGCGCGGATTCCGCCAGCTCAACGGCCTCCACGTCCAGCAGCCGCGCGCGCGCTTGGCGCAGATCGCGCCGCAATTGCTTGATCTCGGCCTGCATCCGCTCCACGGCCTGATCCAGCTCCCAGTAGCCGACGGTCAACGCGCTCGCCAGATCGTTGACCACGCTGTTCTTGGTCCGGTAATCGCGCAGGGCGCGCCTGCCGCACAGAAATTCGACGCGCGTCTCTTCCCCCCGATGCTCCAGCCGCGTGATCTTGATCAGGCCGATCTCGCCGGTGCGGGCGACGTGCGTCCCACCGCAGGCGTTCACGTCAAAGCTGCGCTCTGGGTCCGATCCCGGCCCCCTGATCTCTACGATGCGCAACGGACCCTCCACCGGGGGCGGGCGTTTCACGGGCAACGCCGTCAGTTCATCAGGACTGACGAAACGCACGTGGATCGGGCGATCCTCCCAGATAATTCGATTGACCAATTCCTCGACCGGCTCCACCGCTTCCCCGTCCAATCCGGCCACGTCGAGATCGATGGTGCTCGTCTCGGCTCCCAGGTGAAACCCCACCGTATCGGCATCGAGCAATCGCTCGAAGGCGGCGGAGAGAATATGCTGACCCGTGTGTTGCTGCATGTGATCGAAACGACGCGGCCAATCTACCGCTCCTGCCACCTCCATCTCCGGCGAGTCGTCCTGCCCCAAAGCGGGAAGCGGAGCCGAAAGGACGTGGAGGATGGCACCGTCCCCCTCGCGCACGGCGACGTCGAGCAAGATCACGCCGTTGAGCGTCCCGCGATCGGCTGGCTGGCCGCCCGAGGTGGGATAAAAGGCTGTCCGATCGAGCACAACAGCCGGGTGCTCATCCCAGGTCAATCGCTCGATCACACGGGCAGAAAAGCGCGTGCAGTACGAGTCCGTATAGTACAATTGCTCAGTCATCCAACCTCCAAAGGCTCGGCCCTGCACGCCGTCTCCTTAGAGACGGTCGCTACGGGCAAGATGAAATAAAACGTCACGCCACGCTCCCCTTTGCTCTCCACCCAGATGTGGCCTCCGTGGGCCTCCACCGCCAGTTTGCAAAAAGCCAGCCCTAACCCCAACCCGCGTCGGTTGGGCCGCTCCAGTTGCACGTACTTGTAAAACACCCGCTCCTGCTCCTCGGGGGAAATTGCGGGGCCTTGATTACTGACCGAGAAAAGCAATCCATCATCTTGCCGCGCCAAGCTGACCTGCACCTGCTCTCTCCGGGGGCTGAACTTGATGGCGTTATCCAGGAGATTGATCAGCACCCGCACGATCAGCTTATCGTCCATAGCCACGACCGGGATCTCTGGCTCGATCTCCGCGGCCAACGTGATCTCTTGGGCAGTCGCGAGAGCGTGCATCGTATCTATCGCCTCTGCCACCATCCGCTCCGGCGCGACGGGTGCCTTTTTCACCGGCACCTGTCTTGTCTCCAGCCGTCCGACCTCCAGATAATTATCCACCAGCGTCATCATACGCTGCACGCTGCGCGAGATGATGTCCACAGTTTGGTGTACGATCTCGGGATCGCACTCATCCGCTTCCTGCTCCAGCACCTTGGCTGCCCCAGAGATAGTGCCCAGGGGATTGCACAGATCGTGGACCAACATGTGAGAGAGATCCTCGCGCAGGCGCTCCAGTTCCTTGCGAGCCGAGATGTCGCGCAGGATCAACGATTGTCCGACAGTCTCGCCGCCGTTGCGGACCACGGGAAACGCGCTGGCCTCCAGGGCAATGGACGGCTCATCCAGGCTCAACTCCACCCGCTGCTCCGCTCCCTGGGATAAATCATTCGCCTGCAACGAGGCCGCCAGCCGCTCGCCAGCGGACCCCAACGCCTCTGTCAGGTGCATGCCGACGACAGAATGCTCCAACGCAAACAGGCGCTGGCAGGCCAAGTTGATGCTGACGATGCGCTGTTCCAGATCCAGTACGAGCACCCCATCGGCCATGCTAGTCACGACGTCGCGCAAAGCGATGGGGACAATGTCAAACAACTGGCGCTTGAGAATCGCATAGCTCACGAGCATCATGGTAATGATGCTCGAGAAAGAGGCAAACGGAAAGACTCGGACATCAAAAAATATGGGCAAGATGCCAAAGGTAAACAGACCGATGACGCCCGGCAACGCCAGGCCCCAGATCGCGTATTTGAGTTGATGGTGGAGCAATTCTCCCGGCTGTGTATTCCTGAACCGCGCTACACAGAGGACGAAAGCAACGGTCTGAAAACTCAAATAGACCAGGGCATAGAGGATATGGAGAGGCCCGTACTCGAAACTGTAACCATACGCAAAACGCCGAGCGCCAGCGATGAGCAGGTTTGCGGCCAGCGCGACAGCGAGAAAGGGAACGGGCAGGTACAGCCAGCGCCAACGGTTCGGGTGCTGGAGCAACCAGTCGCTCTGTGTCAGGATCAGCACCAGATGCAGCAAGAGACTGGGGATAACGATGGCCGGCGCGTAGGCCAATTTGCACCACAGCGCGGCCTGGCGGGCGTCCGCCGCGAGCCAGCTCAGCGCGACGAAGAGAAACCACAGCACGCCCAGGGCAGCGAGCCAGACCATCAGGCAGTTGATATAACTCTCGGCCCGCCTGCGCCAGGAGAGGATATTCATCATAGCGGCCCCCACCATCGCGGTCAGAGGCAAAAGGACATATGGGTTGAATTCGTACATCGGTCGTTAGCGGTCAGTCTTTTGATTTAGGCTTCATCATCTGCCGGAGCGGACGACAAGGGCAATGTGAACTTGAAGCAACTGCCCTGGCCCGCTTCGCTCTCCACCCAGATGCGGCCTCCGTGGGCCTCCACGGCCAACTTGCAAAAAGCCAGTCCCAGGCCGGTTCCCTTGACACCCTCGGCATCCTTGAGTCGGGTGAAACGATCAAAGATGCGCTGGCGATATTCCGACGGGATGTCCGGCCCATCGTTCGATACAGCAAACAACACGGCATCCTCTTGCCGTTCTACACCAACCGTGATATGCCCTTCCAGCGGGGCAAACTTGATCGCGTTGTCCAGCAGGTTGGTCAACACGCGCGTCATCATATCGCGGTCTACAGACAACTCTGGTAAGCCGGGGGCGATCTGCAACGCCAAATTTTGCCTCTTTTTCAGCACCAATGGCTGGATCAATTCAACCGCCTCCCGCACCAAGGACCTGGGATTCGCAAAAGCTTTGCGCAGCTCCGCCTTGCCCGCCTCCAGCCGGCGCAAGTCCAGCAGGGAATCGATCAACTGGCTGAGTTTCTTGCTGTTGCGGATGGCGATGTGCAGCACCTCCAGCACCGGCAGTGTATCGTCGTGCTCGATAAAGGCCGTGTGCATCATTTGCAGGCTGCTGACGATGTTGCCCAACGGATTACGCAGATCGTGGATGATCATGTGCGTTAGATCGTCCCGCATGCGTTCCAATTCCACCCGCTCCGAGATGTCGTGTCCGATCCACTGAATGGCCTCGCGCTCACCATAGTCAATCTTGGCGACGTGCGTTTCCAGCGTGCGAAATTCCTCACCGAAGGGGATTTTCATCTCCAGATTCATCCGCTTACCTTCTCGAAGCTGCTGCAGGGTATCCCGATACGTCTCCCGAGGCATTCCGAACAAGTCACAAGGATCCTCGCCCAGCAACTGCTCGCGAGAACGTCTGAAAACCTCGACCGCCCGCTGGTTGAGATTCAGGATCTTGCCCTCCAGATCCATCACAATGACCGGGTCTGTGCTTTCGTTAAAGAGACTCTCGTAGCGGCGCTCGGCCTGCCGCACGCGCTCGTACAGTTCGGCGTTGCGGATGGCGGCAGCGGCCAGATCGGCCATGGCGCGTAACAACCGCTGTGCGTCCTCGTCGAAGGTACCTGTCGTCGGATTGATCGCTTCGATCACACCGATGGCACGGCCCTCATCCTTGATGGGGACAGCCAACATCATGCGCGTGAAAAAATCGGTTCGATCATCCACCCCAGGATAGAAACGAGCGTCATCGTGAGCAGCAGCCACCAATGCTGGCTCCCCAGTTTGGAGCACCCAACCCGCGATCCCCTGGCCAGCGGCCAAGCGCAGCCCGATCACCTCATCCGCCGCCTCACCGACAGCAATGCGAAAGACCAGCTCTCCCGCCCCGGCCAGGTCTGGCCCGGTCTCCTCATCCAGCAGGGCCACCGAGACCGCATCTACCTGGAAGTAATCCCGCACCTGAGTGATCAGGGATTGCAGCATGCTATCCAGATCGAGGGTAGCGGCGAGCACCTGACTGGTTTCGTAAAGAAAGGTCAGTTCCCGCAGTTGCTTCTGCATCGAGGACGCAGGACGTCGCTCAACGCCGTTCACCGGGCGGTTTGCACGTTGAGACTCAGAATTTCTCATCGATCTCAAACGTCACCTCCTCCCGCCCTTCAACTTTTGTCTCTTTGGAACAAAGAGTCAGAATCTTGGTCGTGACCAGTTCCAGATGATGCGGGTTCATCACAAAGTCAAGGTCATCGGAAGGCACGCTCAATACCGGGCAGCTAGAAAATTGGTCGATCCATTCCTGATACAATACGTCGAGTTGTTCCAAATAGACGGTCGAGATCCCCTGTTCGTAGGAACGGCCCCGGTGACGGATGCGCTCCTGGAGCGTGGGGACCGAAGCCCGCAAATAGACGACCAGATCCGGCGGAGCGAGTACGGCTGTCATTACCTCGTACAGCTCGTGGTAGCTACGGTAATCTCGCTCATTCATCAGTCCCTGACGATAAAGATTGCGGGCAAAGACCTCGGCATCCTCGTAAACGGTGCGATCTTGAATCACCGAGTTAGCACGCTCGAGCAACTGCCAATGACAACGCAAGCGGCGCGAGAGGAAATAGATCTGCGAATGGAAACTCCAGCGCTGCATATCCTCGTAAAAATCGACCAGATAGGGATTGTCGTTGACGGCCTCAAAAAACGGCTCCCAATTCAGCCGCTCGCTCAGAAGCGTCGTCAGCGTAGATTTTCCCACTCCGATATTTCCTGCAATAGCGACGAAACGTTTCATGTGGATACACCCTACTGACGAGTGACGATTGGCAATGCGACCGTGAACGTGCTGCCCTCCCCCAGTTCACTTTCCACCGTGACCGCCCCGCCGTGATCCCGGACGATCTCCCAGACCAACGCCAACCCCACGCCCATGCCGCCATAGCGCCGTCTGGCGCTGCCATCCACCTGGTAGAAGCGATCAAAGATCCGCTCCAAATGCTCAGACGCAATCCCAATCCCCTCATCGGCGATTGAGATGCAGACCATCTCCCGCTCTGCCCAGGCGCGCACACTCACAGTACCCCCGCTGGGGCTGAATTTGATCGCGTTACCCACCAAGTGCTCAAAGACTAATTCCAATCGCCTTCGGTCGCCCAATAGGAGCGGCAACCCTTCGGGTATATCTTGGCAGAAAGATACGTCTGTCTGCTGCGCGGGACGTTGAAATTCTCCCAGGGCATGCTGTATCACTTCGGCGACCGGCACGGGAGCCAGCGACGCCATCTCTCGGGGCGCATCTTGCAGCATCGTCAAGTTGTGGATCAAGCGCGACAGGGCCGCGGCGCGCTCGCGGATGATCTGCAACGCATCCCGCTGAGCGTTGAGCACGTCGCCCAGGTCGCCGTCCAGCAGCAACTCGACGTACCCCCGGATCAGGCTGAGGGGAGTGCGCAGTTCGTGGCTCACATTTTGCACCAGCTCGGCGCGCAGACGATCGATCTCGCGCAAGTCCTCATACGCCCGCGAGAGTTCAATCGCCTGAGCCTCGAGCCGCTGATACAGCCGCGCGTTCTCCAGCACCACGCCCATCTGGGCAGCGATAGCAGAAAAGATACGCAACTCCTCTTCGCCAAAAGCCCCCAGTTCAGCACTCTCGGCATTGAGCACCGCGATGACCCGACCCGCCACCTTCACCGGCACGGCCAACTCGGAAAGGGCTTCTGGCACGCCCTCGGCATAATAGGGCACCTCCCGCACATCAGGGATGACCTGCGGCTCTCCACTCTGATACACTTGTCCACACACACTCTGCTCCAGTTGTATGAACGGATCATCATCCAGCGAGGAGGGATAGCCAATCCGGGACGGATGCATCATCATATTGCCCCGCTCGTCGGGCAGAACAAAGGTCAAGTACTCAATGTCCAGCATTCGATGCAAGGTTTCGATGATGCGAGCGATCACTTCGTCAAAGTCGAGCGTCGAGGCGGCAGCCTGCATCACCTCCTGCAACAGACGGGTCTCGGTCAGACGGCGACTGGTCTCTTCGAACAGCCGGGCATTCTCCAGCACCACGCCTAGTTGGGCGGCGACGGCGGAAAAGAGGCGCAGGGCATTCTCATCAAACGCTCCGCGTTGGGGGCTTTCGGCATCCAAAACGGCGATGACCCGATCGGCTACCGTGACCGGCACGGCCAACTCGGAAAGGATACCCGGTGTCGTTTCAAAATAATAGGGTACCTGGCGCACGTCGGAAATGACTTGCGGCTCTCCAGTCCGATACACCCGACCGCTCACACTGCTATCTATGGGTATATACGTCTCGACATCCACGGATGAGTAGCCGATCCAGGAAGGATGCACCCGCAACGTATCCTCGTGCTCGTCGGGCAGAACAAAGGTCAGGTGATCGATATCCAGGGTTCTGTGCAATATTTCGATGGTACGAGCGAGCACTTCGTCGAAATCGAGGGTCGAGGCCGCCGCCTGCATCACTTCCTGCAACAGGCGCGTCTCGGCCAGGCGCCGATTGGTCTCCTCGAACAGCCGGGCGTTCTCCAGTACCACACCCAATTGGGCGGCAACGGCCGAAAAGAAGCGGAGATCGTCTTCATCAAAAGCCCCTACCTCAGAACTCTCCACGTTGAGCACCGCGATGGCCCGGCCAGCCACCTTGACCGGCACAGCCAACTCAGAAAGAGTCAGGGAGACACCCTCAAAGTAATAGGGTGATTCTCGCACGTCATGGACAATTTGAGGCTCGCCACTCCGGTACGCCTGACCGGTCACGCTTCCTTCAAACGGGATGTACAAACTGCCCTGCAAAGGGAGATGTCCAATCCGGGACGGGTGAGATATCAGGCCCGTCCCGCGCTCGTCCGGGATAGCAAAGCCCAGGTGTTCTATGTCCATGGCTTTGTTCAACGTTTCGATCGTGCGGCCAAGCACCTCGTCGAAATCAAGGGTCGAGGCCGCCGCCTGCATCACCTCCTGCAACAGGCGCGTCTCGGCCAGACGATGCTTGGTTTCCTCGAATAGCCGGGCGTTCTCCAGCACCACACCCAGTTGAGCGGCAATGGCGGAGAAAAGATGCAAACTCTCCTCTCCAAAGGCTCCCACTTCAATGCTTTCCACGTTGAGGACAGCGACGACTCGGCCAGCCACCTTAACCGGCACGGCCAATTCAGAGCGGACCTCCGACGTACCCTCAAAGTAGCAGGGCGCCTCTCGCACATCGGGGATAATGCGCGGCTCGCCATTCTGGTACACCTGGCCGCTCACGCTCTCATCCAGCGTGATGCGTAATTCCTTCAGGCTCGACGGATAGCCGATCAGAGATGGGTGCATCTTTAACCCATCTCGTTCGTCGGGAAGGACAAAGGCGAGATAATCTATACCCAGGGTTCTATGGAGCGTTTCGATGGTGCGAGTGAGCACCTCGTCGAAATCGAGGGTCGAAGCGGCAGCCTGCATCACCTCCTGCAACAGGCGCGTCTCGGCCAGGCGACGATTGGTCTCTTCGAACAACTGGGCGTTCTCTACCGCGATGGCGACCTGCCGGGCGATGTTGGCAAAGAGACGCTCGTGGCCTTCGTCGAAAGCGTGAGGCTCTTCGGCCTGAACAGAGATGACGCCGATCACCTTGCCCTTGGCAATGAGCGGCAACAGCATCAACGAGCGCGCAGGGATGCCAAAGACAAGGGATGCTACGGGCAGCGTGTCCTGCTCCTCCTCCATATCCCCGATCACGAGCGGTTGCCGGTTGCGGACCACCCAGCCGCTTAATCCCTCCTCCTCCACCAAAATGGGCGGCAACCGTTCCCCTTTTTCCATCACGAGGGGCAGATACAGTTCGTCTTTTTCCTCGTCATACAACCCGATGAAAAAGGTAGTGAGGTTCATCACCCCATGGATCTGCTCGTAAATCACTTGCAGCACCTCGTCGGGGTCCAGGATGGAGGTGATGGCCACGTCAATATTGTGGAGGGCGGTCAGCTCGTCCACGTGGCGTCTCGCCTCCTCGTACAATCGGGCGTTCTCGATAGCAATGGCCAGTTGATCGGCAATCGTCTGCAACGTAAAGAGATCCGCCTCAGAAAAGTCATCACGCTCTGCGCTCTGCGCGCCCAGCACTCCGATCACCATCTTTTTCAACGTGATGGGCACCGCCAGTTCAGATCTCGCCCTGGTCTCTTCCATCGGACTGTAGTAACGAGCATCCAGGCTCACGTCCGGCACCAACAGCGGCTCGCCGCTTCCTGCCACCCAGCCCGTGATGCCCTCAGCCCCGACATGCAATCGGAAATGACCCTCGTGGGAGCGAGCCACCGGGAGTGTGGCTGCTCTGAGCACGATCTCGTCATCCTCTACGAGCATGACGTTGACGTTATAGTATCCGAACGCATCGTGGATCAGGTCGACCGCCTGGTGCAAGAGTTCGTCAAGCTCCAGAATCGCGGTCGTCCTCTGGCCCATGCGCGCGATAAGCTCCAGACGGACCGCCCTCTCCCGCAACGCCTCCTCCGCCCGTCTGCGTTCGGCGATCTCTCGTTGAGCGGCATTGTAAAGCTGAGCATTCTCGATGGCAATGGCGGCGCGGCCCGCGAGAATCTGGCCAAGCCGGATCTCTTCTTCTGTAAAATGCCTGGGGGCCTCTAGGGCGTCGAACCCAATCGTTCCGATCACCCTCCCCTTGGTAATCAGAGGAACGATCAAAATAGATTTGATGTTTCGCTGGCGAACGACGTCTTGGATACTGACCAACAACGGATCGTTTTCGGCGTCATAGATCGCCAGGGGCTCTCTGGTATCCAGAATCCTCTCTATCGAGAGATTCCCTTCCAGGGGAATTTGGATCTCCTCGACGGGGATTTCCTCTGCCTCATGATATTCGGCGGTCAGGCGACCGTGCTGACATTGCTCATCGAACAGTATGATCCCGCTCTGCGCGACTCCCATCAATCGCGCCATCGTCTTGACGATGGTCTGCAACGTGGGATCGAGTTCGAGGGAGGAATTGATCGCCTGTTCGATGTGCAACAGAGACTCGGCCTGAAGCGCCCTTTCTCTCTGCTCCTCGTACAACCTGGCGTTCTCGATGGCGATAGCAGCCTGAGCAGCAAATGCCAAAGCCAGATTGGCGTGTTCGGAAGTGTAAAAACCCGGTTCCCGTTTGTCCAGCGCCAGCATCCCGACGATCTGGTCGCCGATCAGCAGAGGCGCCCCCAGCCAGGCACGAATGCCCGCGGAGGCATGCGGTTCCTTGTGAAATGCTGGATATACCGACGGCGCATCCTCCACGATCAAAGGCGCCCGCCGCCGGATAACTTCTTTGTTGGGATTATCCTTCTTTGAAAGATCAAAGGTAAGGCCCAGCAATCCATCCAGATTGGAAAAGCCGCGCCCGCCGATGATCTCAAGGCGGTCGTCGTGCAACAACTGGACCGAGGCGCTGTCGTAGGGTACGACCTGTTGCAACTCGCTCAAGATGCATTCAAAAACCTGAGACAGATCGAGGGTGGTTGTGAGAGCCTGCGCCGCCCGGTAGAGGGTCTCTGCTTCCTGCCGTCGTCGTTGCTCGGCCTCAAAGAGACGCGCGTTTTCGATCGCGTTGGCCAATTGATCGGCCATCGTCTGCAAGGTAGCCACGTCCTCTTCGGTGAAGGCAGCCTCCTGCACAGACTGAACGTCGAGGACGCCGATGACCCGCCCGCGACTGACGAGGGGCAGGGCCATCTCGGAACGGGTATCGGGCAGGTCGGGGCTGGCAAGGTGCACGGCGTCCTGGCCCACATCCACGACGAGGCGATGCTCGCCGGAGCCGACGACGTGGCCGACGATGCCGGCCTTGCCGACGGCCAGCTTGTGCCCCCTCTCCAGCATGCGCCGGCCGCCCTCGGAGGAAGCCGCTTGAAGGATCGCCCATTCGGAGCGCTCGTCCAGCAGGAAAACGGCAGCGTGGTAGAAGCCAAATTTGCTGGAGATGAGACGCACTGTCTCGTCCAGGAGTTGCTCCACATCGAGGATGGCGGCAGCGTCGCGGGCCACTTCGGAAGCAACTTCCAATTGCACAGCGCGTCGCTGTGCTTCCTCGAAATGCCTGGCGTTCTCAATAGCGATGGCAATCTGGTCGGCCAGCGTCTGCATAGCGACGAGATCTGTCTCATCAAAGGCATTCGCCTGGGTATCCTGAACGTCGAGGACACCGATGACCTGATCCAGCAGTTTGATGGGCACACATAACTCTGATCTAGGCAACTCTATGCTCAAAAAGCCAGAGATAAAACGGTCGTCCTGCGCCACGTCATTGACCAGGATCGGCTGTCCAGACTCGGCGGCTGTGCCGATCAGCCCCTCACCTACAGCCTGGGTATAGTCCAACGCCGCTACACGCTCGAAACCCCCGTGCAGCGCCAGCATCTCTAACCTGTCAGCCGTTTCGTCCAGCAAGAACAAGGCCAGGTTGAAGTAATTGAAGCCTTGCTGAATGGAGATGACGATCTCTTGCAAGAGCTGCTCCAGATCCAGGATCGAGGCGATCTTGCGGGCCACCTGGTTGACCACGGCCAATTGGGAGGCGCGCTTTCGCTCGCTCAGGAAAAGCTGGGCATTCTCCGTGGCCACGGCTGCCTGAGTTGCGACAGCCATCGCCAGGTCCACCTGCTCCGCCGTAAATTCCCGTCCCTCCTCGACGTGATCGAGCGCCATCAGCCCAATGAACCGATCCTTGCTGATCAACGGGACGACGAGCACGCTCCTGATTCCAAACGGCTCGATCCACTGCCGGGGTAACGAGGAGGCCAAGGCATCCGAGATGAACAACGGGCGACGGTCCTCAATGATCTGTCTAATCTCTTCCGGCACATCCGCCACCCGCCAGAGCTGGACCGTGTTCTTGAACAACTGCCACATTCCCCGATCTATGTGCCCATTGCTAAACTGGGACATGATCGGCGTCAGCGCCTCTCCGTCTTTTGTCAACAGCAAAATCGTACAGCGCAGCGCGCCACACACCTGAGTCGCGCGCTGCGTCACTCGCTTGAGCACCTCGGTCAGGTCCAACGTGGCCGATATATCCTGGCCGATCTCGAATAGCGCCGACAGTTCCCGATTGCGCTGCTCCAGTTCGGCGGTACGCTCAGCGACTTTTATCTCCAGATCCGCCTGATAGGCCAAGTTCTCGGCTTCCAGACGGCGCTTTTCATCCAGGAGACGTTTTTTCTCCATGGCGCGACCCACCACCCGGAGCAGCATCTCCTGATTGACCGGTTTCGCCACATAATCATACGCGCCGTGACGCACCGCCTCAGCCGCGGTGGACACGTCTGGCTCGCCGGTGACCATGATGACCGGAACATCCGCGTCAACCTCGCGCACGCGCTGCAGCAACATCAGGCCGTTGATGCGCGGCAGGATAATATCCGCCACGACGACGTCGTACGCCTGCTCCGTCAGCAACGATTCAGCCTCGAAAAAGTCGGCTGCGGTGGTTGCGTCGTATCCCTCGTCCTCCAGGAAGGCCTGAAAGGTCTCGCGGATACTCAGTTCATCGTCTACGATCAAGACGCGCATCATATCACATCTTCCACCCTGGGTCGAGGGGCAGATCTACCCGGAAAATAGTGTACTCCCCTTCGACACTCTCCACAAGAATATCGCCGTGATGATCCTGGACGATGCCATAGCTCACCGAGAGTCCCAATCCCGTGCCTTCGTCGGGGCGCTTGGTCGTGAAAAAGGGAGTAAAAATACGAGCAAGGTTGCGAGCGGGGATTCCCTCTCCCCAATCCTGGAACGTGGTACGCACGTGAGGTTGGCCTTCCTTTTCGATCTCTTCGATGCGAATGACCAGGCGCTTGTTCGGATCGCTCCCCGGATAGCGCGCATTGAGCGCATCGCGGGCATTGGAGATCAAGTTGAGAAAAACCTGCTGGATACGCTGGCTGCGGCATTTGATCTGAGGCAAGTTCGGTTGTTCTTGAATCTCTATAATGATGCCGTCCTTTTTCAATTGTTGCCCGCTCAGTGTGAGCGTGACCCGGAGAATATCGAGCACGTGAGCCGGGCTGTGGGCTTCTCTTTCCACGCGGGCGAAGGTCAGCAAGTCGCGCACGATGGAAGCCACGCGATCTCCTTCGCGCAGGATGCCCTCCAAAAAGCGGGCCTGGCGAGTGTCGCCCTCGGTCTTGTTCAACAATAGTTGGGCATAGTTGATGATGCCGTTGATGGGGTTGTTGATCTCGTGAGCCACGCCAGCGGCCAGCTCGCCGATGGAGGCCAGCTTGGCCGAGTGGACCAGTTGTTCCTGCAGGCGCCGCTGTTCGGTCACATCCTCGACGGTGCCCAACGCGCCACTGACCGTCCCGCTCTCGTCGCGCAGGGGGGTCAGGCGCACCCGGCAGATGCTCTCTTTACCCAAATCGGAGTGATAGCGATATTCGTCCGTAATCGGGATCGCCTCCTCCATACAACGGAGAATGTTGACGGCGATGCCAGCCTCGACCAGGTTGGGCATGGTCAACATGTTAAATTGACGGGTGATCTTTTCGTCAGCCGAGCCTAGTATCTGCAAGAGAGCTGGATTGACATGGGTGATATTCCCGTCGCGGTCACAGGTAAAGACGCCGATAGGCGCCTGGGCCACCAGGGTGCGGTATCTCTCCTCGCTTTCGCACAGCGCCTCCTCCGACCGGATGCGCTCGGTGATGTCCCGCACGACGAGCAGCATGGCCGGCTGGTCCTGGTAGAGGAAGGGCGCGCCGGTCACTTCTACATCCAGGAGCGTCCCATCTAAAAGGACGAACTTTTCGTGGATGGGAGGCGGCAGTTTCCCTGCTTGTAGCGCCCGCTGAATGCGCTCGGCGGCGATCCCTCGATAATCGGGATGAACAAAATCCATCACCGGGCGGCCAATGATCTGGTCG
Organism: Anaerolineae bacterium; assembly: GCA_034437455.1. Taxonomy (GTDB): domain Bacteria; phylum Chloroflexota; class Anaerolineae; order B4-G1; family B4-G1; genus DAOTUB01. Next base: position 27,626 of record DAOTUB010000331.1, on the reverse strand, counting down.
GCGCTCTGTGCGCCGACGAGACCCAACCCGACGGCGTTGATAAAGACGATTTGGCCTCCACTGTGCACGACGATGCCATCGGGCGAGATCTCTACCAAGCGGCGATACCGTTCCTCGCTCTCCCGCAGTGCCTCTTCGACCCGCTTGCGCTCCGCGATCTCTTGCTGCGCCTGCTCGTACAGTCGCGCCTTTTCCACGGCCATAGACACCTGGTCAGCGATGGTGGTGAGCAGCAACCGCTCCTCCACGCCATAGGCATAGGGCTGATACGCCTGGACACTGATGACGCCGCTCACTCGCTCGCCGATCAACATCGGCACCCCCAACCAAGACGCCGGTCCCTTCATGGTCCCGAACGGCACCGGCGTAGGCAAGCGATCTTTTTCCTGTTCATAGTCCTGAACGAGCAAGGCTTTTTTCTCGGCGATCACAAAGGAGGTAAACCCACTCCCCAGAATCTCCCGTCTGGGAGACTCGCGGACTCCTTCATCCATCTGGATGCGAAAGTCCAGTTCATCCGTCTCGTCGTCGTAGAGAGCGATGAAAAAAGCATCCGTGCGGAACACGGAGCTGACCTCCTGGTAGACCTGCACAAGCAGGTCGTCCAGGTGGAGGGTAGCGCCGATAGCCCCGGCGATGCGGTTGAGCAGCGCCAGCCGCTCGGCCCGACTGCGAGCCTCTTCGAACAAGCGGGCGTTCTCTATCGCCACGGCCACCTCGTCGGCGATGGTCGTGAGCAGCAATTGCTCCTCCTCACCATAGGCGCGGGCGCGATAGGACTGTACGCAGATCATGCCGATCACCTGCCCACTGCTCAGCATCGGCACCCCCAGCCAGCAGGCGGGAGTACGCTTTGTTCCGCATAGATCTGGCAACGGCAGGCGTTTCTTCTCCTGTTCGTAATCTTGAACCAATAAAGATTTCCTCTCGGCAACGACGAGGGAGGTAAACCCAGTGCCCAAGGGCCGCCGCGTCGGGGGTTCTCGGAACCCTTCATCCATGCGGAAACGCACGTCCAGTTCGTCCGCCTCTTCATCGTAGAGGGCGATAAAGAGCGCATCGGGTTGGAATAAAGTCAAGACCTCGCGATAGACCGTGTCCAACAGATCATCCAGACGGAGGGGAGCGCCAATCGCCCTGGCGACGCGGTTGAGGAGCGCCAGCCGCTCGGCGCGCATGCGCGTCTCGTCGAAAAGCCGGGCGTTTTGGATGGCGTTGGCCAGTTGATCGGCCATCGTCTGGAGCACCAGGATGTCCTCCTCGCTGAAAGTGGCCTCCTGGGAGGACTGGGTGGTCAAGGCGCCGATGACCTGGTCACGGCTGATGAGCGGCAGCGCCAGTGCGGAGCGCGTCTCGGGCAACAGAGGGTTTCTGAAACACGCCATGTCCACATCCCCGTCCAGATCCAGCGCGACGAGGGCCTGTTTGTGGGCCACACACTGCCCGATCATGGAGGTGCTGCCGATCTCCAGCTTGTGGCCCTGTTCCAACATCTTTTGGCCTGCTTCTCCGGTGCCCGCCCGCAGCACCGCCCACTTGCCCGGTTCGCCGGCCCACTCACCGGTCTGGTCCACCAGGAACAAGCCAACATAGTACAGGCCGAACCGCTCGCGAACCAGATCGACGGTCTGCTGAATCAACTCGTCCGGGTCGAGGATACTGCTGGCCGCGCGCGACACTTCGGCAGCAGTCTGGAGTTGGGCACTGCGATGCTGAAGATCTGTCAATAACTGCCTGCGTTCGTCCTCGGCCCGCACCCGCTCGATCGCCATCGCTATCTGCGTAGAAACGAATACGAGCAGATCTTTATCCTCTTCGCAAAACCGGATCCCCTCGGTATAGCTTTGCACCACCAGCGCGCCAATGGTCTCGTCGTGCGCTTTCAAGGGAACACCCAACCAATCAATAGAGGGCGACCCGATCTGTTCCACTTCTCCTCTTGCGACCAGATCGGCAAACACTTCGGGCGAGGCCAACAGGGATTGTTCCGTCCGCAGGACATACTCGGTCAACCCTTTTTCGAGCTTTTTAGCGACAGGCCTCTCATCGCGCTCATCCACGAAATAAGGGAAACTGAGCATCTCGGCGTCAGCATCATAGAGCGCGATGTAGAAATTATCCACGGGCATCAACCCACCGATGATCTGGTGGATCGAATGGAACAGCTCGTCAAGATTCTGAGAGGTATTTGTCGCCTCGGAAATTCTATAGAGTGAATTCTGAACCTTTTCCCCACGCCTGCGCTCTGTGACGTCATAGACGACGAGCGCAGCGAAAGAAGCGGCCGCCCCGCGCAATCCACCCGTCGGCGGCGCTATCGGTCGAACCTGAATGTGAAGGTGGCGGCCCAGGACGAGATCCTCGGCCTCGCACTCCACAGATCGGCCCTGGGCCAGCTCTTCCCACGCCCGGTGACAGAAGGTCGCCAGGTAACAAGCCGGATCGTCACAATCGGGGTGAAAGAATGCATGCACCTCTTGGCCCTTGACATCTACGATTTGCGCAAGCCCCCACCTTTCCACAGCCCGGTTGGCCCGCAGGATGCGTTTCTGATCGTCGAGCAGACAGACGATCTGGGGCAGCGCATCGGCTGTGACCTCCCACTCCTGCTTGGCCCGCTCAATGTGTTCCAGGTTCTCTTTGAGCGCCTTCTCCGCCTGCTTGCGCTCGGTGATGTCGCGCGATATCCCCATGACGCCCGCAGGCTCGCCCTGGCTATCACGCAGCACAGAGGCGGCCAGCAGGCAAGAAAACACCTGGCCGTTCTTGCGCTTGTTGAGTATTTCTCGAGTACACTGACCTTCCTCGATCGTCGCCTGATGGATCATGAACCCATCGCAAGGATCGACGTAGAGCATATCCACGTGCTTTCCAAATACCTCATCAAGACAATAGCCAAACGTCTCCTGGGCCGCCCTGTTGAACTCGACAATATGTCGCTCCATGTCCACAGCGATGACCATATCCAGAGAACTTTCAATCAAATTCCGGGCGTAGCTTTGCGATACTCGCAGGGCTTCCTCCGCCTGCCTGCGCGCCAGGCGCACCTTCGCTTCGCGCAGTTCCCGTTGAACGGCCGCGCCCAGCCGGGTCAGATTGTCCTTCATCACGTAATCGTGCGCGCCGGCTTTCATCGTGGCCACGGCGACTTCCTCACCAATAGTGCCGGAGGTGACGATGAAGGGCAGATCGATCCCGCTTTCCTGCAACAATCTCAAAGCAGCCAATCCACTAAAGCGCGGCAGGGTGTAATCCGCGATGACAATGTCCCAGGTTTGCTCGGCAAGCGCGGCGCTGAAGGCCTCGGCCGTTTCTACCCGTTCGAACGTCGGGTCATAGCCGCTGTCCTGCAACTCTCGCACCACCAGGTCCGTGTCGTACTCTGAATCTTCAACTATCAATACGTGCAGTGGCGTACCCATCCTGGTTCATCCCTCCTGCAGCGATGTCGTCGTCATAGTCGTCATAGTCTCACTTGTCCTGTCGTCAATGATACATGTGGCGCGGAATGGAATCCGCGGCTACCTATCTTTGGGGCACGTAAAGTAAAAGGTCGCCCCTTGCCCCATCTCGCCCTCTGCCCAGACCCGCCCACCGTGGCGACGAACGATGCGCTGTACGATGGGCAGGCCAATCCCAGTGCCTTCGAACTCATCCGCCGCGTGCAGGCGCTGGAAAGCATCAAACAGCTTGTCGGCGTAGGCCATGTCGAAACCAACCCCGTCGTCGCGCACAAAATAGGCCAACCTGCCCCCCACCCTAGTATAACCAAATTCTATCCTGGCACAAGCCCGCTGGCTGGTAAATTTCCAGGCGTTATCCAGCAGGTGCTCCAATGCTACCCGCAGCAAGTAAGCATCCCCCTCGGCGACCAACCCCGGCTCGATGGCGAATTCCACCTGGCGCTCCGGCTGCGCCGCTTGCAACTGGGCCGCGATCTCTTGCGCCAAAACACTCAGAGAGACTCGCTCGCGGCGCATCTCGCGGCGCATCAAGCGAGACAATTTCAGCAGATCGTCAATGAGCTGCTTCATGTGCTGGCTGCCTGTCCGCACGTGCTGCACATAATCTCGCCCCGTCCCGTCCAGGCATTCTTCGTAACCTTCCAGCAAGAGTCGGCTAAAGCCCTCGACGCGCCGCAATGGCGCGCGCAAATCGTGGGAGACGGCATAGGCAAGAGCTTTCAGCTCCTGGTTGACGGCGGCCAGTTCGACCGTGCATTCGGCCACGCGCTTTTCCAGTTCGGCGACACGACGTTGAGCCTGCTCGTACAGCCGGGCGTCTTCTATCGCCGCAGCCGTCCGCGCCGCAGCCGTCCGCGCCGCAGCCTCCCCTGCCTCTGATTCTGTGCACACAGACTCATTCGGCGTTGCTGGCTTTGACGAATCAACGGGCTTCATCTGTGGCAAAGGTTGCTGATGCACTCCGATTTCCAGCGCCGTCCGCACCCGTCCTTCCACAAAAGCAAGCACGAGCGGATCTCGGACGTAATTCAAATCGTCGGTGTCCAGGGTCAGCAATGGAGTTTGTGTGTAATCGGCAAAGAATCGCTCGTAGGCCTGGCGCACACTCTCGATGTACGCACGGTCCATCTCCCGCTCGTAACTCCGATCGCGGGTGGCAATGCGCATCATCAACTCGTCGATCTCTGCCCGCAGATAGATGACGAGATCAGGAAGAAGGACGCGGTCGGCCAAGACCTCGTAGAGTTGATCGTACACGTCCAACTCGTCGCCCTCCAGATTCAGATGTGCAAAGAGGCTATCCTTGCCAAAGGTGTAATCCGCGATGAGAGAACCGTGCACCAGGCTCTCCGGTACCGTCTGCTGCTGGCGATAACGGCTCAACAGGAAAAACATCTGCGTCTGAAAAGCATAGCGGGTGCGATCGGCGTAAAAGTCGGCGAGGAAAGGGTTCTCGTCAAACGCTTCCAACAACAACCCCGCTTGGAAACGGGATTGCAGCAGGCGAGCCAATGTTGTCTTCCCCACCCCAATGGGGCCTTCGATAGCCAGGAAGAAAGACCGTGTCATCATAGTAGTTGGCAATTTGGATGTCTCATTCGCCGCCAGGCGATTATCGTTGATCTTGCCGAGACCTCACAGCCCACAAACCGCTTCTTCCCGCCTCCTTCCACAGATGCACAGAGAGTGGGGATGTCTATTGGCCCTCCCTATTATAACTCATTTGGCGATGTTTTTCCAGAAAAATCCGACATGATTTGGAGACTTTAGAAGCTGCACGAAACGCCGTGAGGAGAGAAAAAATGTCGTCGGGCTGGGGAGACGAGGGTGATATATGTGAACATCCCCCTCGCCCCCCTCGGACCAACACCGCACCGGCCCAAACACAGCTTGATATACGTCCAGCCAGGCGATGCCGATGGCGAGAATCAAGCTGGCACGAGCTTGCGTCAGGACGACGCATCCCTCACGATCAAGGGCAGGTAAATCATCGAGACAAAGTGGGCCGTGACGTCGCGGTCGCCGTCCATCGTCACCGTGACCGGACTGACCGAGCCGCCGGCGTCGCCACTCCAATGGTCGAAAGCGTAACCGACGTTCGCCTCCGCCGTCAAGGTCACCACGGTGTCCACGGTATACTGGTCGCCGCCACAGTCAGGCGGCGGGTTGACGCTCACGCTGCCGCCGGTCGCTGGCTCCACCGTGGTGGTCAGTGTGTAACAGGCCGCCAACTCGTAGGCGCCGATGTCACAGGCGGAGCCTTGCGGGCGGGATACGCCGCGCTGGTCGACGGTCAGGGTGCAACTGATCGTGGGTATGGCGTCGATGGCCGGGCTGCCGACGAGCAAGGCGTGGGTCCACGTCTCCCCGCCGTTGTCGGCCAGCAGGCCGAGGAGCGGATCGCTTCCGAGGATGTCGTGAGCGGTAGCGCCCGTGATCACCGCGTCAGTCGCATCCTGAATCAGATTGTAGTCAAGGGAGTGGATCGCGCCATAGATGTCGGGGCCGCCCCCACTCGCCGAGTTACCCGCCACGATGGTGTGCAGCGCGTTAACCGTGAAGCTACCTTCCAGGAACAAGCCGCCGCCATCCGCGCCGCTGGTGTTGGAGTAGATCGTACAATGGGCCAGATCAATCGTCTGATCCGAGTCGCTCAGCGTGCCGATGCCGCCGCCATGAGTGGCGGTGGCAGAGTTACCGGAGATGGTCGTGTTGGTCATCACCACCGAGCTGTAGTAGAGATAGATGCCCCCGCCGCCCGCGTAGCTGTCGCTGTTGGCCGTGTTGCCGCTGATGGTGCAGCTGTTCAGCGTCAACGGGTTCTCCACCGCGCCAGCGCCCCCGCCGTCGCTGTAGATACCGCCGCCGTCGTCGCCGCTCGTGTTGCCGGAAATCACGCTATCGTTGAGGGTGACGATCCCATCATCGCTACAAATACCACCCCCACAGCCGCCCGTCTCATTGCCGCTGATGGTGCTGTTTTCGAATCTCACCTTCGACACACTATCGTGACTATAGATATCGACCCCACCACCGCCATCGATTCTGGCCTCATTGTCGCTGATAGTCACGCGGTCAAAGGCCACCGTAGCGGTGCTGGTGTAACTGGCATAGATCCTGACCCCGCCGCCGGCTCCAAAGATGACGGTATTGGACGTGATATCACTTTCGATAAGCGCCACATCGGCGACGCCGCCGTGGTTGAGCCAGACTCCCAAGCCTCCACCATAGTCATTTGCTTCATTATCGCTGATGGTGCTGTTGGCGAGCGCCAAGGTGATGGTGCTGTCCTCGTGAGCGCGGAGGAGGATGCCGCCGCCCTCGTTGGCGGCGGTATTGCGACTGACGGTGGTATCGGTGATGACCGTGGCGACTGTGCCGCCACCGTCCGATTGGAGCCGCATTCCGCCGCCGTTGCCGCCGGCTGTGTTGCTTATCACCATACTGCTGGCGATGTAGAAACTGCCCGTGCTATAGATCCCGCCGCCATTGTCACTTGCCGTGTTGGTCAGGATGTGGCTGTGGGTGATGGTCAATGCCCCGGCATTGTTGATGCCGCCGCCATCGCCGGATGCGTCGGACGTCGTGTTGCTGTAGATGGTCGTGCCTGTGATGATCGCCGCGCCACCGCCGCTGAGGCCACTCGCGCTGTATAGCCCCCCGCCGCCATCATCCGCCTCGTTGCCGAAAATAGTGCAGGAGGTGATGGTTATCACCCCCCAACTGTAGATGCCGCCGCCGTAACTATCATCGTCGCCATCCGTGTCCAGGGCGCTGTTATTGGCAATTATCACACCAGTAAGATGAGATACACCTTCGTTAGCCAATCCCCCTCCGCTCTCATTCCTGACCTCATTGCCAGAAATAGAACCCCCGTTTACGGTCAAAGTGCCGACGTTGTAAATCCCACTGCCGTAGATGAGGGTGCCGGTGAGCGTGTTGCTGTAGATATCGCTGTCGGTGATGGTCAGCGCGCCGCCGTTGTAGATACCACCGCCGCCAGACGCTGCGCTGGCGGAAGACGTATTGCTGTAGACGTCGCTGTCGGTGATGGTCAGCGTTCCGGCGTTGTAGATGCCGCCGCCGTTCCAGGTGGACGCATTGTCATAGACGACGCAACTGGCCAGGTACAGCGTATCGTTGTCGCCGGTGACGGCGACGCCCCCGCCAGCAGAACTGGCGCTGCCATCCCGGATGGTCACGTTGCCGATCTGGACGATAAAGCTGCCATCATCGCTGCCAGGGTCGATGTGAAAGACTCGGTCAGCACCGTCGCCGTCGATGATGGTTTTGGCCGCGCCTTCTCCCACGATGATCACGTTGGCCTCGATATCCAGGTCGCCGCCGACGTTGCCATCCTCCCCGGATGCGCCTTTCAGCGTGTAGGTGTAACTGGGCACGTTGATGACGTAGGTGTAAGGAGCACCCAAGCCTTTCTCGGTAACGACGCACTGGTTAGCATGGGGACCAGCGCTCGCCCCTACGTTCGCCAGGTCAATCGCCTCCCGTAGAGTGCAGCCGTCGCCTGGCGAGCTGTCCTTGACGCTATCCACGTCGATTATGCGCGTGGTGGCCGCATACATCGTCGGAACAGAGACGACGCCGAACAGTGTCAGTAGCAGCGTCAGCGTCGCGCCCAGCCGGGCCAAGATGGATATCTCAAACAGGGCTGTGTACATCATTTGCTTTTCTCCTTTGTGAGTGATCGGTTATGTCATGATCGTCCTCGTCCCCCCATCAATCCATCCGCATCACGAGCGACAGATAGAGAGAAAACGAGGGCCAAAAAGCGTTGTTGGAAAGCCGGGACCACGCCCCGGTTGCGTTCTGCCAGCGGTGCGCAAAGTAGACGTGACCGCCGCCGTAGGGCACCACGGCGACGAAGGCAGACGCGCTGCCCGCCAGATCATCGACGAGTAAAGCGGCCCCGGCCCAGTTCTCCTCGGTGATCAGCGCGCCACTGTACCGCAGCGTCGCGGTGACCGCCTCTCCGGGCGGCGTCCAGGTCAATGTGGCGGTCAACGTGGTGGAATCGGTGACGGCGCGGCTGACGCGCAGATCGTTCACGGCGGGCGGCGTGGATGCGACGTACTCGTCGGCGCCCACGTCTGGCGCGGTGCCTTGAGGGCGCGCGTCGCCGTCAAAGTCGTCAGTCACCTGCGACAGCGCCGCCGCCTGGTCGATAGCTTCCGTCGCCAAGGCCGCCAGATGCAGATCGGCGTTGGAGGCGTCGGTGAACCACTCGCTCCCGGCATCTGTGACGTTGCCTGTGGCAGTGGCGCTGGCGCCATCCCGGTTGGGCCAGACGTCCATATTGGTCAGGTTATAGGCAAAGGTCCCCGCAGTGTCCGAGAAACGCGCCTCCATCCCCCAGGTCAAGCCGTTTGGATTGAGGAGCAACGCGGTGTTGTGCGCCGCCAGCCAGCCTGTAGCATGCACCATTTCGATCACCGAGTCGTGGAGCAGCGAGGCGTATATCATGTTGTTGCGCACGATCCCGCCGGTGTGACTCGGTATGTCATCATCCGAAGAGTTGCCAAAGGAGATGCCCTGGTAACAGTCCACCAGTAAGTTGCGCTCGACCACCGTATCCGACGAGCCGGACCAAAACAGGATGGTGGGTACAGGCTCGTTGTTCGGCGTGCGGATGCGATACCACTCGTTGTCCCGCACCGTCCAGCGATGCGCGTCGTGGGCGCTGATGCCGTTGGTGTAATCCTCCGGGGAGGTGGTGGTGTACTCCAGGCGAGAGCAGGCCAGCAGTCCATCCTCGCTGCCATCGCCCACAGGATTGACCTTGACCAACTGGTAGCCCGTATCCAAGATGTGCAGATTGTAGAGTGTGGGCCGATCGCTGCCCTGTACCGAGATACCATGCTCGTCCCCGTTGCAGATGGTCAAGTCAGCAACGGTCACGTCGTCGGCGTTGATGGCGATGACGTGCGTGTTGCTCCAGGTGAGCATACCGCCGCCATCCAGCACCACGTCATCCCGGTCGCCGGTTGCGCCACGGATGGCGACGCCGTTGTTCACCACCCAAATGGCGTTCGATAAATCATAGGTTCCCGCGGCGACCAGGATCGTGTCGCCCGACGTGGCATCGCTCACCGCATCCTCCAGCTCGGCTACGGTGGAGACGGTGACGGTGGGGCCGGTGGGCGGGTCGAGCGGCGGACAGAAACCATAATCGCCGACCATCGGGGCTTGTTGAGCCGTCACAGGTGTGAGCGTGTCAAAGTTGCACGCCATCGTCAGCAGCAGGCCCACCGACAACAGGCTCAAAAGAACTCGGCAGCTTCTCAAGCCATCCATCCCCTCACGAGACCTTCCAGACGTGTACTACTGTCTCTCCAAATGGACCGGCCTCGCGCTCGGTCACGTATATGAAGCCACGTTCTCGGTCGTAGGCAGCCGCGCCGAGAAAGTTACACTCTCCACCGATCACCACGTCCGCCGGACTGTAGGTCTCGTAAGGCAACACCTCCCACGGCTCTCTAGCTCCGTCGAGTACCTCTTTCAGTTCCTCCGGATCGTAGAAGAGGATCTGAGGCTCATAGGGATACGCGTGGTATCCGCTGGACGTTGCGCAGGGATCTGCGCCGCACAATTCCGTCGATCCGTAACAATTATCTCCCAACCCCTTCCTCCCGAATATCAGGATGCCTCGTTTCGAAGCGGTCTCGACCCAGACTCCACCTCCCCAGTTGTCCATCGCGCGATAGTTCGGAAAGTGACAAACCCCCGGAGCGGGATGTTCGTTGATGTCCCCTTCGGCTTCCCAGACACATTGATAGATTTCGGGATAGTACAACAGAGGCAAAGCATCCAGATTCTGTCCAGACGTGGGAGGGCTGCCGTCCTCCCAGGGGGCCAGGGCGTACAAGGTCGGCCCCTGAGAGCCGCCCAGTGCCCCGGCCTCGCGATGGTTACCGGCGATGAGCCACTTACCCTCCAGATACTCGTTGGCAAAGCTCGTCGGAGCCTGAAAGAGATAGTTGCAGATTTTGGCGTTGTGAAAGAGATCATTATCCGAGGGGCGGTTTCCGATGTGCCACACGCCCTGCGCGCCGCCCATGTCGAGGTTGCTCCACCCCAACGAGTCCTGATCGTGGCCGGCGACGTTGTACCAGTCCTTCAGATTCCAGACGATCCTGTCGACGTTGGGCAGATATTCCAGGCCGTCCACCTCCCGATAGATGCATCCCGCGGCGTAGGTGCAGTTGTCCTTCCAGCCGCCGGTGATATCGGTCAAGACCCGCAGCGCCGACGCCTTTGGTAGGTCACCAAAGTTACCCGAGATCACCGGCTCAGGGATGGTGATCTCACCCACGAAATCGTCCTGATCGTAGCCCGTTGCATAAAGCGACCCGGGGTAGCTATCGGTCGATCCGGGATCGCCATCGGGGTAATAGGCCAGAGCGCGAGCGCCATAGGCCCAATCATCGCCGGTGGGATAGGCGAAGGCGCCTTTATGGATCAGATCGGCCGGCTGAAGGAGCGTCCCGGTGATGGAGCCGGTGATCGGCCCAGTGATGGCGACGCCCGTCAGCGGGTTGGGGCAGGGCTGTGGCGGGGCATAGCCGTTCAGCACGAGGGGCAGATATACGGTGTGGGTGGTCACCTCGGCGGGTTCGTACAGCTCGAAGGCGTCGCTGGTATCAGAGATGGTGGCGCTGATGCTGCTCTGCACGCGCACCCGCGCCGAGATGGTCGTGGTCGGCGGCGTGGGCCAGTCATAGCTGCCGGTGTTGGCGACGTTGGATTCGATAGGCGTGAAGCCATCGCCCAGCGAATAGGACAGGTTGACCTCGGTGATGACGCCGCTAGTGGTCCACTGGATCTGCCGCGTGCTACTGACCGGCCACCTTGTGCTGGCGTTGGGCACGGTGATGTCCAGCGTGGGCGTGGACGCGCCGGTGGTATAGGTGACGACCAGGCGCGGGCGGAGGGTGGCGGTGATGGCCTCGCGGCTATGGTAGTAGTGGTAGGTGTAGTCACCGCTCAGAGGACGGAGCAGCAAACCATAATTGGGTTGTCCACCCGTAACCCAAGCCTGTACAGCAGCGGTGGCGTCCAGGCGGATCCAGACCTCTCCTGTACTGGTCGGCAGTGTGGTCTGATCCAGAATAGTGTCGTGGTAATCACCGCCCGGCGTTGTCCAGGCGACGCCGGTGGTAGCGGTGAGCCAGGTAGCGCCGCCAGGTGAGGGAGTAAAGTGGCCTTCTCCCTCAGTCCATCCGCGAGCTACACGGTAAAGGGCGATTGGCATATCATTCCCCGCACCTGTATGATAGTGGTAAAGTTCCACGGTAGCGGCATCCACCACAATATCACTGGAGGGCAACGTCGAGAGATCCCACCACATCAGTGTACGGCGGTTCTCCTCACCGTCGCCAAAGAAGGTCTCCAGTTGATCCACCATGCCCAGATTCGCCGTGATAAAGTCACGGGCCAGCACTGTGTCGGCCGTGTTAGTATAACTGGCGCTGGGACTGACACCGTTTTGAAAGACCACCGTCGTCTGCTGCGCTGCGACGCTACGAATGGCTAGAGATGGTCCATCAACGGTATAGGTGTACGTGTCGTTGACTGTGCCGCCGCAGTTGGTCGCCGCCACGCCGATCACGTGCGTGCCGCTTCCCCATTGATAGGTCGCGCTGGCCGTCCCCTGCCCGCTGTACGGTTCCGGCGACCAGGTGTAGCTAATGGGCGGTGTGGCGTCGGCCGGCGTGATGATGGCCTGGAATGTATAATCCTCCGCGACCTCGCTGATGGTGAAATCGGCGTTGCTGTCGTCATAGATCGTGGGGCTGACCACGCTGGTCACCCGCACCCGCACCGATGTGCTGGGGTCGTCGGGGATCGTCCAGGTGTAGCTGCCGGTGTTGGGCGTGGACGATGTGATGACGGTGCTCGTGCCAAAGCCGTCGGTGGAATAGGCCAGGCTGACGTGAGTGATGGTACCGGCGGAGGTCCAACGGATCTCGTGTTCGCTGCCCACCGTCCAGTCCTCGCCGCCGTTGGGAGCGGTGAGGTCGAGCGAGCCAGAAGACTGCCCATCCCAACCCGCCAGTCGAGCCATCATCCACCAGAAACCGTTGCCTTTCAGTTTGCAAAACAGGGCATCCTCCGGATTGGTGAACGAGTGGGCGCAGGAACTCGGCAGATCGGTGCAGTACTCTGGGTGAGCGCTGCAAAAGCCCACGCACCACTGGCAGGTACCCTCTCCATTGTTGACGTAAGGGCCTCCGCCGAGCGGATCGTAGGTCTCAATGTCCGCAAAGTCAAACAGCACCATGTTATTGTCTATCGCGTACTGCTTGACCATGTTGTTATTGCGCTCCAGCGTCGAGCCGCCTCCATCGGTGTGTCCGGTCATCAGGATGAAGCGCATATCCGGATACGCGGACTCGAAACCAGCCATCACATCCAGATAGAGTTGCACCGTCGCCGTCGGGTTGTCCGACTGCTGTCCACACCACGACCACATCGAATAGTCAAACAGGCCGGTGTCGGCGACGGCTTGCGTTCTGCTTATTCCACCCGACGTGCTCCAATAGTCCTCCGGGCCGATGTATGTTTCGGGCGGATTACCATCGTACATACAGAGCGCCCCTGCTTCACAGGACAAAGACGTTGGAGGCTCTGGGCCTGCGGTGAAGCGAGAGAAATTGTACGTTGCATTATCGAGGGTCTCGAGGCCCGAGTTGATCTGCGAGCCGTGAGACGTATGGGCATAGTGAATCGCCAGTTTCTTGGCCTCTTCGATCCAGTAATCCGGAATCTTGCTCAGATCCGTGCAGGTATGGTCGATGATGATAGCCTCCTGCGCCGGACTGTCGACCGGCGCCGCCAACGCGGTGGAGGGAGGGTCTTGAGGTAATTTTACAGCCACAGTCAACAGCCCAATGCCGACAATGGCAACGATCAACACTACAATCAAGCGAAGCGTTTTTTTGACATTCATTCTGTTTTCCTCCTCCGAAAATAAATCTGTTACCAATTTGCGTCATTCCGAGCGACCGAAGGGAAGCCTGCCCTGCGACCAGCGGGAGTGTCGAAGGGTCGAGGAATCTCCACTTTCGCAAGCAAAACCACCGGGGAGATTCCTCCGTGTGGCGTCGCGGTGTCGTGGGGTGGCCCCCGCTACCACACGGTGTGCCGCGCTGTCGTGGGGCGACCCCGCAGTGGCGTAGGCCCCTACGGGACTGCGCCCACGTCGGCACACGGCCACACGACACTACGACTCCACTCCGCTGCGCTCCGTTCCGCTCGGAATGACGAACGCCTGTAGCGGTCAGCGTCGGATTGTCCCAATCCGCAACCGCCCTACATTTTCGTCCTCCTGGGTGAAGGGAGTTCATGGTGACTCCTTATTCACTCGGACCAATCTCTAATCACCGTTCCTCAAAACCACGGGCAGGTAGATGTACGCTTCCGTGCCCACGGCGATCGTCTCGATACTCGTCGCCCTCGAATCGTACAGCACGTACCCGATGACGGTAAACGCCCCCTCTTCCGCCCCGGACGTATCCCAGGCGTCGTCGAAGCGGATCGATTCGGCCACAGCCAGGTTGGCGACGTCGTGGCTGAACTCTTCGACGACCCCACCGGCGTCATCCTGAACACGGATGATGGCGGTTCCCGTGAGGGGGACCGTGCCGATGTTACTGAACACCAGCGACACGTCTATCGCGTCCCCAATGTCAAAGAACGTCGGCCCGGCGGTGAAGGTGACGATCTCGCCGGCATAGATGCCCAGCCGGAACTGTTCCATCTTTCTGTCGAGCACGTTTCCGGCGCCGTCCCGCACCTCCGCCTCGACCGAGTAATAGCCCGGCTCAGCGCCTGCGCTATCCCATTGGGAGAAGAAAGACGCCGTTCCCGACAGAGCTTTCAGCGATTGGAGCAACAAACCGTCCGCCACGTCGCCCATCGCCGTCTTGACGACCGCGTCGACGATGACGTCCTGGGCGTCCCCCATATTGTCAAGCGACAGGTCGACCAGTACCTCGTCCCCCTGGGCATAGACGTTCTCGTCGGTGTCGAGGGCCGTGATCTGCACGGTCGAGGAAATGATCTGAACGGTGAAGGTATAGTTTTTGTAGAATTGGACGTTGGTGGTCGAACTGTTGTAGTAGAAGGGATACATCTTGATGACCAACGTGGAGGAGCCGTCAGGATTATCCTGAATCGACCAATCGTACACCTGCTCCAGTTCGGGCCACCACGCCTCGCCATCGTCGTCGGGAGCCATGAAAACGGCGGCCCAGGTGTCCGTCGCCATGTTCGTCGCCGTGATAGACAGCCCCGTCGCCGTCGTCAAGCCAGAGCGGGACGTCAACATCACGTCCTGAACCCGATACCCTTGCGCATACTCGACCTCGGTGTAGAAAACCGGGACGAGGGGCTTGCCAAGCTCCTGGAGCATGCCGCCCCCCTCGCCGGGGATGCGCACGCGATGCCCGCTCTCGACGGTGGTCGTCACCTCGTAATCGGGGACGACGACGTTCACCGCCATGATCGGTTCCGCCGCTGCAACCTCCGATCGAGAGACCAAGCCCGCAGCGGCAGGAACCAGGCCATACTTGGGGTCGCCGTACAGATTGTACTCGGCGGACCAGTACCAGCCATCACGCCCGTCGAGGTGCCTCTTTAACGCCTTGAACGACTGACCGACAGATTCCGAACGATCCGCCCAGCGATCAAAGAACCAGTAGCAGGCTTCGTTGTTGGGAGACGTATATGAATTCTCCGTCGCACCGATATAGACCCCGGTTTCGTTTTGCAGGAACGCCTCGGCGATCCCGATGGCGCCCAGGGCCTCGTATCGCCCGGCCTGACAGCAGCAGGCAAAGACGAACGGCCTTCTCTCCCCAAAGTCGATGGGAAAATCTCCGGTGTCGATCACGGTCGACCCGTCGCCCCACCCAAAAGCGCCACAGTGATCTCGGTAAAAGATCAAGTCTCTGCCATAGGGGGGAATACTTGAGGTAAAGGCCCAGGTAATGTCCAGTCCCTCGACGTCCTCGACGTGAGTCTGTTTCATTTTCGTCACCGTGCCCCACGCGAACGAGCTGCCTACCGTTCGCAATAGCATCGATATGTCATCCACATTGTCCTCAAATTCGCCCACATTCTCGCCGCGCCCGCTGACCACCAAAGCTTGCGACTTGGTAAAAAAGTAATTCGGTTCCTCCTGATAGACATTGATGCTGGTCTGAAGCGGTACCGTCAACTCCCCGGCATTGTTCCCGATCACCCGGCCCACGATCATCTCGGGGTTATACCAATCGCCGCCGGTGTCGCCATAGTTCAGGTCGGTATAGTGAACGTCGCCGCGCCAGCCAAAGCCGGTCGCATCCCAGGAACCGAGGATCTCTACCTCTCCCACGAGCAACACGTAGCCGTTGGAGAGGAAATGGTCGGCGTCGCCGTCGCTGCCCATCATCCCGTCGCCCCACCCCTGGATCTGATCCAGCACCTGGTCAGCTCTCCAGACCGACACGTACCCCAGGATACCCGACTTGATTTGGGCCAACTCGGCCATCTTTGCCAGCAACTCGTAGACATCGTCGGTGTTTCCCGAGTTATCAAGGAACAGATTTTGCGGATGCGTCACGAGCAAATAGTCCGCCGCCGCCCTGGCAGAACCGATGGCGTCGACGAGCAGCTCGCCGCTCTCCGTCACGTCGCCAGGCCGGTCGAGCCTCCAGCGACAAAAGTCCCCCTGGTCCCAGATCTTGACCTCGTTGCGCGCGCCGATGCCATATTCGAACGTGTCCGAGTCGTCGTACAGGATCGGCACGGCCAGGTATTCGATGGTCGCGCTCTCGCCCGGGGCGATCGTGAGCGCCTCGGCGGTGCCCGTAAAGACGTCGATCTCGACGTCGCAGTGCCGGCTGGTGCGAAAATACTCAGGGGTGACGGCATAGTTTTCGGCGCTGGCGATGAGGGGCTGGAAACCGGTCACATTGTCCCGGATGTGGGTCACCCCGGCAGAGGCAGTGCCCTCGTTCTCCAGCGTCAGGCTGATGCGAAAGTAATTCTCCTCCCGGCTGACGCTCCGCGAGACTTCCAGGCTCGGCTCTCCCGGTTCCACGGTCAAGGTGCGGGAACTGAGCAGAGAACCGCCGTCATTCGCATACGCCTGCACCCGAATCCGATACGTCCCTACTCCCAGGCCGCTCACGTCCCAGGAATAGGCGTGATCGAGATCATTTTCGTCAGAGGGATACGAGGTATCCACGAGGACGCCATCTACCTCGAATTCGACCCGTTCGACGGCGTGCTCCACCTCCCCACACATTTCGAAAACACCCACACAATCCCATTCATCCTCCGAGGCGCGCGCCGATACTTCGACGGTCGTCCCCGCCGGCAACACACCATCTATCCCATCGACGTAGCGCGTGGGATGGTAGCGGGGCCAGACCTGGAAATTGATATCCGCGAACTCGAAATCAGGCGCAAACATGACAGACTTTGAGTTTGTCAGCTTGGTCAGGCCAAAGGCTTTGGCCGCGATCGTGTGCTGCAAGCTGAAAAAATTCACCCGCGACAGCTTCAAGGCCGACGGTGCGAAAAGGAATGCGTAGGTTCCGTCGGTGACAACCCCGGTGGGGGCGACGTTGCGGTGAGTCTTGAGCGTAGGCACGGCGGAATAGTCCGTCCCGATCAGCTTCCCATCCAGATAAAACTCGACCCTCCCGATGCCTGAGGTATCCGAGACGGGAACCGTGATCTGGTACAGTTCCCGTTCCCCTTCAACCCTCGTGACCGTTGGGGACGCTATACTCGGCGGCTCGCCGGTCGACGTCGCAGCGGTCTCAAAGAACCTCTCTTTGCTGGCGACCGTGTTGCCAGAAGCGTCGGTCGATTCGACGACGTAGCGATAGACCGTCGCCGGTTCCAGGTCTTTGAGAGGGACCTCGTGTTCCTTCGACGGCGTCGGGTCGCTGTTTTGACTCTCGTACTTTCCAGCGTACCGGCCAAACTTGACCATGCTGTCGCTATCCTCGCCGGTGGTCCACGAGATGACGACCGAGGTCTGGAGCACGTCCGACACGACGGGGCCAGACGTGATCTTGGGCGGCGTGGTATCGCACGGCCAGATCTCTTCGGCGCAGTTGTTGGCCTCATCGCTCTCAGCGACGTAATTCTGGTTGTCCGCGCAGACCTTGATCGTGTCCTCGGACGCTGAACATTGCCACTGGGAAAAGCCAAAGCAGCGGTTGAGCCTCTCACCGGGCGCCATCGTGACCGTCACCGTATCCCCGGCACTGGCGGTACCCTCAATGTATAGCACGCTCTCGTGCCCCGCCGGCGCCGTCTCCTCGCCCGCGTTCATGATCTGGTAGCAGACGTCGCTGCCCTCTTCCCACACGTCGGTGATGATCAGGTCCGGCAGTTTTTGCTCAGTGACCTGTATCTCAAAGGTGTAGGCATTCTCCGAGTCACAGGCTCCTTGCATACCATAGACCAGGGCGTAGTGATCGCCGCCGCTGCCCGCTGTCTCTGTGATGACCTCGGATGCAGTGCCGTCGTTGTTCGAACATGCCAGTTGCTGGGGGCGGAAAAACGTGTTCGAGCGAGAAAAGGGTTCTGATTCCTGGGCCTGAATGACCCCCACCGCCAGAACCAGGATCAAGCCCAATACCAATGCACCAATGAATAACCATCGCCTCTTCATCTTTTGCCTCCTTACAAGTCTAATGGCAGTCACTCAGACCTGACAGGTCTTGATCGGACGTGAAGCGTCCGCGACCTGTCAGATCCAGTCTACATTGAGGGCATTCGTTGTCAGGGTCCGTAGTTGCGCAGCACCAGTGGCAGGTAAATCAGAGTGCTGGGTCCCTCAGGATAGATGCGGTACACGTCTCCCACGGACAGGCCCACCGGAATCGCGACGGTCTCTGTGACGTGCTCGGTAGACGCTGGCGACGTGATCCACAACGTCGTGGTCAGCACCGTGCCATCCTTCAGACCCGTCGGATCGGCCGTCAGGGTCAGGGTGTAGGGCGCCGTGCCCATGATCGCGCTGGTCGCCAGCCAGTCGGCGTCCTCGCTGGCGCTCCAACCCAGGCTGCCGCTGCCCGCGTTATAGATGCCCACGCTCGTCGTCTGAGCCTCCGTCGTTCCCAGGGCGACGTGCCAGCCCACCGACGTCGGCGCAACGGAAAGCGTCGGCCCGGGCAGATCGAGGTCATCGTCCACGACGACGGTGATGGTCGCGGTGGCGGAGAGCGCGGCGCTGTTCGTCGCGGTGAGGGTGATATAGTTAG
Organism: Anaerolineae bacterium; assembly: GCA_034437455.1. Lineage (GTDB taxonomy): Bacteria > Chloroflexota > Anaerolineae > B4-G1 > B4-G1 > DAOTUB01. Next base: position 8,878 of record DAOTUB010000331.1, on the reverse strand, counting down.
TCCCTACCGGCAAGTTACTGAGCGAGAGCAGCGGGCCGGTCCCCAGCTCGCCGTCCTGGCTGCCCCAGACGAGGCCGGCGCCGAAAACGCTGCCGTCCTGCGGGTCCAACGCCTCGCCGACAAAGTTGACCAACTGATCGTAGTGGGCCTGCGTGCCGTCGGCGGGGAGCAGGATGCGCGGCTGCGGCGGCTTGTCCGCCATTGTGAACGGATCCGTATCGCCATAGCCGGTGTTGACGCCGTCGCTGGCGACGACGCGCAGGGCGGCGCTGCTGCTGCCGCCCAGCGGCGTGGTGTCGATCGCCGCGCTGTAGCTCTGCAACAGCGCCCGACTCGCCCGCGCGCTGCTTTCGGTCATGTTCATCTGCAAGGGCTGGAAGGTCGCCCCACCGTCGGCGCTGTAAAAGACGTCGAAAGCCAGGTCGTCGCCGTCGGTGTCGTCGCCGTTCCAGGCCAGCGTGACCGTGCCGGTGACCGGGCTGGGCGCGCTTTGCAGCGCCACGTCGCTGACCGTCGGCGAGTTCGCGCTGATGTTCTGGCTGGCCAACACCTGGTCATCCACGCCCTTGACGATCTGCACCTGGGCCGTGCCGGCCGTAAAGGTCACGACCTGGGCAAAGCTCAGGAGCGGGGCGTTATCGGCCACCTCAGGGATAAAGCCATAGTCCGTCAGCGCCCCGCCGGTGCCATCCAGCAACCGGATGCGATAGTCGTCATCGCCGGCGCCAAGCTCCGGGATGCTGGCGACGCTATCGAGGCGGCGCAGGCGATGGAACACCGCCACGTCGTCGTCCGGCGCGATACTTCCGGCCACGCTGAGAAAGTCGCCGCTGACGCGCGGGGCGACGGAATTCACCATCACGCGGGCGGACGGATGGGCGTGCATGTAACTGTACATGCCGTCGTAGGTGTAATCGCTGATCCACTGATAGGGGCAGTAGGTCATCACGTCGAACCACAGGACGCCCGGATAGAGTTGGACGGGCAGGTCGAACGCGGCGTCGCCCGTATCGAACCCCCAAAAGGATTCAGAACCCCAGCTCAGCCGCCCATCGGCATAGGGATAGCTTTGATCGAGCGCGCCGTCGTTGGGAGACTGGCCACACACGTTCGAGTCCTCCGATGATCCCTTGTAGGGATGGCTACGGGCCAGCGTGTGGCCGATCTCGTGCCCGGCGTACCAGTCGGCATACGTCCCGTCGTTGTCCCAGCCCCAGGTGCCGCTGCCCGCCGGGCCGCTCGACACGTTCCCCCCACCGGCCTGGCCGCGCGGGAAGATGCCTGCCGCGTCCGAGATCATGCCGTACATAAAGACGTTCCCCGGAACGCCGTTTTCGGAGCGCAGGACGTTGAGCACGCCGTTGGTGTAGGCGCTGGCGCACAGATTGCGATATTTGGGGTCGGGGTAGAGCTGCGCGCACACGGGCGCCGACTGGTCCACGTGGCTGCCCAACGCCTCGTCGGCGATGATCCACAGGTTCGGGCGAAAGCCGGGCGAGGGATCGCTGGCGGAACCGGGCGTGCTCGCCAGCGGGTAAGTGCGCCGGATCCACGAATAGGTCTGGAAAACGTCGTCGATGAGGCGCGGGTAATAGATCTGGTTGCCCAGTTGGTAGCCGAAAGAGACGAACTGCACCTGGAGCCGCGGCGAGGTCTCGAAGGTGAACGGCCCATCCCTCAACGTGTTATTTTCATAGCTCGCCTGCGGCGGGACGCGGTTCGGATTCAGCACAGCATACAGGTACAACGTGTCCGCCGTCCAATCCCAGGGTAGCTCGAAGAGAAAACTGTGATCGAGGCTGAGCCGCCAAAAGATGGAGTAGGGCTGCACCGTGATCTGCTGGCCAACCGAGTTGATCGGCGTCAACGGGCCGCTGATCGCCTCGCCGCCCGAGTTGGTGCGATACAGATAGGCAGTCACACCCGGCACGGCTGGCCCGTCCGACTGGACGTACACCCGCACAAAGGTGCGGCGATCCTTGATCAGCCGTACGCTGTTGTCGAGGTCCTGGATGCCCTGGGTGATCTCGAGCCCCGTGACGCGCATGTTGGTCATCGGCAGCGCGGCGGCGTCCTGGGGCAGCCGCTTGAGCGCGCCGCTTTCCTGCCAGAACACAAAGTCGCCGCTGGCTTGGAGATAGTCGGCTATCCTCATAATGGTAGCCATACCCGTATCAGTCACATACAACGTATCGGCCGCGCCGCCCCCTCGCCCGGTGCGCACCAGCCGGTTGTCGTAGGTGCAGAACATGTCGCACGAGACCTCGCGGCTTTCGACGAAAAAGAGACGAGAAGGACCAAACATCCCTCCATATTCACTGACCAGCGTGTGGATCGACGCGGAGGCATCGGCGCTGGTGTAGATCGTGGAGGTGGTTAGGTCAACATTGTTGTAGCGCACCACCTGGTTGCCCTGCCCGATAAAGACGTATTCGGTCGTGTTCTCGCAAGGAGGCGGATAACAGAAACGGAATTGGCTCCCCTCCGGGTAATAGCCACTCACGCCGGTGGCCACGTTCAAGCTCAGAACTCCCACTACTGGGACCTTTCTCTTCAGCGTGGTACCATCGATCCAGTAGACGTACTTGCCGTCGGTCTGGAGGTTGCGAGGCGGATCGCCGGGACTGATCACAATCTTGTTCGCGGCGCCGCTCGTCTTGTTGACGCGCCAGATGCCGCTGCCGGTCGTGGACATGGCATAGACATAGTCGCCATACTCCGCCAGTTCTGCGTTGCCCGAAACAGCGTCGCTCAACAATTCGGGCGCGTCGCCCACGTTGGCGCTCGTCGAGAGCCGGACGACGCCGCCGTACCCGTGGCTCATCCAGTAGACATAGTTGGCGTCGGCGACGATGTTTGAGAGAAAGTCATCCTGGCACGTTGGATAAACTACCTCTTCATCGTAGAGCGTGCGGACCAGGCCGCCATACGTGGCGATGCGGCGGATCGTTTCAGCGTAATCGTATGCCGTGGGAGCCGTTGTGGGGGCCGCAGTGGGAGGAGTGATGCACTGCGACCATTCGTACCAGAATAGCTTGGGGGCTGCGATGTCGTAGCGGGTCACGCGCTCAGCGACGAGCGTGACCGGTGTATCTTGCGGCGCAGAGGGCGCGCTCGCCTCCTCTGCCCTTACCAAAGACAAAGGCTCGTCTCCAGGCAGCGCCGAGCCTTGTACAGTGACCATCAATACCAGAATCAACATGGTGATGGTCGAAGTGAGAATGTGCCGTCTTTTCATCTTGCGCCTCCCTTTCTTGGATTTGGATTGTGAACCACACGGATCGAAACAACTGCTGCTTTCGCCGCTCACCTCGGAATGGTAAACAGTATACCACAAGTTGAGACGGATGTCACCAAGAGCAATGTACTATATTTCGATCGTAACTGCTCAGGCCATTGAAGCGAGCGCTGGTTGAGCAACCGCCACGCTTTTTGTGGCGGTGTATCGAAACTCTTGTACTGAGCCTGTCGAAGTGAAGCGAGCGACTTTTGCGGTCGATTTTACCCCATATAGTTCGCCTGCTTGGTCTCGATATGGCCTGAAGGCCTACTCGACCGGCGCAGGCTGAGTAGTAGTTATTTTCGATCGAGGACAGCAAACAAACTCAGGTTCCCCTCGCGACCGCCGGCGCGAAAGGTCTCGCGCACACAAAAGCCGCTTTCGGCGGCCAGCCGCTCCACCTCCGCCGCGTCCACCAGATGGCAGTAGCGCAGCCCCCGGCCCTCGCGCTTCCAGTCGAGCAGGTAATCGCCCCGCTCCAGCGATTTCTCCGCGACCCCCACCTCCGCCCAGTCCACGATCTTGCGCCGCAGCCGCGCGCTGTCGAGGAACTGCCATGTGGAGAGGATCAGATAGCCGCCAGGCGCGAGCAGATCGGCGATCTCGCGCAGCACCCGCACGCGCAGGTCAAAGCTAGGAATGTGATGAAGAACGGCCAGGGCCACGGCGGTATCAATGAACAATGAACAATGAGTAATGTCCAATTCATGGGGATCGGACCATCCTGGTCGAGTGATGTCGGCGACGCGAAATTCCACCGAGATGGTCGTGAGATGCTCCGTCTGAGCGCGGGCTAACTCGACCAGATCTGGAACCGCGTCCACGCCCACGTACGTCGCGCCGGGTCGCTCCTGAGCGAGCAAAAGCGCCAATCGCCCGTTGCCGCAGCCCACGTCGAGCACCCTTGCGCGTTGCGGAAGATAGGGTAGAATGGCCGTCAGGGCCGGATCGGATACCGGACGGCTGGCGGCGAAGGACGCGGCGAAGGCAGTGTAGAATTCATGGTTCAATGCGAGTAGCTGTTCGACAATCTTTTCATCCATCAAAGAGATTATAGCCGAGAGAAGCACAAGAGGCAACTGCGGAGGATATGTGAATCAAGAGCGCGACGCGGCGTGGCGGGCGACGCACCGAGCGCCGCTCGACCTGGAGCAACATAAAGACCTGCTCGTCGCCATCCTGGACGAGATTCGGGACGCGCCAGAGCTATCTCGGAGGCAGTTGTCGCGCATCTTGCGCCGTCATACCTTGCCCAACGGTGACATTCTCTCCAAGAACCGGCTACTCCGGGGCTACCGCCAACTCTGCGCGCAGGAGGGGCGGTCGCCCGCCCCCGAGATCGTGCGCCGCCTGCAAGTCAAGCCAACGCGCACCATCTCGGGGGTGGCGCCGGTGGCGGTGCTGACCGAACCCTTCCCCTGCCCCGGCGAGTGCGTCTTTTGCCCGGACGTCGCGCGCATGCCCAAGAGCTACCTGCCCGACGAGCCGGGCGCGATGCGGGCCGCCGCCCACGATTTCGACCCCTACGACCAGACCGCCAGCCGCATCGCCGCGCTGCACGAGATCGGGCACAGCGTGGACAAGATCGAGCTGCTCATCCTGGGCGGGAGCTGGTCGGCCTACCCCGAAGCGTACCAGGAATGGTTCGTGCGCCGCTGCCTGGACGCGATGAACGAGGTCGAGGCGGATTCGCTGGAGGAGGCCCAGCGGATCAACGAAAGCGCGCAACACCGCAACGTCGGGCTGTCGGTGGAGACGCGGCCTGATCTCATCACACCGGAGGAGGTGCGGCGGCTCCGCTGGCTGGGCGCGACGAAGGTACAGGTAGGCATACAGAGCCTCGACGACGACATCCTGGCCCTCAACCGGCGCGGCCACACCGTCGCCGAGACGCGCCGCGCCATGCGCCTGCTGCGGCTGGCCGGTTTCAAGATCGTCGTCCACTGGATGCCCAACCTGCTGGGCGCCACACCAGAGAGCGATCTGGAGGATTTCCGCCGATTGTGGGACGATGCCGCAGTGCGCCCCGACGAATTGAAAATCTATCCCACCGCGCTCCTGCCAGACACGGAACTTTACGAGCGCTGGCAGCGGGGAGAATATCAGCCCTACGACGAAGAGACGCTGGTGAGCCTGCTGTCCCACTGCAAGACGCTCATCCCGCCCTACTGCCGCGTCAACCGCTTTATGCGCGACATTCCCGCTCCCAACATCGTGGCTGGCGTGAAAAAATCGAACCTGCGCCAGATCGTGCAGCGGCGCATGAAACAGGAGGGCTCAAAGTGTCGGTGCATACGCTGCCGCGAGGTGCGCGGCAAAGCGATAGAGGCCGAGGATCTCCGGCTGGAGCGGCTGGATTACGAGACCGACGCCACCCGCGAGTGCTTTCTCCAGTACATTACGCCCACGGAAAAGCTGGCGGGGTTTCTGCGCCTCTCACTCCCTCAAGCCCCCTCCCCCATCGCCGAGTTGAGCGGCTGCGCCGTGATCCGCGAACTGCACGTCTACGGCCCGGCGCTGCGGTTGGGGGTCACGGACGACACCGTACCTCAGCACACCGGGTTGGGTAAACGCCTGCTCGACGAGGCCCGGTGCATCGCGCGTCAGGAGGGATTCGACCGGCTGGCCGTCATCGCGGCGATCGGCACGCGCCCCTACTATCGGGAACGCGGGTTCGAGCTTAGTCGCCTGTACATGTTCCGTCCCACCAGACTTGACAACCGGTCAGGTTAGAGTATAATGCGCCCATCTCACAAGGAGGTATGAAATGGCGCACGCAGTACACTACTTTAATATGCTCCATCTCCGCACTGATTGCGGAGATCGGGTGCTGTCTGGGTCACAGTGCGCCTGTTTGTGAGACATTGACGTAAGGTTATCGCAAACCGTGGGCGCACCGACCGCCCACGGTTTTTTGCTTCATCCCGATGTTTCCGAGTGAGGCCGTGGGCAATCGTCCACGGCCTCGTTTTTTGTGAACGGCCTGGAAATAGAGTACGCGGGAGGGATCAGATGGGTACAATGGACTACATCGCCCTGAACATATCGGGCCACAACGAACCAATCGTCAAAAACAACACCGTTCGCTGGCGTTGGGAGCAGGACAGCGACGCCGAGGAACCGGTGGTGGCGCTCGACTGCGGCCGCTTCCAGATTCGGCGCGGAGAGGTGTTCGGAGTCCTGGGCGCCAGAGGCTCCGGTAAATCCGCCCTGTTGCGCGACATCGGCGTGCTCCTTGCCGCAGACGACGACCGTATCACCCTGTCCGGCCACGCCGTGCTGCGGGACGAGATGGCGGTCAAGCGGCTCATCAACCGGGTCCTGGCGGACGGTTCGCTCTTCCGGGCGCTGACGCCGATGGAGAACCTGATCTACGGTGCGCGGCTGTACGGCCTGGGAGAGCGAGAGGACAGAGAGTGCGCTCTGGAGATCCTGAAGCAGATCGGATTGGACGAAGAGGCCGTCTCCCGTCCGGTGAAGGAGTTGAGCGCGCAGGTACAGCAAAAGGTCGTCGCCGCCTGCGCCGCCCTCACCCAGCCGGCGTTCCTGCTGCTAAACGAGCCGACGATGGGGCTATCCGATGGCTCCCGGAAAGAAGTGCGGTCCTTCATCGAGGAGCTGCGAGACGTCTATAACGCCACCATCCTGCTGACCACCAGCGACGTGCAGGAGGCCGACGCGCTGTGTGACCGCGTCGCCATCCTCAACAAGGGAAAAATCGTGGCGCTGGACACACCAGCAAGCTTGAAGGATCTCGTGCCGCGCACCAACGGCCACACGCCGACACTGGAGGACGCGCTCGCAAAACTGACCGGCAGGGCAATGAACAATGAACGATGAAACAATGAACAACGAGCAAATGAGACCAACGCTCATCGTGGATGCAGATGACACGCTCTGGGAAAACAACATCTACTACGAGCAATCCATCGCGGCCTTTGTGGAGTTGATGGTGGCCCAGGGCTTTGAGCAAGAAGATGCAGAGCGCACGGTGGACACCGTGGAGCGAGAGCGCGTCCCCCTGGTGGGTTACGCGCCGGAGGAGTTTGTCCGCAGCCTGGCGATCGCCTACGAACGTCTGTGCGAGCGCCAGGGCCGGCCCGTCGCGGACCACGTATCGAGCAGGGCGCTGGAGATCGGGCAGGAGGTAGTCGAGTACCCCATCGTGCTCCTTGAAGGCGTGGAGGAGACATTGACTCGACTGCGCGGACGCTTCCGCCTGCTCCTGCTGACCAAGGGGGACCGACAGGCGCAGGAAAGCAAAGTGACGCGGTCGGGCCTGAGCCACCTCTTCGACGAGGTACACATCGTGCCGGAGAAGGACGTCGAGGTGCTCCGGGAGCTGCTGGCTCGCTACGAACTGGAGCCGAAGCAGACCTGGATGGTCGGCAACAGCCCCCGCTCCGACATCAACCCGGCGGTAGAGGCGGGGATCGGCGCGATCTACGTCCCCCATCCAAACACCTGGACGCTGGAAATAGAACACGTCGTCGAGTCGGAATCAGTGACCGTCCTGAGATGCTTTGCAGAGTTGACTGAATTATTTTTTGAACAGGAGCGTTCCACAGCCGTTCCAGGTAAAAGCTGATCCCCGAGGAACGGCGGTTAATCTGCGGAAAGCACGTTCCTATAGTAGAATCAAAACAAATCTCCACGGAGCAACGAAATGGATCAAGCAATCAAAGTATCGCTAGATGACATGGGACGCATCCTGATACCGGCGGCGGAACAGCATCGTTTGGGCCTGTCACCAGGGATGAACCTCGTGGTCGAAAAAGGCGACGAGGGCAGTATGCGGCTACGCATTCGGTCAAAGCCGCCGGTACTGATTGATAAAGCGGGAGTATTGGTCGTCCAGGCTGAACCGTTCAGCGATTTGACTGAAATCACCCGATGTGAACGTGACCGTCGCGTATTCGATCTTTTACAGCGAGCGGGCCTGTGAAAATTCTGCTTGATAACTCGGTATTGGTAGCAGCGATGGTTGAATCGCATCCAGCGCACACACAGGCTTTACCCTGGCTACAGAGGATACGCGACAGAACGGACAATGGATTGGTCGCAGCTCATTCGCTGGCCGAACTCTATGCCATCCTCACTACACTACCGGTACAGCCTCGTATTCCTCCTACAGTCGCTCAACAGTTGATCGAGCATAACGTTCTGAGTTGTTTCAAGATCGTCTTCTTGCTCGACGAGGATTATAGTGCTGTGATCAATCATCTGTCTGCCCTAGCATTGTCGGCGACGCAACTTACGACGCGCTGATCTTGTACGCTGCTGTCAAGTCAGACGCGGATCAAGTGGTGACGCTCAACGAGAAAGATTTTTGTAGAGTGTACCCCGCCCTTGCCGACAAAATCATCTCGCCTTAGCAATTACTGGCCCATAGCGCTTGACAAACTGAACACAAACGCAAACTAATAGCCCCCACCGCCTGGATGGCGAATGGGGGCTATTAGATTTTTTGGTAGTGGTTACATATTGACTGATGACGCTCCGAATGGTATATTGTTTCCAAAAATAGACCAGGAGGAGCGCCGGTATGATCCAGACTGTAATCACGCATCGCTGCACGAAATGCAACAGTGCCAACAT
>DAOTUB010000330.1:0-6199 GCA_034437455.1 Anaerolineae bacterium | reverse complement strand
AACCCATCGGCAGGGAGGTCTGGCAGTTGACCACGGCGATGGACATCCACGACGGGGCCGACGCGATCGAGCGGCTCTTGCGTGAAGCGGTGGACGTTCAGTCGTCCGACAAGTCGTCGGCCGGGGGCGCCTGAGCGACCGCTTTTTGGAAGGAAGCGAGGCCCTGCTGGAGCTGCTCGGCGGGGTAGAGACGGGTAAACAGATTGACGATGCGAAAGCCAAGCCCTGGGTGAAGGCTTTCCACGAGAGACTGAACGGGAGAGGAGCGCAACATGCATAAGCGACTGTTGAACGAAGCAACGCTCGATTTTACCATCGTGCCCGAGGGGCCGATCCTGGTCAAGGCCGGTGAAACTGGGGCCGATCCCACCCGGCCCGATATGGAATTTGTGCGTACCTGGCGGGATGGCAAACAAGTCGTTTACCTGCCCGGCCCCAGCCTCAAGGGCGTCATTCGCAGCCACTGCGAGCGCATCGCCCGCACGGTGGGCGAGGGGCGCAGTTGTAACCCGGTGGTCAAAAAGGAATCATGCGTGGGATGGAACGACCTCAAGCAGGAGCACGACGGCGCGCACGTCCATTCGCGCTCCTGTTTCATCTGCCAGATGTTCGGCAACACCGTCCTGGCCGGGCGGGTGCGCACTGCCGACGCTTACCCGGTGGGCGAGGTGCGCACCGAGGAGCGCAACGGCGTGGCCATCGACCGCGTTTTTGGCTCTGTGGCGGTGGGGCCGTTCCAGATGGAAGTAGTCACCCAGGGCGAATTCCAGACCAAGATCACCGTTCGCAACTTTACCATCGCCCAACTGGGTTTGTTGGCCCTGGCCTTGCGTGATCTCAAGCTGGGCCGGGTGAGCGTTGGCTTTGGCAAGAGCCGGGGGCTGGGCCACGTGACGCTGAAGTGGGGCACGTTGACGGTCCGTTATACCCGTCCGCCGGAGGATAAGCGCCGACTGGACGGTGTGGCCTACTTGCTGGGTGAGGAAGCCAAAGTATACGGCTATCTCCTCGACAAGCCCGACGGCCCTTACAAGTTTCCATTCAGTTTCGGCTACGATTCAACGGCTCAAGATGTAAGTGACGCGCTGCCTGGCCTGGCACTGAACGAGAACAACTGGGGCGAGTGGGAGCTGACGGCGGCGGGCAAGCAGGTCGAGGATGTGTGGAAAGCCTGCATCTGCGCCTGGAAGAAGGCTGTCCGGTTAGAAGGAGGCGCGTGATGGCAAAACATTACGGACATGCCGACCTGAAAGACAAGCCCTATTTCTATACACCCCTGCCACCAGAATTTCAGAAGACTGCACCTGCTAGTCATGCAGCCTATCAGACCGACAAGTTAAGCGGTGAGATTGCTGGCATTATTGTCGCGCGTAGTCCTATTCACGTAGCTAGTGGACTGATTGTCCCCTGGACAGATCTGGCACAATATCAAGATATACATTCTCAGACCCAGCCCGCACTCGTTGCTGCTCATTTCCGCGTAAACGACCGACGCGCTATTCCTGCCAGCAGCCTGAAAGGAGTGATCCGCAGCATTGTCGAAGCCATCTCGTACTCATGCCCCGAGTTCAAGATCACACATAAACCTAGCAAACGAAGCATACATGATGATATTGTGGCTGAACATCACCGATGTCAGATAGATGCTACACAAGACTTGTCAATGAACCAGCTCTGTCCGGCCTGTCGCATCTTTGGAGGAATCGGGGGCGATGGCGGTAAGGGGGGATATCTAGGCAATGTGGTTTTTTCTGATGCAGTGCAAAAAACCGGTGACGGGGATATTTTTGATCGTATGCCCCTTTATGGCCCACAACCGTCTTACAGCCAAGCTTCACCCCGGAAACGCACAGGGTACAAGCTATACTTCCAAGATTCAGCCAAAACAGAACCTTTGGGCCGCAAGTTTTACAGGATCGGCATACCGTGTCCCAAGATCGGTGGGAGATACGAGCCAGTCGAGGTCTGTGACGCTGACTCCACCTTTGGATTACAGATCCGGTTTGACAATCTGACACCAGGCGAATTGGGATTGTTGTTGATGGCGCTAGGCTGCTCAGCTCCAAGTACTTTTGCGCCAAAGCTGGGCGGCGGAAAACCTGTTTCATTGGGCACCTTTCAAGTCACCGTGACCGGTTTGACACGGTTCGATACTCAAACTGCCTGGGACAAATATGAGCTTGAAGGGTTACTTGATGATCTTGTCAAGATTGACGAGTATGTAAAGGCAGCGCACGATGAGGGGCTGTTTTACCAGGCTGGTTGGGACAAGCTAACGCAAATCTGGCATTATCCGCCTCAAGATTCTTGTCCTGGCGGTGAAGACCAAAGCTACTAATGGAGCAGAAGTTATGAGTATCTCAGACGAACGTGCGATTGAGCTGGCTGACGAGTTAGCATGGCACCTTTTTGAGGCCGAGTGCGATGCCGGCGAACTCAAAAAGTCTCTTGATTATTATCGTGTGAGCAAAGATCGAGTCCGATTTTTCCAGATGCTCAGGATTCGCGGCGGGCAATCAGAGCTGTTTCAGCGTAGCAACAAGACACGCGATTATTATCAGAAAATAAACAAAAAGATACAGGATGTGCTTGGGCTGTCTGAAATGAAACCTGGTGACGATCTTCGGGTTCTTGGCTGGGCTTTCCGGCTGATGCAGTACTATGATGAGGAGAAACCATTACACCCTGTAACTCGGCCATCTTCCAAAGTGAAAAAGTTGTCGAGTACACTACCTCATCCTAATACATCACAGACACGCCGCACTGGTACTGTCAAGTGGTTCGACAGTCAGACAAAAGGCTATGGCTTTATCAAGCAAGATGATGACGGCGAGGACGTTTTCGTCCACATCTCGCAAACGCCAGGACGTCAAGGTCTATTGGAAGAACAACGGGTCAGTTTTGTTATGGGCAAGGGACCACAGGGACGTGATCAAGCTCAAAATGTCCAACCGGAGTGAGATTAGGAGGCAAATATGACGACAACCAGACGACGCGCCCTCTTGTCCGCCGATACCGACCGCACCCAGGATTACGTCTTTGAGTCGGCCCGGCTGCCGGAGATTCGCGGCGCCAGCGTCATCCTCAGCGATCTGAATGAGCAAGATGCCCCGGCATGCATTCGGAAATTGGATGGCACAGCGGAGAAAATCTATGCCGCTGGGGGCGGACTGCTGTACCAGGTGGACGCCGACGAGGCTCCCGCAATTCAACAGGCGTTGGAGTCGCTGTACCCGGAAAAGACCGGCGTAGCTACCATCACCTGCGTCTATCGGGAACTGCCCGGCCCGGCCAACGAGGGCATTCCCCAGTCGCCGGCAGATGCCGAGACCCTCTCCGGTTTCCAACAGCAGCGATGGGAGCACGCCGATAAGGGGCTGGATTGTTTCGGCGCCTGGGTGCGCCTGTTGGGTCAAGACCTGCGGCGGCGCAAGCAGGAGAAACGGTACGCGCCTTTTGTGGAAGCACCGCCGCACGCCCGGCGCTGCCAATCCTGCCGCCTTCGTCCGGCCGCTGCCGTTTACGCTCATTATGAGGAATCGATGTCCCTCTGTGTAGAGTGCAGGCAGAAAAGTCAGTCTAGTGAGCGGTTTCCCTGGCGAGACGATTTTTTTGACCCAAGATTGAGAGAATATCACCCCCAATTGGCAGAAAAATACTTTGCCATAGCGAGACGAGGGGCGATACCGCTCGACATCGGTGTAATCGCCTCCGCTTGCAACCCCCGCAACCGGAACAAGAGCGGCTACGTCGCCTTCATCTACGCCGACGGCGATGGGGTTGGCTCGTTTGTAGAAAGCTGTAGTACCCGCAACGAATATCAGGAAATGAGTCAGGCCTTGAGGGACGCGACCTGGTACGCCGTAACCTTTGCTCTGGCCAACAATCTTGCTATCCAGCCCCTGGACAACCCGATGTCTCCTGATGAAACGGAGGAGCAGCGCCGCCGTCCTACTCAGCCCTTTGAGATTATCACCGTGGGCGGCGACGACGTGATGCTCCTCGTTCCTGCGCACGTGGCCCTCCAGGTGGCGCGGGATATGGCAGTAAAGTTCACCGAGTATTTGGAGAAAGAGGGAATCAAAGGCAAAGATCGCCCCCTGACCCTCTCCTCCGGCGTGGTGATCGCGCCCCAGCATATGCCGGTGCGCTTGATGCGCGACTTTGCCCGCGAGCTGTTGAAAAAGGGGGCCAAGCCCCGCGCCAAAGAGACCCAGTTCGCGGCGGTAGATTTCCAGATTTTCACCTCTGCCGCGGTCTATGGCAGCGACATCATGAGTATGCGCGCGCGGCCTCCTTACAGCATTCGGCCCCTGGACAATTCTGACGAAAAACCGCTGCATCTTTACTGCCGTCCCTATACGATCCCCGAGTTGAGCCGCTTGCTGGACGCGCTCCAAGAGTTGAACGACGCCGACTTTGCCACTTCCCAACTGTACCCGTTGGCCGGGGCATTGGAGCGCGGTCGCCGGCGGGCGACATTGTTCTATCTCTACCAGCGCAGCCGTATCAAGGACAAAAAGCATCGGGCCGCGTTGGCAAAGGTGGAAGCCATTATCGAAGCTCAGGTTCAGCGAGACCCGCTGCCGTGGTACAAGGCAGATCCCGGAGCGACCTATACGTTCAACACCACGCTGCGCGACGTGGCCGAATTGTACGATTTTGTCGCGGCCGGAGAGGAGGTGACAGTGTGACTGTGATGACAAATTTGCCCGCTGATCTCCATATCCCGATGCGGATGGCGCTCACGGTGACTTTTGAGACGCCGGTCAACATCGGCGGTTACGGCGCGCCGACCTTTGTGGACCGCCCCTTTCGCCGAGACCGCGATGGATGGCCCTTTATCCCGGCGTCCTCGCTCAAAGGACGCTTGCGCCACGAGTGCGAGCGGCTGGCCCGCGCGTTGGGAAACACGGTCTGCCACGGGCCAAATCCAACTGAAATGTGTCGAGGTAAAAAGCAAGACGCATGCCCCGTCTGTCAAATCTGGGGATCCCCCTGGGTGATGGGGAGCGTCTATCCGGCGGATTTGACACTCGAACGCCCACCAGAACTGGGCGACGCCGCGCCGCCATCGGCGGTGCGCTATAACGTCAGCATTTCGCGCCGGCGACGGGTGGCCGAAGACGCGCGCCTTTTCACCACCGAGCTATTCCTGCCCGGGATTCCACTGACCTTCTCTGGCGTCTGGGAAGCCACGTTGAGCTTGCAGGAACTGGCGCTGGTGGAAGCCGGGATGGGGGCGATCACGGCATTGGGGCGCGCCAAGACCGGCGGCCTGGGCTGGTGCGCTATCCGGGTGCAGACCGAGACGCAGCGCGACGGCGCGTGGCTTCCCGTCACTGCAGATGATCGGGCGCGAGGGAGGGCGGCATGGCAAAAGTAAAGATACCTTTCGAGGTCGAGATCAAGTCGGCGCTTCACCTGGGCCAGGCGCCATTGGGTGTGGGAGAGTACATGTTCACCCAACGGCATATCCCCGGCTCGGCGCTGCGGGGCGCGCTGGCCGAGGTTTTTATCCAGCAATATGGCTTGGAGCCTGGGCCGGGGAGCGAATTCGACCGGCTCTTTGAGGGCGCGGAGGCGATCCGCTTTGAACCAGCCTACCCGGCCACCGCGCTGGCGTGGGGCTATCCCTTTCCTCTGACTGCCCGCCAGTGCAAGGCCCACGGTGGATTTCCCAAACTCGACACCCCCGAGGCGGAACGAGCGCGCTGCCACGGCGCCTTTGATATTTTGGTCAGCCAGTTCGTCTTTGAGGAACAACTGGCCTCTGGTTCGATACCCTTTATCGAGAAACCGCTCTGCCCACACTGCTGGGAGGGCGTAGAACCGGCGACGGGTGTCTATACCTGGGACAAGGATGAAGGGCATCCCGGCGTTGCCAGCGACGTGCGCCTGGCGCGTCACACGCACACCGCTATCAACCGCGCGCGAAGCGTTGCGGAAGACAATATGCTGTTCACCATCGAGACGATGGAACCCGGCACGCTGTTACGGGGGCGGGTCTGGGTGGAGCCTGACCAGGTTGATCAGGTGCAGCAGGCGCTAGGCGCGATCAGACGTTTGGGGCGAGGCGTTACCCGTGGCCGGGGGCAGGTAATCGTGGAGCCTTTTTCTCAGGAATTCGGCGGCAGTACTCTGACGCGCATAGAGACGCTGAATGAACTGATCCAGGCGGAGCGGGCGATGTACGCTC
>DAOTUB010000329.1:0-12506 GCA_034437455.1 Anaerolineae bacterium | reverse complement strand
TGTTCGTTGGTACGGCCCAGCGCCTATGAAAGCCGCGACCTCTTCTTCCAGTATCGTGATCAGTGTGATTCGAACCGCTCCTCTCAGCTTTTCTTGAAGCAGCTCTTGAAATGTGGCTTGACTCAGTTGATTTTGTCGAGTATCATCGTTCGTAGGAGCCATGGTTATCCTCCAATATGGTGTTTTGTCCGGACACCTAGGATGATACCTGGCTCCCTGATTTTACACAACTTTCAATATACCACCGGAGGGGAGGTTATCTCTGAGATTGTTCAGGCCATCCAGGACGTAGGCCCCTGGTGGCCGTGAGCAAAATTGAGCAAGACCAATGTCTGAACTGATAGGTAACCCTTTTGCACATTTGACCGAATACGGATTGCACCATCTGGCAATGCATCTGGAACGAGCAGGGCGTGACAAGGAATTACATCGCGTGCTTGCTTGGGAAACCAGCGAGCGACACAACGCCTGGTATGAAATCAAAGAGTCCATCGGCGATACGGAGGGATATCTGTCCGATGTGAATCGTGCCTGGCGCTTGGCTGAGGGCGAATTTGTCACGCGACAATCTCTACTTGCTATTGGTAAGCAGTGCAGATACGTCCTTATCTTTACATCTCTCAACAGCCTGGCTCATAATATCCCGCCTGCTTTGCTGGCGGCATTGGTAGAGAGATGTCTCTGGACGCCATCTCAAGGATTAGCTTACGCCCGGCAAGTGCCGGGGCAGGAAGTGCGAGCAGAAGCACTGGCTCAGCTTGCTCCTTATCTGCCCCTCCCCTTATTAGAACAGACACTAGTAGCGACACGCACCATTCGCCTTAGCAGCGTTCGAGCAGAAGTATTAGGGCGGCTAGCCCCCCATCTGCCAAAACCTCTACTGGAGAAGGTGGTGGCTGAGGCACAGGAATTACCGAGGCAGGATGACCTGGGCAGAAACCCACATCTAGAGGCCCTGATAGAATTGCTTCCTCACCTAGACCTAGCGAAGCATAAGCAAATTCCACAAGAGCTTATGGAAGAAATAAGGGTGTTGCCTGACAGAGACGGCTTGGGCAGAAACCCTCGGGTGGAGGCGTTGATAAAGATAGCACCTTACTTGCCAGAACTGGAGCAAGAAAAGGCTTTACAACAAGCGCTAGAGGAAGCTTGTGCATCCAAGTATGAGGATTGGCGAAGATGGGAGCTTACAAGACTTGCACCCCATTTACCGGCAGGACTGTTAGAGAAAGCTTTAGCTGCGGTACGAACAATCGGTTCAGCACGCGATCGGGCGTGGGCATTGTTGGGCTTGATTCCATACTTGCCGGCGCCGATACGAGATCAGGCCATAGGAGAAACGCTCTCGGCAGCCCGACAGCCTTGGACGGGCCACGAATCTTTACACAAGTCACCAGTGATTCCAAGAGAGATCCGACTGAGCAGTGATCGAGCAGCGACCTTAGCTAAGGTAGCCATCCATCTACCAAAGCAAGAACGGGAAGATGTTCAACGGGAGGCTCTGTCTCTGGCGGTCGCATTACCCGAGCGAATTGATTCCGGGAAAAGCCCTCGAGCTGAAGCACTTGCGAGGCTAGGCCACTACTTGCCCAAATCACTTCTAAAAGAGGTAATGAACGCAGTGCGTCAGTTGCCTAAGGAAAGCCGTATGGGTATAAGCCCTCAAGCAAAGGCGCTTGAAGGACTAGCACCGTACCTATCGGAGACACTTTTACAGGAAGCATTAGGTATGGTGCCTGAACTGCCAGAGGGACGTCAAACGGCAGAAGCCATAACGCAGTTGGCGATCCATTTAGCGGAATTAGGCGATTCCAAGCAAGCCCTGACTATGATCCAGGAAATCGAGTTGGGCAAAATTCGAGCAAGCGCGCTTGTGAGGATAGCACCCTTTCTTCCAATGCCATTAATTGAGAAAGCGCTGAGAGCATTACACGAGATCGAAGACGCAGCTAGTCGCGTAGATGTCTTATGCGGATTAGCTCCTCATTTACCCAAGTCAGAACAAAAACAAGCGTTGGAGCAAGCACTGGAGGAGGCGTTAGGGATTGGAGATGTCACAACTCAGGCGGCGGCGTCAGCAGGCATGATACCCTACCTGTCTCAGCAGAAACGAGAGCAGGCTATCAGGGAGACGTTGACGCTCGCATGGGGAATTGGAGATGCGCGCGACCGGATGAAAATACTTGTAGAGCTTTCCCCATATCTTTCGGAATCACTACTTGATGAGATGTTGACCGAGATACAGAGGATCGAGTGGGAGTCAGATCGGGTAGAGGCACTACAGGGGCTCGCCCCAAACTTGCCAAATTCGCTTCTAGATCAGGCGATAACGGTCGCGTATACATTTAGTCCGAGTGGGCGGCTGGCGTACGCACTAGCTGGACTCGCTTCCTATCTACCCGAGCCATCTTTGGTGAAAGCCCTCAAGGCAGCACGAGATATACCTGAACGAGGTATCATAAACGGAAACCTTCGTGGGGAGGCTTTGGTGGGGTTGGCTCCCTATCTGTCGGAAACTTTGCTGGATGATGCATTAGATATCGCCCGAACAATCAAAGACCTATTTTGGCGGGTTAAGGCAGTGACCAAGTTAGCTCTCTGTCTTTCCAATCCGGGCCGTAGACGAATTCTCTGTGAGGCACTCGATACGGTCCGGATGATCAAGTCAGACATCGATCGATCAAAAGCACTTAAAGAGTTGGTCCCACATCTCCCTGAACTGCTATTGGAGGAAGTGTTAACATTGGCGCGTGAGATAAGCAACAAGAGTAGCCGAGCAGGTGCGCTTTTAAGTATAGTTCCATACTTGTGTAGTGAACGGCAAGAACAGGTCTTACGCGAGTCCTTGGCTCTAACACAAACAATCAATCAGACAAATCAGAAAGCGCAATTTTTGGCCGAGTCGTCGCTCTGGTTGGCAGTGTTAGGCCACCCGGTGGATGCATTGAGGACAGCCCAAACGATTAGGATGAGAGGTGCCAAAGTGGACGCACTTGTGGGAATAGCCCCCCATCTATCGACATCTTTATTGAAGGACGCGTTATTGGTAGCGCGAGAGATTGGTGATAAGTATGAGCGAGCTCGGGTATTCACAGGATTAGCTCGGAAAATGTCGGGGACGCAGCAACTTGAGACCTTTGAGGAAGCACTGATAGCGGCAAGAGCAATCGTGATACCTTGGCGGCGAGCGGAGGCGCTTACAGAACTGTTGTCTGATTTGTCAGGGTCACGCCAGAAGCAGGTTCTCAAAGAGGCGCTGACGGCAGCGCGTCAGCCCGGTGATATGGAGATGCGCGCAAGATCATTTGCAAGACTGATCCCTTATCTCGCAGCTTTGTCAACCGCTGATCTTTATACTCTATGGGTCGAGCTACTACACGAGCTAGTCGTTTGCACTCGCGACAACATATATGCGGACTTGCAGGTCTTGGTGCCGGTTATAGCTAGGTTGGGCAGTCTGGATGCCGTGACCGAGACCTTCCGCGCCATTCAGGACGTAGGCCGCTGGTGGCCATAATGTTTGCTCATTTCTTGCTTTATGCCGCAGGAGTAAATGATGAATGATGAATTTGTTCATGGGTACGCGCTGCTCATCGGTATCGGTGAGTCGGCTTATCCGATATGGTCTTTGCCTGTCACGGTCAAGGATGCACAGGCGTTGCAGGCTATCCTGACCGACGTCAATCTGTGTGCTTATCCCGACAATGATGACCACATTCGTCTTTTATACGATGAGGGTGCCACGCGTAGTGCCATTCTGGATGGCTTGGTCTGGCTCAAGGCAAAAGTAGATGCCGATCCCAAAGCCACGGTAATAGTGTACTATTCAGGTCACGGTTGGTTAGACCAGAGCGCGGGGCGATATTATTTACTTCCGCACGATGTCGCCCCCCTTGACGTTCCTAGCTCGGCGCTCTCGGCTCAGGCGTTCACGGAAGCGCTGCGCGAGATCCCAGCTCGGCGTTTGCTGGTCTTTGTGGACAGTTGCCACGCCGAGGGGATGGCGACCGCCAAGGAGCCGTCGGTGATAAAGCTTCCCCCTGGCTTTGCAAAGGTGGCTTTACCCAAGGATGTGGTGAATGAGTTGAAACAAGGTGAAGGGCGGGCGGTCTTTACATCGTCGAGGGGTGAGCAGCGTTCCTGGATACGGACTGATGGAGCGATGAGCATCTATACCTACCACCTGGTCGAGGCGCTGCAGGGGGCGGGAAATCGTCCAGGTGACACGGTGGTGCGGGTCTCCAACTTGATGAATCACCTAGGCCAGACCGTGCCAGAGAGCGCCCTCAAGATGAGACAGGCTGAGCAGACGCCATTTTTCGACACGGCCACTGAGGACTTTCCGGTAGCGCTACTGCGAGGTGGCAAAGGGTTGCCTGTCGGTGGTTGGGAGACGGTGCATCACGAAGCAACCGCGACGATCAGCCGCGTGGCTCAGTCAATTGGGGATCGTAGCGTGGCTGTCGGTGGCGATATGAGCGGCGGCACCATCATTACAGGAGATGTAGAGCGTGGGTAAGCGACAGCACGTCATCTGAGAGTCCCAAAAGGACCCGTAGAGGCTGAGCAGTTGAGGCGCAAAGCGACTGCAGTGTCTAAAAGAAAAATCGTTTCATGATCCAGCATTCAGAAAAAGGAGTCAAAAATGCCGGCAGAAGCTGTGTTATCAGCTATAACGGAAGCGGTATTTGGCTATCTCTTGGAGGAGACCACCCTAGGCGAGAAGATAAAAGGCTGGCTGAGGCTCGATCCTCAACGGCTGGCCTTTCAAATTGCCTTAGCACGAGCCTACACTGACTTTGCGAAAAAGTATCCCGACTGGGCAAATTCGCTTTTCGATGAGCACTTTTTGGCGCACAGAGCAGCGCCAACCCTGGCGCTGTGTTTGCAGCGGGACGACACGGCTCGGCCAGAGGATTTAGCTGAGGTCTGGGCTGACCAGTTGGGGCACGAAAAAGAAGTGCGTGAAAAGCGAGTGACGGACCTAGGGCCAGTTGCTGATGACTTGCTCAATTTTTTGGAGGCTGAACTACGCAAACGGCCCGAGTTTCAGCCACTTTTTGACAGCCGCGCTCTGGACACCATCGGTGAGGCGACTGAGCGCACAGCCGAAGCTGTAGAGGCTCTGCAGGCGGAACTGAACCAGGTGCTACAAGCTGCCCAGCGTGTCACTGCTAAGGGTAAACGCAGTGCTGCTGTTGGAGGAGATATGACGGGCGGCGCGATCTTTACCGGCGACATGTTCTTTACAGCCATTGCCGAGGCATCGGTGCCCATTTCCAGGCACATTCGCCTGCGAGAGTTTCAGACTCTGGTCAGTGAGCGGACCAAGCGGTTCGTCGGCCGCGATTACATCTTTGAAGCGATTGATGATATGGTGGAGGACCCAGATTTTCCTTCTGGGTATATCGTTATCCAAGGTGAACCAGGCATCGGCAAGACAGCCTTGATCGCCCAGATGATCAAGCAGGCGGGGTATGTCCACCACTTTAACATCTCGGCTCAGAATATTCGGGATGCGCGTGACTTTCTGGCCAATGTCTGCGCCCAGTTGATTGTGCGGTATGAACTGGCATACCTCACACTTCCACTCGATGCAGAGAAGGACAGCGGCTTCCTGTCCCAATTGCTGGCAGAGGTGGCTGAAAAAGAGGAAGACCGACCGACGGTCATCTTGGTGGATGCAGTGGACGAGGCAGAAGACATCGGCTTTACCCCTGGCGCAAACATTCTGTATCTTCCACAGGCACTGCCAGATGGCATTTTCTTCATAGTAACCACGCGCGAGGTGGCTGACTTTCGCTTGTTCGTCGATCATCGCAAGGACATCTATATGCGTGATGATGATCCGCATAATCTCAAAGATGTTCGTCGGTACATTCAAAATTACGTGGAAGAACACCGCACCAAGATGGCCCCCCGAATCGAGGGATGGGGAGTAGAAGAGGACGAGTTTGTGCAAGTGATCACTGAGAAAAGCGAAGGTAACTTTATGTATCTGGTCTTTGTGATGCGCGACATCCGCGACGGCAAGTTGACCGCCGAGAACGTCGATAATATCCACAACCTACCTCAGGGCCTAGAGGATTACTACAAGCGTCATTGGCGCGCGATGAGGGCGGAGGATAAGGAACAGTTTGACAAGTATCAGGAGCCGGTGGTTTGTATTCTGGCGACGGTGCGGGAGCCGGTGACCATCGCGCAGGTACAAGAGTGGACAAAACTCAGACCAACACGGATCAAGCGCGTGATTGACGAGTGGCGGGAGTTTTTTAATGTAGATGAGCCGAAGGAGGGCGAGGCACTGTACCGCATCTATCACGCCAGCTTTCAGGACTTTTTGAAGAAAGAGGTGGGGCTGGTTCAGTATCACGACAAAATTGCTATGACGGCGCTGCGCAAGATTCCGGGGTTCTTGAAAGATGAGATTGAGGAATAATCCGGTTGGACATCTAGACGAATATGGCTTGCGGCACCTCGCAGCTCACTTGGAATATGCAGGCCGGGCTGACGAGTTGCATCATCTTCTGAAACTGGAATGCGTGAATTTAGCAGAGGTCCCATACGCTCGGCAGGACGTGGGAGGCGTGGTAGACCGGTTGTTGAAAAGACGGCGCGTCCGCCAGAGTGATCACTGTGAGAATGCCTGGTACGCGACCAAGGAGAGGATTGGGGATACTGGGGGTTTTTTGGCCGATGTTGCACGGGCCTGGCGACTAGCCGAACGAGGGGACGACGGTACCACGATTGCCTTGCAATGTCGATATGCTCTTATCTTGAGCAGCATCAAGAGCTTGGCTCAGAACATTCACGCACAACTGCTGGTTGCTCTCGTACACGCGGGCCAGGTGAGGCCAGATCAGGCACTTGCTTACGCCCAACAGATGCCTCGCCCAGAGCTGCGTGCAGAGGCCTTGGGCGAATTGGCGTTGCTTCCTGCTTTTGAGAAAGAACGACAGGCATTATTGAACGAAGCATTACAGGCGGCCCGAGGGGTCAGGGGCTCGGACTATCGCGGCCTGGCTCTGAGCCAAGTCGCCGCGCATCTGACAAACTCACTCCAATCTGAGGTTTGGTGCGAAGCGTTTGAAGCATTTCACAAGGTTGACATTGAGCACAGTCGCAGATGGGTCTTGTTGGATATGATCCCGCATTTATCGGCCGATGCCGTCAAGGATGCATTTTCCGCCACACAAACTCTGCAAGACGATGCGGATCTCTTTGTAATACTTGCCGAATTGACAAGTCAAGCTCCAAGGGACTCATTGACCGAGGCCTTGTCTGCAATCAAGCGGGTGCGGTCTCTTGAGGAGCGTAACTTGTTGCTGTTTGACCTTGCTCATACTATGGATTTGTCCGACGATATATTGGTCGAAATATTGTCGGATTCTTTGGTCAATGGCAATGAAATAGAATATAGTTGGACGCTAACCGTTTTAGCCCGCCTCTTGACGCCCCAGTCACGTCGGAAAGCTTTGCAGGCTGTGCGAAACTTTCAGGACAGGGGTGCCAAATGCAGAGGCTTGATCGCATTGGCACCATGGATTTCATCTGAGCGACAACCTGAACTCTGGGCCGAGGCCCTTCACGTTGCACGAGACATAAAAGACAGCCACAAGCGCTTTCATGCGTTATTGGTCAACTCATCCTTTGGCCTGCCGACGACTGTGATGGAAGAAGCGCAGCGGGCTGCTCACGATATCAAAGATCTTTACGACCGCAGTATGGCTTTGACAGATCTTGCCTCTTGTTTGCCGGATGATCAGCGCTCCCGAGTTTTGGAAGAAGCATTGACCGCTGCCCGAGAGATAGAGAATGCGTTTATCCGCGTCAAAGTGTTGATTCAAGTCTCCTCTCAGGTGTTGCCAGAGCAGCAATCCCAGATTTGGAATGAGGCGCTCTCTACCATTGGACAGATTGAAGACGAGGAAGCGCGTCGTTGGACCCTCATAGAATGTACTCCTTCTATGCCGGCCAGCGCTGTCCCCAAGGTCTTGAGCCTGGCCCAAGATTTGACAGACGAGGGCGCACGCGGTCATACTTTGTTGAATCTGGTGGGGAAAATGGCGGATATCGGTTGCTATGAGGAAGCTTTGGAAGGAGCTCGCTCTGCCCTTGGAAATCCAAGTTGCCGGAGCCAGGCTCTTGCGGTCGTGGCTCCCAAAGTCGCAGAGGCGGGCCGCTATGAGCAAGCCTTGGCTGCCGCTCAGGAAATCGGAGAAGTGAGGTGGCGAGGTAAAACACTGGCTCAATTAGCTGTCCAATGGCCGACAGACCGATTAACAGAGTTGCTGATTGCAGCTCGAGAAATAGGGGACGGTGAAACGCGTGACAAGGTGTTGGTGCGTTTTGTACAAACATTGGCCGAGGCTGATCGCGGTAAAGAGGCTTTGAACTTGATCAGAACGATTGGGGGGATATGGCAGCAGAGCGAAGCGCTGATTGGCATAGCACCGTATCTCTCGGAAAACCTCGTGGCCGAGGCGCTCGTGATTGGCTATGAAATAGATTGGGATTGGTGTCGTAGTCGAGTGTTAGCCAGCTTGGCGAATCATCTGCCACTTGATCAACAGATCCAGGTATGGGAAGACGCTTTCGCCGCTGCCCAGAAAGTGCAAGACAGTGATTGGATTAGGGACAATGTGATTGAGAAACTGATCGAGGCCGGCCATTATGATCAGGTCCTGACAATTGCTCGTAAAGTCGAGAGTAACAATTACAGAAACAAGGCATTGAGTGGCCTGGCTGTTCAAAAGGCTAAAGCGGGACGCTCTCGTGAAGCGTTGGCTACTATACGCAGCATTAAAGATGCTAAACTCCGGGTGGAGGCATTCTCTCGGTTAGTGCCTCACTTGTCTACTGACATACAATTTCCAGCGTGGCAAGAGGCTCTGACTAGCGCATTAGCAATCGAATCTGAATCAGATCAAAGTGATTCGGTGGCGGTGTTGGCTCCCTATTTACCCGACGAGCTGCTTGTGCAGACGATGTCCGTTGTAAAAGGATTTGAGAACGCCAGGGTTCGGGGCGAGACACTGGCTGAACTGGCTCCCCATTTCTTGCCACAAATGCTATCGCAGGCGCTGGCCTGCGCCAGGTCAATCGAAAACAGGTCTACTCGCTGTCAGGCACTCATCGGTCTGGCCGCACATCTCCCGACGGCTCAGAAACCCGAAATCTGGGCTGAGATATGGGACATCGCTGGAGAAATCGAAAGAGCAGAAGAACGTTGCCAGGTGCTGACCGATTTAGCTCCCCATCTACCCACTGACCAGCAACCCAAGGTCTGGGCTGAGGCGATGGCTACTGCTCGGCAGATTGAATGGGTAGAGCGCAGACATCTGGCTCTGATAAGGTTGTCGGCATATCTTCCTGCTGATGAGCGAACGCGAATATGTGTCGAGGCAGTGGCCAATGCTTCCACGATGGACGGGGGATTCTCGCGGAGTGATGCTCTAAGCGAATTGATTCCCGAGTTAGTTCAGGCTGGTTGCTACTATGAAGCTCTGATGGGAGCTAGTCAGATTGATTTTGACGACGAGATGCGTTACATGATTCTAACTGAGGTGACGTCTCATTGGGCTCGAGGGTTTGAGCAAGACTGCGCGGCGGCTTATGCCTTGTGGCAAGAGGCTCTACCGATTTTTTCACATTGCCCTCGGCCTAGTTTGCTCTGGAATTTGGCAGGTCTGTCGCCCGCGATTTTGACATTAGGTGGGAGGAAGGCTATCTCTCAAATTATTCGGGCTATTCAGGACGTAGGCCGCTGGTGGCCATAGCATAATGGGTGAGGATCCATCATAACGAAAGAAAAGCATGGCAGATATGCGCTCGTCTAAGCTTTCTGCTCGACCAATCGCAGGCTCGATATTACAAAGGGAATATAAACCAATCCCAGCGGGTTGCCCTTCTGCAACAGCGCCAACCGTGCTCCCCGCACCGCTTCGCCAATCGTCGTGCCGGCCAGGAAACGGCGCATGCACTCCTCGGCGAAATCTTTCGCCAATGGTTCAAAGACCGTGATCTCTGTCCCCATCACGCCGGAAGCGTTGGCCGTGTTCACAAAGGCGCTGACAAACTCGAGCGCTACTTCCGGTTCTAATGCTGTTGTGTGACAGCCATTGATAAAGACAAATGGCCTTGGCTCGTCCCAATAGATTTCTTCCAGCAGCAAGTTGTCGGGTGTGATACCGGTCTCGCTCGTCGAACCCACCTGAATATAGGGTACACCCTCCGCAACCCCACCGTGGCAGTAAAAGTAGACCAGATGGGATCCCTGCTTTAAAAGCTTGAAAGTATTGTCGCGGGTATCTGCATAGTGCCAACCCAGACCCAGCCGGATCGACTTGAGCGTTTGCTCGTGGATTGGGCGCAATTTGAATGCCGGATCTGTGGAGACACAGACCGCCATCTCGGGTGCTTCCTTGCAGTGAATTTCGAGCGACGCGCTCGAACCACTGCTGATGGAAAGCGGCATGCCAATACTGTGACGGTACCCCCAAAATCCACTTGGACAGACAACGGTTTTGTCGCCTCTGCTTGGGCATTGTCCTTGGAAACACTCGTGCTCTTCAAGAGGACGGTTCTCTTTCAGGGCGGATAGAAATGATGGACATAAGGTGATGTTCTGGGCATTTGTATTGAGGGGATAGTCGTAGAATAAAGCTACCGGGAGAACAAGTCGCGCAGATTCTCTCAGGGCAATTTGAACAGCGCCCGGCCTAATCATCAAATCCGTCAATTCCTTGACCTGAGGTTGCGCCCCTCCTACCACTTTTGGCGTCACCGTAGCATAGAATCGATACCCTTTTATGGCTAGGTTGATCAAATCGGATTTTAGCTTTTCCAGGTCAAGGTCGCTATCGTACCTGTAATTTTGGTTTTTCCAGGTCCCCTCGTCTCCCCATGCTGCCTTGGAGAGCGCACCACGCGCCTTGTGAATTAGGTCCTGTAACAAGGGCGGATCGAGTGAAACATCGTGTTTAAAGTTTTGGCCGTCCTGTGCGCCAAAGAAGCGAAAGTCGTGTGTGCCGTCACTGCTTTGATTGAGCATAATGCTCAGCCGGTGAGGGGAGAGCCGATTTATATAAACAGGATCAAGCGTCCGTGTGAGATTATAGTCCAGCACCGAACGAAGCGCTTGTTCAACCGGCTGGGGTTCACGCATGACGCGAGCGTGGATCAGGCGCGATTGAACCAGGACTTGCTCGTAGTAAATGTTACAGCGTAGGTGAAAGGTACCCTCCCGATCCGGTGTGCGCACGGGAAAGAAGAGACGTCTCTTCAAAAGGTCAGACTCCGGCGAGATGCTCCGGGGTTGTGTCGCCTGGCAGGTGACCAAAACGGAACCGTCGGGTTGTAGTTGGAGTTCACCCACGTCAGCATCGGGTGTGATCTCGATTTCGTCTTGAAAGGGAAAGAGGACAACTTGAAGCTGTGCTTCTGGCGGAAGGTGTTCTGTTGGTAGTGGGGTAGGTGTTTCCTCAATGGATCCTTCAATTAGGGGACCGACTTCTAGCCAGAAGTAATATGGCTGATCATATGTCAGCGGCGTGGTTGGTTCAAGTGGTGCAGCGGCATCAGCTTTAGGCGCAAAGCCGGTGTTGACGACCCGTTCCCATTTTGACGCTTTCACACCCGCATCGACAATCACCGCTCCGTCGCGGAGAATGGTGTTGACGACCCATTTCCATTTTGACGCCTGTTTTCGCATGGCAGAAACAAACTTTTTCACACGTTTAGCTCGATTAACTTCTTTATCCTGTATATTTCCCACTCTTCCTTTACTATCCATTACAATTAGACTGCGACTTCCTTTTTCCATTTCCTCTCGAAATTCCTGAGAGAATCCCGTTTCCTTGCCCTTCTTCCCCTGCTCTATTTTGAGCACCGGTTCCGCTCGACCATCGGCACTCCCTTCCTTGACCACGTAGCTCTCTTTCTTTGTCTCGACCACGTCGCTCCCTACATTCCCACCCACCGCCACATCCCCGGCGCCGGTGGACACCGCCCTCGGTCCCTTGGCAATGGCGCCATCGCCATGCAGTTTGGCTTGAGACGTGGAGTCGGTCGGCGCTTCACCCCGGCCGTTGGAGATGGTGGCGATCGGCTCTCGACGATCCGTACTGGTAACCGAGCGGGTAGGCAGCCCCTTGCCACCGCGCAACAATGCCACGGCGAAATCCTCGGTGGCCGTGTCGAAAAAGGGCGTCTGCTCGGCCTGGCACAACTGGCGGGCGCTGGCGGGCACGGCCTGGCCCAGATGGCTCATCAGATTCGAGACGCGCACGACTTGCTCGCCGGGCCGATTGTCGGCACCCCGCAGCGCCTCGAGCAAGTGATGGGTATAGATGCTCAGCGTGCCGTCGGGCCGCACACAGGAACGCTGCGTGCCGCGCGAAGCGGCAAACACCGCCCGCCCCTCGCCCGCCTTGAGCGCGTCCGACACCCCCTTGGGCAAAGCCGTCTGCGTATAACCCGGCGGCAGCTTGAATCCCGGTTTGTCC
>DAOTUB010000328.1:0-22047 GCA_034437455.1 Anaerolineae bacterium | reverse complement strand
GACCAAAAAAGCCATGAAGGAGTTGGAAGAACGCTTTGACCGGTTATTGGGTTTGGAGAAGTGGTTTGTCCGTATTGAGCCTCTCCCTGTGTGATTTTGGGAGGTTTATTTTTCTGGAAACCCCTAACTTGGGGTGAATCTGTTCGTAGTGCGCACTTCAGTGCGCTTTTAGGGGCGCTGAAGCGCCTACTACGAACAAGCCCCCGGTTTATTGAGAAGATACCCTTCGCTTTGTATTGGGTACTCTCAGCAGTATAACCCAACCTTGCTCAAAAGTCAAAACTTCATAGCGCCGATTTGCCCACCTGCCAACTTGCAACTTCTCCCTCTCCGTGTACAATGTACACAATACCAAACAGGAGGCGGCGATGAGCACAAACAATGAGCGTGGTAAATTCTACCTGGGCCGCGAGTACGACCTGAAGAAAGGGGCGGTCACCGACCAACCCATCCTGTACGACGCCCGCCACCTCACCACTCACGGTGTCATCCTCGGCATGACCGGCTCCGGCAAGACCGGGCTGGGCATCGTCTTGCTGGAAGAGGCGCTGCTTCAGTCCATCCCGACTCTCATCCTCGATCCCAAGGGGGACATCGCCAACCTGCTGTTCACCTTCCCCGAGTTGCGCCCGAAGGATTTCGCGCCCTGGGTCGACGTGGAGGGAGCGCGGCGGCGCGGCGTGAGCGTCGAAGAGTATGCAGCCCAGGAGGCGCGCAAGTGGCGGGAGGGGCTGGCCAAGTGGGACGTCACCGGCGAGCGCATCGCGCGGCTGCGCGAGAAAGTGCAACTCACAGTCTTTACCCCTGGCTCGGAGGCCGGGCAGCCGGTGGACGTGCTGCATTTCTTCGACACGCCCGATCTCGACTGGGATGAGCACGAGGAAGCGCTGCGCGAGCGCATCGGGGGACTCGTTTCGGCGCTGCTGGGGCTGGTGGGCGTCGAGGCCGACCCGCTCCAGAGTCCCGAGCACATCCTGCTGGCGCGCATCGTCGAGCACGTCTGGCGCGCCGGGGAGCGGCTCGACCTGCCCACGCTGATCCGCTCGTTGCAAAAGCCTCCCTTCCAGCAGGTAGGCGTCTTTGAGCTGGAGACCTTTTTCCCGGAGAAGGACCGCTTCGCGCTGGCCCGGTCGCTCAACAACCTCATCGCCGCTCCCGGCTTTGAGACCTGGCAGGAGGGAGCGCCGCTGGACATAAAGACCTTGCTCTACGCCGCCGACAAAAGACCCCAGGCCAGCCTCTTTTACCTGGCGCACCTCAACGACGCGCAGCGGCTTTTCTTCATCACCCTCTTTCTCGAAGCCGCCCGTGACTGGCTGCGCGCGCAATCGGGCACCACCGACTTGAGGGCGTTGATCTACTTTGACGAGGTGTTCGGCTACTTCCCCCCTTACCCATCCAACCCGCCCACCAAGATGCCGCTCATGGCCCTGATCAAGCAGGGCCGCTCCGCTGGTCTGGGCGTCGTGCTGGCGACGCAGAACCCGGCCGACCTCGACTACAAGGGGCTGACGAACGCCGGTACGTGGGCCATCGGCTCGCTGCGGACCGAGCGAGACAAGGAGCGCGTGCTGGAGGGGCTGGAGAGCGCGATCTCGGAGGCCGGCGCGACGACGGACCGGCGCACGCTCGACCGGGCGTTGGGCGCGCTCAAGCCGCGCACTTTTCTGTTCCACGACATCCACGAAGGCGACCCGGTCTTTTTCCACACCCGCTGGGCCATGTCCTATCTGCGCGGGCCGCTGACCCGCAAGCAGGTGCGCGAGCTGGTGGCTGGCGCTCCCGCAGTGACGGTGGCCTCTACGGGACACCGTCCTCGTCCCTCGGCGGAGAGACTGGGCGAGCCAACCCAACCGGTCGAGTCGGCGGCGGCGCCCCTGCGGATCGTGAGGGAACAACATCCGCCTGACTCCGCATTCTCTGACCTGACGTCCAGTCCGCCCACGCTCCCCCCCGATGTGCCGCAGGTTTTTCTCCCTCCGACCGTCGCCTTCGAGTGGGCACTGCGGGGATATGAAGAGCAGACCGGGCGATCGGTGTTGGTACAGGAGCGGCGGCTGGTCTATCGTCCCCGCCTGCTGGCGCTGGGCGAGGTGCGAATCCTGGATCGGAAGCGGGACGTGGATACTGTCAAGACCGTGGCGCGATTGATGGCGCTCGACGAGGGTTACATTTCGATCGATTGGGACGCGCCGGATGTGGAGCGGATTGCGATGGATACGGCTGACCTTTCGCCAAGGCCGCTGGGAGAGGGGGCTTATGCGCCATTGCGCGGTGCGTCGACGCTGGCCCGCTCGCGCGAACTGAAGCGGCTGGAAAAGGATTTTGCCGATTATCTCTATTACAACACCTCCGTCACGATCTGGCATAGCCCGGTATTTGATCTGTATGGCAAACCGGGAGAAAGCCGACGCGACTTTCGCGTGCGCTGCGAGAAAGAGGCCCGCCGCGAGCGAGACGCCGATCTGAGCAAGGCCCGCGCGCGTATGGAGAAGGAGATGGCTCGCGTGCAGCAAAGACTGCGCCGCGAGGAGCGGGAACTGGACGGCGATCAGGATGAACTGGAGGCCCGCAAGCGGGAAGAGTGGCTGACGATGGGCGAGTCGGCGCTCAACCTGCTATCTGGACGGCGCTCGTTGACCATGCTCTCTCGCTCAAGCCGCAAGCGCAGGATGACCCAGCAGGCCAAGGCCGACGTCGAGGAATCGCTGGACGCCATCGAGGATTTTGAGCGGCAGTTGGAAAATCTAAAGGCGCAATGGGAGGATCGGGTCGAAGAGATCAACGACCACTGGGCCGAAAAATTGGACGAGATCGAGGATGTAGCGCTCACCCCGCGCCGCGCCGACGTGACGGTCGAGTTCTGCGGTCTGGCCTGGGCGCCGGTCTGGCGAGTGGTATCCGATGATGGACGGCAGCTCGAATTGCTAGCCCGTGAAACGTAAAACAAGGGAGTAAAAGATGATCCCATTACGAGATAACATACCCGCTCGCCGCTTTCCCGTCGTCAACATCACGCTCATTGGCCTCAACGTGCTGGTATTCCTGTTCGAGAGCCTCCTCGGCCCAGGGCAACTGGAGCGATTCATCATGACAGCCGGGCTGGTGCCGACCAATTTCTGGCAGGTTGGCGGCCTGAGCGGTTGGCTCCCTCTGTTCACCTCAATGTTCCTGCATGGGGGGTGGTTGCACCTGATCTCCAACATGCTCGCCCTTTACATCTTTGGCGACAACGTCGAGGATCGCCTGGGGCGTCTGCGTTACTTGCTGTTTTATCTGTGCAGCGGCCTGATAGCCGGCGGCGCCCACCTGCTCGCCTACTCCCGCTCGTCCATCCCGACAGTGGGTGCCAGCGGGGCCATCGCGGGCGTCCTGGGGGCCTACTTGGTGCTCTACCCCTCCGCTCGCGTCGTCACGCTCATCCCTGTGTTCTACTTCATACGCCTCGTCGAACTTCCGGCCCTGGTTTACCTGGGTTTCTGGTTCCTCTCCCAGTTGTTCAACGGCGTTCTAGCCCTGGGGGCCGCCGACGTCTTTCAAAGCGGCGGCGTGGCCTGGTGGGCGCACATCGGGGGTTTTGTCTTTGGGCTGGCGATCGTCCGGCTTGTCGCTCCTCGCGATGGAGGTGGCCCTTATGTGATGCCGCCTCCCCGTTCTCCTCGCATCTATTGGGACCGGTACTAATTTTATCCATTAGCGATTAGGACACCACACTCAGTTCCAACACATCATCCGCTTTCGCCGTTTCCAAAGTGTCGGCCAGGTCAGGCAAAGCAGCGGCTTTATGATCCAGCGTGCCAGCATCTGGCGCGCTATTCCAAAGATGCGCTCAACGCCGCGCACGCTTCGCGTGGCCCGCTCCCGATAGGCGCGCGGGACAAATTCCTTGACGAACTCGGATAAGAACAGCTTTGTGGTTCCAGCGTTCCGCCAAGGCAGTCAACGTGTCACCACTGCCCGCCGCTATTTCTTGGGCTTGAGCTTTGACCGTTTTTGAGGTAAGCCGCTCTCACGCCTCGCGCTCGAATACACCGGCTCGCTGATGTTGTTATACGCTCCTCCGGTGATCTCGTGATTCTCCAGCACCGCGCCATAGTCCGTTTCGGCGTGGGCCGAGTCCACCTGCGCCCAGATTGGCGCCGTGATCGGTATGGTCCCTGTAATCTGGCTCCTGCCTGGCCGGTAGTAGGCATCACTCATTGTCAGGGTGAGCGCCTCGCCCGGTTCGAAGGGCAGCGCATCCTGGGTGACGCCCCAGACGAGGCCCTGGTCGCCGACCAGCTCCCACGTCTGGTTGACTCGCGTGGGGACGGTGTCGGGATCGATGTAGACATCCACCCAGAACTCATTCACAAACTCGCTGGTGACGGGCGCATCTCCCTGGTTCCTGATGGTGACGGTCACCGCGCCACCGGAGGCGACGATGCTATCCACCACCAGGTCTGGCGCGATGGCAAAGTTGCGCATCACCAGCGGCAGGTAGACGGGCTGTGGCACGACTGAGACCTGCGTCGTCGCCGTCATGCGGTTGACGCTGTTCGAGGCGGTGACGACGGCGGTGTAGTCGCCTGTCGTCCCGTAGACGTGGCTGACCGAGTCGCCCGTGCCCGTGGAGCCGTCGCCAAAGTCCCACTCGTACACAATGTCGCTGCCCGCCGTGACGGTGGCCGTGAAGAAGGTCGGGCGGCCTACTATCGTCGGGCTGTCGTTGATCGCCGCCAGGCCCGCGATGGGCTGTCGCATCACCGTGACCGTCACGGACGCGCTGTTGTTGAGTGCATCTGGATCGGACACCGTCGAGGTGATCCCGGCGGTGTTTGTGATCACGCCGGACGTGATCGGCGCATTCGCGGTGATGACGATCTCGGTGACGCCGGGTGCCAGGCTCAGCGTGCAGGTCACGAGCGGCAGGGCGGAAAAGTCGCAGCCGGGCGCGCTGACGCTGGTCAAGCCAGCGGGCAGGACGTCCGTCACCACCGCCGCCGGCACCGGGCTGGGTCCGGCGTTGCTGATCGTCAGCGTGTAGGTGAGCGGATCGGACGGCTCTACCACGTCGGCGGGCATTACCTGCTTGACGATCCCCAGCTCTGCCACCGCGATGACCGTGGTGGTGATCGTGTCCACGTTCGACTCGGGCCACAGGTCCGCCGTGGTCGACGTGATCGTGGCGGTGTTTGTGATCACGCCGCCGGTGATGGGAGAGGTAGCCGTGATGGTAAAGACGGCCGGCTCGTTCACCCCAAAGACGTCCATCCGGCAAGTCTGCGTGTCGGGTCCGCCCCAGCAGTACCAGTCGTAAGGAGGTGCTACACTCACGCCCGTCAGTCCGGCAGGCAGATCGTCGATCAGCGTGACCGTGTCCATCGTCGTGCTGGTAAAGTGGAGACTCCAGCCGCCTGCGATCTCTCCGCCGATGGCGGGCACGGTATCCATCACGTACAGGCGCCAGAGGCCGTTGGGGCTGGCGCCGTTGAAGGCGGCCAGGCTGCCGCCATACGGGCCCTCGGGAGCCGGGGGCCGGAACTCGGCGCTGACGCCATAGTTCGTGGGCTGGTAGACGACGGTCGAAGTGAGCGCGTCGTTGATCGGCATGCTGACGCCCGCGTCGTTAAAGGTGAGCGTCACGTCCTCCGCGTCCACGCCGCCGCCCACGTTCGACATCAGGATCACGTTCTGCCCGTCCGGCCCGACGAGCAGGATGCTCAGGTCGGCAGGATAGTCGTGGCTCAGGTCGTGCAACACCACCGTCAGGTTCTCGATGACGCCCGTCACGCCGCCGACGTGCAGGTTGGCGGGATACCGTTGGGCCCGTCCCACATCCCGGATCGGGATCGCGCGGTCGTAGACGAAATCCTGCGTGGCCGTGAAGGCGCCCGCGGGCACGTAGCCGGTGTTCGTGACGGTGAGCGTGTAGGTGAGCGGCGCGGCGGCATAAACCGGGTCAGGCGTATCCGCCTTGCCGATGTGCATGTCGGCGACCGGCCGCACGGCGACGAACTCGTAGGCCTCGTCGTTTTCATGGTCGGGGTCGACCTGCTCCGCCTCGACGACCGCAACGTTGGCGATCAGGCCGCTCAGCGGCGCGGTCACGGTGAGCTGGAAACTGGCGGACGTCTCTGGATCCAGGCCGGTCAGCAGCGTGCAGACCACGACCGCGCCCGGAGCGTCGCAGATCCAATCGCTCGGTCGCGGAGCGTCCGCGTTGGCGATGGGGTAGCTCACCAGGCCGTCCGTCCACAAGGTATCCTCGACCATCACGTCCGTCGCGGGCGAGGGGCCGCTGTTCGTCACGACGATGGTGTAGGTGACCGTCTCGCCGGGGTCGACCGGGTCGGGGCTGCCGCTCTTGGTGATGGCGAGATCGGCCAGCGGCGTGACGAGCGTCGTCTCGGTGTCGCTCAGGTTCGAGGTGGTGTAGACGTGGCTCGCCGCCGCCGTGATCCAGCCGGTGTTTGTGATCGTGCCCGTCACCAGCGGCGCGTTGCCGGTGATGAGGATGCCCGGCCAGGTGTAAGGGAGCAGCCGATCGGTGGTGCAGACGACGTCGTACCCCTCGCTGCCGCCGCAGTCCCAACTGCTGGGAGCAGAGACGCTGATCACTGCGATAGGCAGCGTGTCCGTGACCGTGACGTCCCAGGCGGTGCTGGGGCCGGCGTTGTGGACTTCGAGCGTGTAGGTCATCGGGCTGCCGGGGTTCACCGGGTCGGTGCCGCCGTACAATTCGTCGTACTTGGCGATGTTGATGCCCACTTCCGAGACGACCGTCGAGGTGACAAAGGTGGTGTTGTTCGTCGGGTCGGCGTCGGGCGGGGCGGGCCAGATGGTCGCCGTGTTCGTGATGATGCCCAGCGCCGAGGGGTTCACGTCCACCTCGGTGGCGACGGTGATGACGCCGCCCGGAGCGAGCGTCCCCAGGGTGCAGGTATAGACGCTGGGGCCGAGTGCGGCGCAACTCCCCTGGCTGGCGAGCACCTCCCGGTGGATCGGGCCGACAGTCACGCTCTCCAGTTCCGGCGAGTAATCGGGATCGTCCGTCTCCAGCAGGGCGCGGTATTGGAAGTAACGGTTGTTCGGGACACCGGACAGCGTCACGGAGGGCAGGCCCAGGCTCGTGTTGCTTTGTTCGGAGTACACCTCGTTGCCAAAGGGTGTGAATGCACACAGAGAAGCGTCGCACGAGCGCACCTGGAAGCTCAACCGCAGCGCGCCGCGCAGGTAGTGGTCATTGACCTCGCCGGAGGAGAGCGTGCGGCTGTAGATCGCCACCTCGTCCAACCGGCCAGAGAAATAGCTCGACGTGCCGGTGGGGCCGTAGGTCGAGCCGAGCCGGTACCACTCCCCGTCCGTCCAGAGCGCGCCGATCCGGTTCAACCGGGCCTTGCGCGCGCCATTGACGTAGAGCTTGATGTCGCCGCGGCTTTCCGCCGTGCCGACGACGTGGTACCAGGTGTTCGGCGAGATCACCGTCGTGCCGACGACGCTGTACTGGCCGTTGTTCACCGCGTGCCGGAAGCGCCCGTTCTCAATGCCCAGGAAGTACGAATAGTTCTCCGCGGTTGCGCTAGCAGTGGGCGTGTCGGTGCGCAGGATAAAACTGGTGTCGGTGACGACCGTCGGATAGACCCACAGCTCGATGGCGTAGCGCAGCGGGTCGGCGGCATCGCTGATGACGGCGGTCTGGCTCAATGTCCCGTCGAAACTGAGCGCCCCGTTGAAACGCCCGACCACGCCAGCGGTGGGGCAGGTCTCGCTTATTATAGCAGGGCAAGTGGCGTCGTTGCCCTGGCCGGAGGTGTCGCTAAAGACCGTCGTGCCCGAGATCTCGTCCAGGTGCAGCAATAACTGGTTGGCCGTCATGTCGGCGTTGCCCAGGTCGTAAGCGACCTCCGCCCCGCCGTCGTTTGGCAGTGGTTTCCAATAGGGCCGCCGAGGGACCCACGAAAGCGTTGTCCATTCGACGACGTTGTGGGCGTCGATCAGCCGCGAGACGAACACGCCGGTGGGAGTGATGGTATCCAGTATCTCCAGTCGCTCGTCGCCATAGACGCCGGGCCGGGGGTCGTACCAGTGGGTGTTCCAGTGCGTCCCCGCGCTGAACTCGCCAGTGACGTTGTCCGTTTGGTCGAGGTATTGGAGCGTGGTGCTGGTGTGGAGCGTGTCAGAGAGGATGATGTTGTCGAAGGTCGAGAGTCCCTCGTTGGCGATGGTGATGGTGTAGAACAGGGACGTGCCCGCGACGACCGGTTCTGGCCTAGTCCCGTTGTGGCCTACGCCACTACGGGGCGAGGCGACCTTGGTGATGCTCAGATCGTTGAATACGGCGGTCACCGTCGCCTCGCTCGCGTTGTTCGTGGGGTCGCAGTCCGCGCTGGCGGCGATGGTCGCGGTGTTCGTGATGACGGAACCGGAGGGCAACCCCGTGGTGAGCACACCGGTGATGGTGATGACGCCGGACTCGCCAGGGGCTAGGTCTTGTACTTGCCAGACGTAAGGCGGGCTGGCGCCGGTATCGGTGATCGCCGCGCCGCTGCTGACGACTAAAGTCGTCACTACGGATGGGGGGAGGGTGTCGGTGATGACGACCTGGGTGGCGGTCAATGTGCCGCTGTTGGAGAAAGCGAGGGTGTAGGCGATGGCGTCGCCAGGCGCGGCGACTTGTGGCATGGCGGTTTTGACGAGCGCCATGTCGGCGGAGCAGTCATCGTTGTGATACACCTCTGTGACAGCAACCCCGCCGGCCCATCCAGCCAGTAGAATGTCCAACCGATCGTCGTTGTCATAGTCGCCCCAGGCCACGGCCGTGCCCTCAGCCACGGTGGTAAAGTCAGTCTCGGCGAGCACCTGAAAGGTGCCGTCGCCTTGGTTGCGATACACCTGAGATACGTACTCAACGTCGGTGTCCCCGGCAAGAAGAATATCCAACCACCCATCGTTGTCATAGTCGCCCCAAGCGGCAGAGCTGTGGTACACTTCCGTGAGGCCGGCCCTGGCATTCTCGACAAAGGTGCCATCACCTTCGTTGTGGTACACTTCGGCAAGAGGAACGGGGCTGGCTATAGTACCCGCATTACCGGTGAGCAGAATGTCCAGGTAGCCATCGTTGTCATAGTCGCCCCAGGCGGCGGAACCATGACTCACGCCGGTGAGGCTGGCCCCGGCGTTCTCGACAAAGGTGCCATCGCTCCGGTTGTGGTATACCTTGGTGGTGTTACTCAAGTTGACGTACGACCACCCAGTGAGCAGAATGTCCAGCCAGCCGTCGTTGTCATAATCACCCCAGGCGGCGGAACCACGACTCACGCCAGTGAGGCTGGCCCCAGCGTTCTCGACAAAGGTACCATCGCCCTCGTTATGATACACCTGGGCGACGCCAGTACTGCCAGTGTAGCCTGTCAGCAGGATGTCCAGGTAGCCGTCGTTGTCATAGTCGCCCCAGGCGACAGCACTCTGTTCCACGCTGGTGAGGCCAGCCGCGACGTTTTCAACAAAGGTGTCATCACCCTGGCTGTGATACAGCCTCGTGACGGGGGTGCTGCCAGTGTAGCCTGTCAGCAGGATGTCCAGGTAGCCGTCGTTGTCATAGTCGCCCCAGGCGGCTGAGCCGTAGGCAACGCCGGCGAGATTGGCCCCGGCATTCTCGGCAAAAACGCCTTCACCCTGGTTGTGGTATACTTGGGCAATGGGGGTATCGCCAGTGTGCCCGGCCAGCAGGATGTCCAACAGGCCGTCGTTGTCATAGTCGCCCCAGGCCACGGAGGCCCATTCCACGCCGGTCAGGCTGGCCTGGGTGTTCTGGCTAAAGCCCTCGAAGCAGCGAGAGACGACCCACCCAGCATTGAACTGCCACTGGGTAGCAGAGATCGGCTCCGTGCCGGTGATGTTCAGCGTGCCCGTCGTGGCGATGGCATAGACCAGCTCGCCCTGGTGGAAGGGCCGCGTGGGCGTCACGATAATTTTGCCACCCGCGTTCGCGACGCCGCGGGTCGCCGTCACCAACCCCGACTGCATCCCGTGGACGGCAAAGGTGCGGCTCGTCACCGTCGCCGCGCTAATCGGCTCGTCGTACGTGATCGAGACGGTCGTGGTCAGCGGCGCGATCTGGCTGTTGCGGGGCGGATCGAGCACCGGATTATCCGGCGCGGCCTGCCCCGTGAGCGAGAAGTGCGCCACGACCAGGGTCAACCCCAGGCCAAGCATTGAGGCAATGAACAATCGTATGGCCTTCATTTGATTTTTCCTCCTGGGATAAATATGGATTCACTTTTTCAGGACGCAGATGAACAGTGAGCAAGAAGCTATGCGTATTCGTCACCCTGAGCGGAGCGTAGCGGAGTCGAAGGGTCTCCCGTCCCGACAATGTGAGATTCCTCGACTCCACTCCGCTGCGCTCCGTTCCGCTCGGAATGACGCCTGACCAGGCAAGTTTCTTATCAGGGTGACGAATACGGCTACGGCGCGAGCGAGACCTCGACCGTCCGGGTCTGGCCGTTGGCGTCGGGCAGGTAGAACGGATCGCTCGTCACGAGCAATACGTCCTCTTTGCCTCGGTAGACCTGCCAGCGAAACGGCCCTTCGCCCAGGTCGGTCCCTGTCACCCACCAGACCCGCTTGCCGATGACCTCGCCAACCTCGCCGATTGCAATATCCTCCAGTTCTCCCTGCCACCCCTCGACGTCGTGCCAGTCACTCTCTGGATTGGCCCAATCCGCCTCGTCCCGCCACTGAACGGCGGTCCACAGCGATTGCCAGTGCGCCTCGCCCCAGGGCCACGTCTGGGGGAATTGGACGTGTAGCTCGAGTAAGCCCCCTTCAGGCCTGGTCGAGGGGGCCGAGGGAGCCGGAGGAACTGTCGGCATGGGAGTCGGCGTGGCCGTCGGCTCCGGCGTGGGTCGAGGCGGCAAGGCCCATACTGACGTCAACAAGGACACAACGACCAACAGCACACAGACCACGCTGACGACAAACACGAAACGAATAAAAACTTGGTTTTGATTCATCTGGCACACTCCTCATCATGGATTCGAACGAATGTGATGATGACCATAGGCTGGCGAGGCCGCAGTGGGATGATCGGATTGACTTTTCGAGGTGCACCTACCGTAATCATTATATCGGAATATTTTCTCGCCCGCAATGACCAAAAGGTACTTGTTCACGGGCGGCGACAGGTCTCAAAGTCTGCACCGATGATGAGGCAGTATTGCGCCGGGGCATTGGGGTCGGAGGCGGTGATAACGTTCTCGGGCGAGACGTTGAACATCCACCGCAGATAAGACGTCGCGCTCCCTTTCGTCAGCGAGGTGAGGTCGATCAACTGCGTCTGGGCATAGTCCCGCCGGTCGGGCTGGCCGATGATGGCGGAAAAGCCCTCGCGGAAGAGCCGGTCGGCCGCCAGTTGATCCCAGCCAGCGCGGTCCGTCCCGTTCCACACCTCCACCGATTGGAGCGTCCGCCACAGCCGTCCTTCGGGCACCGGCCCCAGCGCCTCGCTCACCACCGGCCCGATCTCTTCCCAGTTGGGTAAAAAGACCGACCCGCCTTTCGGCGTGGTCCAGGGGATGACGTGCTGGTAGCCGATGTTGCGAAAACGCACGTTCTGCTCGTCGAGCCGGGTCGCCATCTCGGCCAACCTCACCATATCCGTGATCGTCATATCGGTGACGATCATGCTGCGAAACTGCTCCCACAGTTCGGGGATGCGGGGCACAATGTCGAAACTGCGCGATTTGCGCCAGATCGCCTGTAGCACCTGCTGCTGGCGTCGCTCGCGGGCGAAGGTACTCGAGGTCTTGCGCGAGCGGGCGTACCAGAGCGCCGACTCCCCGTCCAGGTGGTGCATCCCCGGCTCCAGCGTCTTGGTGATGTACTCGCCCGCCTCGTTGGGATAGGGCCAATAGTCCATCAATTTGCAATGGACCGGGATGTCCACGCCGCCCAGCGCGTCGACGATGCCGATCAGCCCGTCGAAATCGGTGCGCACGTAGTGATCGATCGGGATGCCCAGGTTGTAGAGCAGCGTCTGCTGGATCAGGTCCGGCCCACCGCCCTCGTAGCCGTACACCTCACCGTACATGTCGGCAAAGTTGATGCGGCTCATTCCCTGTTCGGGGATGTAGACGTAGAGGTCGCGGGGGATCGAGAGCACGGTCACGGCCGGGACCCCCGTCTGGATGGAGACGATCTGGACGACGTCGGTGTGCCAGTCGTTCCAATCGGGGCGGCGGTCGCTGCCGAGCACGACGACGTTGATGGTGTTAGGGGGGATCACCGCCGTCGGCACGGGCGAGGGGATCGCGGTCGTGTCGGAGAGCGTCGCGGCAGCGGTCACCTCGATCAACTGGGGTACGTCGAGCGAGAAGGACGTGGGCGTGGGCGCGGGCGTTGGCGTGTGAGTGGGTGTCGCAGTGGGACCCGGAGTGAACGTAGCCGTCGGGCTGGGCGGCGGCGCCGGGGTGACGGTAGGCGAGGGCAGAGGCGTGAAGGTAAGGGTGGGGGAAGGCAACGCGGGGAGCGAGAGGGTCGGAGCCAGGGTCGGCAGCACGAAACCGGCCGGATAGTCTCCCGCGATCAGCAACGCGCCCAGCACGATCCCAAAGGCCAGGAGCAACAAAGCAGCAGCGATCCACTCACTCCGCGTCATATCGGCCTATTTTAACCCCATCGTGGACATGGCGCAACTGCGCCGGTCGTTGTCCCATCTCGCCTCCGATGGTATAATCTGCCCACGATGGGTAGATGGATCGCTCTGTTGTCGCTTCTGCTGGCGCTGGCGGCGTGCGCGCCTCCGGCCAACGCTCGCGCCGTCACGCTCGTCGTCGACGACGAGACGCTCACGCTCAACACCGAGGCGCTCACCGTCCGCGACCTGCTGGCCGAGGCGAACGTCACGCTCGATGAGGACGACCTCGTGACGCCGGTCGAGCCTACCTTTATCGAGGATGGCATGACCGTCCGCGTCATCCGCGTCGAGGTGCGCGTCGAGACCGAGCAGCGCGAGATCCCTTTCGAGCGCCGGACCGTGGGCGACGCCTCGATCCCTGCCGACGAGACCCGCCTGCTGGAGCCGGGCATCACCGGGATCGAGGAACTGGTCTACCGCGTCACCTTCGAGGATGGCGTCGAGACCGACCGGCGGCTCGTGCGGCGGGTCACGATCCAGGAGCCGCGCACCGAGATCCTCCGCGTCGGCGTGCAGGTGGAACGGAAGGCTGTGTCGATCAGCGGCACCATCGCCTACGTCGCCAACCACAATGCCTGGGTGATGCAGACCACCAGCCCCAACCAGCGGCGGCTGACGCACGAGGGCGACCTGGATGGCCACGTCTTGGCCCTCTCACCCGGCGGCACTCACCTGCTCTTCACCCGTGTCCCCACAACCACCTCCCCCCCCATGGGGGGGACAGAGGGGGGGGAAGAGAGCGCTCCCCTCAACACCCTCTGGATGATCGAGACCGCCACCGCCGACGCCGAGCCGCTCCGCCTGGAGGCCGAAAGCGTCCTGTGGGCCGACTGGGAGGCCGATTGCCAGGTCCTCCCCACCGGCAACGGCTGCCGCATCGCT
The DNA here is from genome assembly GCA_034437455.1 of Anaerolineae bacterium. Classification (GTDB taxonomy): domain Bacteria; phylum Chloroflexota; class Anaerolineae; order B4-G1; family B4-G1; genus DAOTUB01. Next base: position 8,486 of record DAOTUB010000328.1, on the reverse strand, counting down.
TACACCACCGGCGTGGTGGTCGAGGGGAACCCCGGCTGGAAGGCGGAAAACGACGTGTGGGTCGCTCGACCGCGCCCCAGCGACGGGGAACTGTTGGCCCAGCGGCGCACCGTCGAACCGAGCGCCGGCGGCGCCTACGGCTGGTGGGGCACCGTGTACGCCTGGTCGCCCGACGGCCAGAATCTGGCCTACGCTCGCGCCGACGAGGTGGGCGTCATCCGCGCCTACGACGGCGCGAAAACGCTGCTGGCCCGCTTTCCGCCATACCGCACGTATGCCCCCTGGGTCTGGACGCCGACCGTCAGTTGGTCACCGGAGGGAGCCTTCATCCTCACCACGCTGCACGGCCCCGCCCCGACGGGCGAAGCGCCGGAGGACAGTCCCGTCTTTGACATCTGGGCGCTCGCCGCCGATGGCACGCTCACGGTGGAGCTGGTCAGCGAGGCCGGGATGTGGGCCGCACCGCGCTATGCGCCCGAGGGCGACTATGTCGTTTTCGGGCAGGCCCGCAGCCCCTACGCCAGCCAGACCAGCAGCTACGATCTCTACCTGATGGATCGAGATGGCTCCGATAGCCAGCCCCTCTTTCCGCCCGCCGGAGAGATCGGGCTGGAGTATCCCGACGTGGCCTGGGGACCGAGGGGAGATCAAGTGCTCGTCATCTATCGAGGCGACCTCTATTTGATCCACCTCCCCGACGGCGCTCTGCACCAACTGACCGACGAGGGCAGCGTGACGGCGGTCCGTTGGCAGTGGTGATGTCGGTCAATGTCATTAGGGTGTATTTCGTTTCGGTTGGAGGTAGTCGCGGTTTCCATACCGCGCGCTTGGTTTCGATACGGCCCCTCGGGCCTACTCAACCGGCGCTCGCTCCTTGACTTGATAACATTGTGATGTTGGTAGACGGGTACACTGGTATATTGATAGATGGGTACATTGGGGACTTTACGACCACGGACTTGGGCGATCATTTGTTTGATCGGCTTGTTGGTCAGCTTGCTGCTGTTCGGCGCGGTGTGGGCTGCCAGGCGACGCGTTCTCCTGCAAACCACCACGGTCTCCTATACGCCTCTCTCCGGCGAGGCCGAGTGGGAGGGAGGCTGGGAGTTCTCCGAGTTGGGCGCCGATCCCAGCGAGGCTGGCAGCCAAAACGGCGCCGACCGCGTCACGGTCCCCTTTTCCGCCACCGATCTGGCGCTGCGGGTGCGGCGCGGGCAGTATCGCGCCTACTTTTGGGTCAGCGTGGACGGTGAACCAGCCAATCAACTGCCCCAGGAGGAGCGCGGCGCTTACCTTGTGCTCACCTCGCCCGATTACGCGCCCCAGGTCGTCTCCATCCCCGTCGCCGGTGGACTCAAAGACGGCCCGCACGTCGCTGGGATCGTCGCCGACCGCGGGTGGGATCAGTGGCCGCTGGTCGGCTGGGAGGTGAGCCGCAGGCCGGATACGACGGCGCACCGCTGGGCGCTGGCGGGATTGGCTGCGCTGGCGCTCGTTTGTCTGAGCGGCATCGTCTGGTGGGGGATGGGGCGAGGGAGAAGAGGAGACGAGGCGACAAGGAGACAGGGGGAGAGTGTTCGCGGGTGGCGAGTGGCGGGTTACAATCTCTGTTTTCCAATTTCGGTTCTGATCGCCGCCGGGGTATTTTATTTTTCTCCCTGGCTTCCGCTCACGCTGATCAGTGGGCTGGCGCTGGCTGTGCTCATCCTGCTGCGGCTCGACCTGGGGCTGGCGCTCGTCGCGTTGACCGCCCCTTTCTATCTGCACCCCCGTCCCCTGTTTGGCAAAGCCTTCTCGATGGCCGAGATCGCGACGCTGATGTGCGCGCTTTCGTGGGGAGTGAGGCAAATCAAAAACCGAACATTGAGAATCTCGAATCTTACTTCCCTCGACCTCGCCACTCTGTTTTTCGTGCTGGTGAGCGTCGCCTCCACCTTTGCCGCCGAATACCGCCACGTCGCGGTGCGCGAACTGCGCGTCGTCGTCCTGGAACCGGCGTTCTTCTACCTGATGCTGCGCACGAGCCGGCTCGACGAGAGGGCCATCTGGCGCATCGTAGACGGTTTCGTGCTGGGTGCGGTCGCGGTGGCCCTCATCGGCCTGGCGCAGCGCGCGCTCGGCGTCAACCTCATCACCGCCGAGCAGAGTTTTCAGCGCTTGCGCTCCGTCTACGGCTCGCCGAACAACGCCGCGCTCTACCTGGGGCGGGCGTTGCCGGTGCTGGCGGCCATCGCTCTGTTCGGCGCGTCTCGTCGCCGCCGGGTGGCGTATGGCGTGGCGGTCGTGCCCCTGGGGCTGGCGGCGCTGCTCACTTTCTCCAGGGGGGCGATTCTCCTGGGTGTGCCGCTTTCGCTGCTGGCGCTGGGCGTGCTGGCAGGCGGACGGTGGCTTTGGGGGACGCTGGGAGCGGCGGTCGCGGCGGCTGTGGCCGCCATCCCGCTCCTGCGCACGCCGCGCTTTGCCGCGCTCCTGGACAGTCGCAGCGGCGCCACGTTCTTCCGCCTTCAGCTCTGGCGCGCGTCGCGGACGATGTTTCGCGACCATCCCTGGCTCGGCGTCGGCCCCGACAATTTCCTGTACCAGTACCGGGGGCGCTACATCCTGCCCGCCGCATGGCAGGAGCCGGACCTCTCCCATCCGCACAACGTCCTCCTCGATTACGGGTGCCGGTTGGGAGTGGGCGGCCTCGTCGCCGGGATCTGGCTTCAGGCCGCTTTCTGGCGACTGGCCCTCCCGCTGCGCCGACTGGCCGACCCTGACCGCCGCGCCCTGGCCATGGGCCTGATGGGTTCGATGGTCAACTTTCTGGCCCACGGTCTGGTAGATGCGTCTTATTTTCTCATTGACCTGGCCTTTGTTTTCTTTTTGACAATAGCTATGGTACAATGGCTATCCCAGAAGGAGTGAGACTGATGACTTCTAAACTAAACACATTGATCCTGCTGCTGATCCTGATCGCCCTCATCGGCGGCGGCGTGCTGCTGGTCCGCACGATCGAGGGAATCACACAGCCGCTGGAGGACGTCGAGCAGACGCTGGAGGAACAGTTCGAGCAGATCACTAAACCCACGCCCACTATCATCCCCGATCCGATCACCATCATCCGCGAGGTGCGCAGCCTGGCCCGGTTGGAGACCGCCTCCTACACCGTCGAAAAGATCATCACCGCCGAGTCGAGGCAGGGCCCCTTTTCCTTTCTCTTTGGCGACAAGCTGATTTTGGTGGCCCACGGACAGGTCATCGCCGGCGTGGACCTGACCAAGATGCAGGAGGACGACATCGTCCTCACCGAAGACGGCGGAGTGGTCGTGACCCTGCCGCCGGCCGAGGTCTTTGTGGCCACGCTCGATAACCAGCAATCCTACGTCTTTAACCGGGATACCGGCGTGGTGGGGATGAACCCGGCGCTGGAGACGGAGGCGCGCAAGTCCGCCGAGCAAGAGATCCTGAATGCCGCCCTGGAGGACGGCATCCTGGAGATGGCGCAGCGGAACGCCGAGGTCTATGTGCAGCACCTGATCATAACGATGGGGTTCAGAAAAGTCGATTTTGCCGACATCGTCCTTCCCACCGAATAGTTGAGGGAGGTGGAGGATATGAACGTTCAGATCAACCGTACCACCCTCGAACTGGTCGAGGGCGACATTACAGCGCTGGAGACCGACGCCATCGTCAACGCGGCCAACGAGCGGCTGGCCCACGGCGGCGGCGTGGCGGGCGTCATCGCTCGCAAGGGCGGCCCGACCATTCAACGGGAAAGCGACGCCTGGGTGCGCCAGCACGGGCCGGTGAGCACCGGCTCGGCGGCCATCACCTCGGGCGGAAACCTGAAGGCCCGCCACGTGATCCACGCGGTCGGCCCGATCTATGACGGCACGGCGCGCTCGGCGGAACTGCTCGGCTCGGCGGTGCGCGCCGCGCTCCAGATGGCCGACGATCACGGGCTCAAGTCGGTGGCGCTTCCCGCTATCAGCACCGGCATCTTTGGCTACCCGGTGGAGGAGGCAGCCCAGGTGATGTTGCGGGCGGCCATCGCGTGTCTGAAAGGAAAGACGAGTCTGGAGCGGGTCGTATTTTGTCTCTACGGTCAGCCCACGTTTGATGTTTTCGCCAGAGAATTGACACTTCAGACCCAGTGATGTTCTATCACACACCATAGGAGGTATCGTATGCACACCAATCGTCTCACGAAACTGATGGAGCAGGCTGGCGACCGAGGATTCGACGTAGTGGCGCTGGTGCCCGGTCCCAATCTGTTCTACCTCACCGGCCTCTCGTTTCACCTCAGCGAGCGGCCCGTCGTCGTGTTTTTGCCTGTGAACAAGACCCCCGCCATCGTCGTGCCCGCGTTCGAGGCGGTCAAGGTCGAGAGCACGAGCATCGAAATGGACGTGTTCCCCTACACCGACGAGGAGGGGTACACAGGGGCCTTTAAGAATGCCTGCGTTGCGCTGGGGTTGACCGAGCGTACCATCGGTGCGGAGGCTTTCAAGATGCGGCTGGTGGAGGCGCAATTGTTGGAGCAGTACGCGCCCGGCTGCCGTCTCGTCCCCGCCGAGGATGCACTGGCCGAACTGCGCATGCGCAAGGACGAGCACGAACTGGAGCAGATGCGGCGCGCCATCGCCATCAGCGAGGCCGCGCTGCGGACGACGATGCAGCGGGCAAGAGCCGGCGCGACGGAGAAGGAGATCGCCGCAAACCTGGTGGTCGAAATGCTGCAAGGCGGCGGGGAGGGGCTGTCCTTTCCACCCATCGTCGTGGCCGGCGCCAACGCCGCTCTGCCGCATGCTACCCCCAGCGAGCGCCCCATCCAACCTGGCGAGACCATCGTCATCGACTTTGGCACGACCGTGGGCGGCTACGCGGCGGACATCACCCGCACGTTCGTCTTTGGCGAGCTGGAGCCGGAACTGGCTCGCGTCTACGAGGTGGTAAAGGCAGCCAACAGCGCCGGGCGGGCGGCGGTCCGCCCTGGGGTGACTGCCGAGGAGGTGGACCAGGCGGCGCGAGCGGTGATCGAGGAGGCCGGGTATGGCGAATACTTCAATCATCGCACGGGCCACGGGCTGGGTCTGGAGACGCACGAGCCGCCTTACATCGTCGCGGGGAACAAGCAAACACTGGAGCCAGGGATGACCTTCACCGTCGAGCCGGGCGTCTATCTGCCGGGGCGAGGCGGCGTGCGCGTCGAGGATGACGTGGTCGTGACCGCCGACGGCGTGGAAAGCCTGACCACGTTCAAGCGCGAACTGATCTCGCTGCCGACGACGTAAGCAACCCTTCTGAATGGGAAAAGGGAGACAACGATGACTGATGGAATGAAGAACGAAAAAGGCGCGTATAAAATCGTAGCCAAAGTGATCAAACAAGAGGGCCATTGCGTCGCCGGTCATCAGGTGGGCGACGAGGTGTTCTTCGATGGCGAGACGGTGCAGGGCAAGATCTGCATCTCTGCCCTCTACAGCCTTTTGCCCAAGGTATACGCCATGCGCTACGGGGTCGAGTTCCCCTGGCTGGAGGACCCGGACGTTTCGACGCACGCCTGCCCTGACGCCTGGAACCCGGTCGTCTTTGAGGTCCGGCGACTGAAACGCTGAAATTCTGAAGGCGCTGATTTCGCTGAAGGTTTTGTTGAATCTCAATCTGTTTTCAGCGCTCTCAGCGCCTTCAGCGACTCGGCGATTCAATGGCCCGGCGCAAGCGACAAAACGGGAGATAATATGGAAAAAACGAGACTGGGACGCACCAATTTGCAGGTGAGCCGGACGGCCTTTGGCGTGCTGCCGATCCAGCGCGTGGACTTTGAGCAGGCGCGGACGATCCTCCGGCAGGCTTACGAGGGCGGGATCACCTTTTTCGACACCGCGCGGAGCTACTCGGACAGCGAGGAAAAGATCGGCTACGCGCTTTCTGACGTGCGAGCGAACATCTTCCTGGCGACGAAGAGCAGCGGAGCCACCGACAAGGCTTCATTGCTGGAAAAGCTCGAGATCAGCCTCCGAAACTTGAAGACAGATCACGTGGACATTCTCCAGTTACACAACCCGAGCGAGCTACCTGATCCCGATGACCCGGACTCGCTCTACGGTGGGTTGCTCGAGGCTCGGCGCCGGGGAATGACGCGCTTTATCGGCGTCACGAATCACACGCTGAAAAACGCCATCGAGGTCGCGCGGTCGGGCCTGTACGACACGGTCCAGTTCCCGCTCAGCGCGATCTCGGCGGCGGCGGACCTGGAGCTGATCGACATCTGCCGCGAGCACGACGTGGGGCTGCTGGCGATGAAGGGGTTGTGCGGCGGCCTGATCACCGACGCCCGCATGGCGTTCGCCGCCCTGCGCCAGTACGAGAACGTCGTGCCGCTCTGGGGCATCCAGCGGGAGCGCGAGCTGGCCGAGTTCCTGGCGCTGGAAGCCGACCCGCCACTGTTGGACGACGAGATGCGGGCCAAGATCGAGCGCGAAAAGGGGACGCTGGCGGGGAACTTTTGCCGCGGCTGTGGATACTGCCTGCCTTGCCCGGCAGAGATCCCCATCCCAACGGCGGCGCGGATGGCGTTCCTGCTGCGCCGGTCGCCGAGCGCGCCCCTCCTGACGCCCGAATGGCACGAGAAGATGCACCGGATCGAGGACTGCATCGAGTGCGAGGAGTGCAAAGAGCGGTGCCCGTATGGCCTGGACACGCCCGTGCTGCTCAAAAAGATGCTGCAGGATTACATCGCCTTTGAGGAGGCGGTCGCTGCCGGAAAACCTCCGCCGGATTGGTCCGCCGCTCTCGCGTGATCGGGACAGCTAATTTAACTCGTTTGAATGGAGGTGACTATGGCTCGATTGTAGATCAAAGTCCTATGGTGTAAGGCTAGAACTTGCTGTTCAAATAAAGGAGTGTTATGACCAAAAAGCATTTGATGATCATCACCCTGGTGACCATCCTCGTCTTTGCACAGACGATGGTGGTTCTCGCAGACCCCAGCGGTCCCGGAAGCACCGATTCCCAACAGCAACCCGAACCTGAACCGGTCGGCGGTCACACGGAACCCGCCAGGCCATTGACACTGGTATGGCCGTGGCTGGCGTTGGCCGCGGCGGTTATCACAGGAACTATCACGGTGACGGCACTCAAGCGGCGCACGGCTTGAGCGGCGGCGGCGAGATCTCGCAAGGACGTGCCCAGGGGATGATGGTTGCCCTGGGCACTTTTGCGTCTGGTGGGCGTGCCCACCTACGACGCAATCATCGGCCCAGCCGGACACTCCAAATCGGGCACAAAGAGCACCTGCCGCCAGGTGTAATAGATCAGCCAGGCCATCAACAACGCCCCCAGGATGCCCGGCGCTGCCGCGCTCACCCGGTCGAGCAAGAACGCGCCGACGACGGGCGACGCCACCCGCGTCAGGCTGCCCAGCGCGGCGGAAAGCCCCAGCGCGCCTCCCACCTCCTCCGGATAGACCGACTTGGTCAGCGCGCTGTTGCTGGCGACGTTGAGCACGCCGCCCGCCAGCGCCAGCGGAGCCAGGACGACCAGCAGAATCCCCAACGTCGGCGTCAGCGCCCACGCCAGCAGCGCCAGGGTCAACACGATCGTTCCGCCAAAGATGAGCTGCTTCTCGTGAAAGCGCCGGGTCAGCAGGCCGATGCCGCCCCCCTGGACGAGCACGATCACCACGCCCACGTAGGTAAAGACGTAACTGGTCGTCTGCGCGTTCAGCCCCAGCCGCTTTTGGGCAAAGAGCGAAAAGACCGTCTGAAAGATGGTAAAGGCCAAACCATAAAGCAGGAGCACCTGCAAGAGCGGGCCGACGCAGGGCCGTCCCAACGCCTCCCACAGCGCGCGGGCATTGAACCTTGCGCGGGGGTTTTGCGCCTTCTGGGCCAGTCGCTCCGGCGGCAGTGACTCGGGCAGCCACAAGAGCACCCCCAGCAGGTTGAGGGCGGATAGCGCCGCCGCCGCGAAAGCGGGCAGGCTGTAGTTCCCTCCCGCGCTGAGCACGCCCCCCATCGCCGGCCCAAAGATGAACCCCAGGCCGAAGGAAGCGCCAATGATGCCCAGCCCCCTGGCCCGGTTCTGCTCGTCGGTCACGTCGGTGATGTAGGCCTGGGCGAGCGAGATGTTGCCGCCCAGTAGCCCGTCCAGGATGCGGCTGGCAAAGAGCACCCACAGCGCGCTCGCCCAGCCCAGCATCAAGAAGCTGACCACCGTGCCCGCGATGCTGAGGAGCAGCAGAGGACGCCGCCCGTACCGGTCGGAGAGCCGCCCGATGACGGGCGCGCCGATGAACTGGGCGAGGGCGTTCGCGCCCAGCAGCAGCCCGACGGTGGTGGCTGTAGCGCCGAACGTCTCGGCGTAGTAGGGCAGCAGCGGCAGAATCAGGCTAAAGCCAAGCACATCGACAAAGACGAAGAAAAAGATCAGGATCAGACTTCGTTTCATCCACAGCCTCCTCAGCAACACCCCCCTCCCCCCTGGGGAGGGGTTGGGGGAGG
>DAOTUB010000327.1:0-9150 GCA_034437455.1 Anaerolineae bacterium | reverse complement strand
ATATATAGGGGTTTGGCCTTTCTGTTCAGGATTCAAGTCCTAGACAAGCCTTTCTTTACCCGCATATATACGGGATTGGTATTTTCAAACCGGCATATATAGGGGTGTAAATTTATCCAAAGTCCAATGAATGAGAAGCCATCGTTAAAAAATATTACCTTTACCGAGAACAGACCGATTGACGTCTTCCAGCTCAATGGTCTGCATCAAATGATTGGGTGGGACCAAAATGGACGAAGGACGGAAGCAGAGACAACCGAGATGCTGCGCGTCAGCCGCTATTACATCGCCGCCCACACTGCCGATGATCAGTTGGTCGGTTTTGCCCGCGTGTGCGGCGATCCTTACATTGTTCAAGTGCTGGACGTGATCACACATCCCGACTTTCGTCACCGTGGCATTGCCACGCGGTGCATGCTAGGGGTTCTGGAGCACCTTCGACGTTCCAGGTACATTTCGGTCACGCTGACGGACGGCAGCGGCGTCGAGGGGTTTTACGAGCGTTTCGGTTTTCAAGTGATGCGGGATGACGCTGTCGCGCGGGTTTGGCGGCGAGGTGCAGAGACGATATGAACGAATTTCAGCCCAGAATCATTGTTTTCGCCTGCAATTGGTGCTCCTACGCCGGGGCCGACCTGGCCGGCGTCAGCCGGATGCAGTATCCGCCCACGACGCGTGTCATCCGCGTGATGTGCTCTGGTCGCGTGACCCCTGGCTTCATCCTGGAGGCGTTCCGCCTGGGGGCCGACGGCGTGCTCGTCACCGGCTGCCATCCCGGCGACTGTCACTACATCTCCGGCAACGAGAACGCCGTCGTCACCGTGGAAAAGACGGCGCAATTGCTCAAGTTGCTGGGTATCGAGAACGAGCGTCTACGGTTGGAGTGGGTCTCTGCCGCCGAGGGAGCCCGCTTTGCCCGCATCATGACCGAGTTTACCGAGCAGATTCGGACTGTGGGGCCAAGCCCGCTGGGCAATTCGCACGCTAAAGAATTGGCGATAGCCGAGATTGTGGACGCGGCAGCGGCGGGCGCTTGATCGCAACAGGAAGCATATATGAGCTTTGAAGAGATTCTTCGTCGAACCAGAAGTTATTATTGCCTCGACTGCGGCAAATGCACCGGCAGTTGTCCTGTGTCGCGGGTGGACGTCACCTACTCGCCGCGCAGTACCATTGAGCGCGTCCTGGCGGGCCGCCCGGAGGATTTGATCAACAACGATCATCTCTGGTCGTGCCTGACCTGTGGCCTGTGCACCACCCGCTGCCCGTCGAACGTAGATTACCCCGCTTTCGTCGTCGCCGCCCGCATCGAGGCGCGCAAGGCGAACCAGGAGGGCATCTACGCTCACAACGCCGTTATGCAGCAATTGATGGGCATCATGGGTCAATCGGTGAACCAGAGCCGCACGGGCTGGGTGACGGATGATTTGCAGACAACGGCCCAGGGCGACGATTTCTATTTTGTCGGATGCTCGCCCTACTTTGACGTCATCTTTGCCGACCTGGAAGTCGTCTCTACCGACACGACCCGCAACGCGGTGCGTCTGATGAACCATATCGGTATTACGCCCGTGGTCAGTGATGACGAGCGGTGCTGTGGCGCCGACCTGCTCCTCAACGGCGACGAGGAGGGGTTTCGCAAGCTGGCCGAGATCAATATGCAGGTCATCGCCGAGAGCGGGGCCAAGCGGATGATCTTTACCTGCCCAGAGGGCTACAATGCTTTCCGCAACGATTACCCTCGTTACGTCGGTCCGCTGCCTTTCGAGGTGATCCACCTCACCGAGTTGCTGGCCGAGCATCTGGACGAGATCGAGTTGGGCGAACTGGCAGAGACGGTCACCTACCACGACCCGTGCCGCCTGGGTCGCTACCTGGGCATCTACGACGAGCCGCGATCTCTTATTGAGGCGATCCCTGGCGTCGAATTGGTGGAGATGCGCAAGAACCGGGCCAACGCCCTCTGTTGCGGCTCCGTCGGCTGGGTCAACTGTGGTCGCTGCGCCAAGGGAATCCAGATGACGCGGTTGGGCCAGGCTCAAGACACCGGGGCTGGGCGGATGATCACCGCCTGTCCCAAGTGCCGTATTCACCTGAGCTGCGCGCTGAAGGATGCGGGTGATGAGGTCGCTGTGAAGCTGGGAGACCTCACGGACCTTCTGGCGCGGGCGATGGGGGTCGCCGATTGAGCTATCGAGAGATCGAGTCGGCCATTCAGCTCATAGAGCAGAACGGCTCGCTGGGCAAGGAGGAAAATTTCGCCGCCAGGGCGGAGGCTTTGGATTTTATCGAGTTTCACGTCGTGGATCGGATCGAGGGCCTGCTGTTGAACGACCGGGGCAAAGATCTGGAAACATTGAGGCAAAGGGCCGAGTCGCTGAAAAACCGGTTGGAAAAAGTCAACGAGAAACTCTTCCAAAGACTACGAGCAACTATTCGTGCTGGCTGCTACACGTGTGAGGACCTGAGACGTCAGTTTTACAACTATGCCGGATGCGCCTCTGAAGAGAATGAGATCGGCTACGATGCCCTGGATATATTTGTGAATGACTTGTTGCGAATAGACCTGGCGCTCGAAGAGACACGGGAAAAAGAACCGGATATGGTGTTCCTTCAACCCACTCCAGCCCGGATCGTTCTGGAACTCGTCGAGAAAGTGGATCTCACAGAGGAAGACATTTTCTATGATCTGGGGTCTGGCCTGGGCCAGGTGGCCATACTGGTGGGATTGTTCAGCGGAGCCAGGACAAAGGGGATCGAGTTCGAGCCAGCCTATTGCGCGTACGCGCAGCGGTGTGCGGCGAGATTGAACCTGTCGCGTGTCCAATTTATGAACCTGGATGCGCGCGACGCGGATTACTCGGACGGAACGGTTTTCTTCATGTACACTCCCTTCAGAGGGAGTATGTTACAGGAGGTATTGGAGCGGTTGAGGAGCGAATCTCGAAAGAGAGCGATCACGATTTGCACGTATGGGCCTTGCACTCCGCGTGTATCCGATCAGGATTGGTTGAGGTGCATCGGTCAGCTTCCTGACCACGAGTATGAGTTGGCCGTGTTTAGAAGTGGGTAGGGATCAAACCATGAGCGACGAAAACGAAATCATAGACGTCAGCGACTTTGAACCGCAATTCCGTGACGAGATCGCCGCCGAGCCAGGAGGCGAATACATCCGACGCTGCTTCTCCTGCAGCACCTGCACCGCCGGCTGCCCCATCGCTGGCGTGACCGACAAGTACAACCCCCGTCGCATCATTCACATGGCGCTCCTGGGAATGCGCGAGCAAGTGTTGACCAGCGAATTCGTCTGGCTATGCTCGGTTTGCTACACTTGCTACGAACGCTGCCCGCAGGACGTGCGCATCCCAGAGCTGATGAACGCCGTCCGCAACATCGCCGTGCGCGAGGGACACGTTCCAACGACGTTCAAGGTGCAGTTGGAGAAACTGCGGGAACACGGCCGACTCTACGAAATTGAGGATTACGAAAACGAGCGTCGGGCAGAGTACGGTCTGCCGCCCATCGGAGAGGAGACAGATGAGGTGTGCCAGATCCTTCGGCAAGCTCAGGACGGCGTTCTGGAAAAGCTGGATGTGGAGGAAGAGTCGTGATGGCTAGATTCGCGCTATATCTGGGATGCAGCGTGCCGGTTCGCGGGATGAATTACGAGATGTCCACCCGCCAGGTCGCCAAGCGGCTGGACATTGAACTGGTGGACGTGGATGGTTTCTCCTGCTGCGGCTTTCCCGCCAAGCCATTGAACTGGCGGTCTGGCCTGCTGATGGCCGCCCGCAACCTGGCGCTGGCCGAAGCGCAAGGGTTAGACATCCTGACCCTCTGCAGCGCCTGCACCGGCACACTCACCGAGGCCAACCACCGGCTCAAAGGGGATGCCAAGCTCCGCGCCTGGGCGAACGAGCAACTGGCTGACCTGGGCCACCATGTGGTGGCGGGGGCCACCCCACGACACCGCACGTACAAAGGCACGGTGCGGGTGCGCCACGTTGCCCGCGTGCTCTACGAAGAGGTGGGCGTCGAGACGCTGCGAGAAACGATCACGGTAGACCTGGCCGACTTTGGATTCGCGCCGCACTATGGCTGTCACTACCTCAAACCCTCGCACATCTACGACCACTTTGACGACCCGGAGAACCCCCAGAGTTTGGACCGGCTGATCGAGGCCACCGGCGCGCGCGTGGTGCGCTACGAGGACGAGTCCCAGTGCTGCGGCGGCGGCATCCTCGGCTTTGATGAGGAGACGGCGCTTATGGTGACCAAGGAAAAGCTGGATCACGTCGTCGCTGCCGGGGCCGATGCGCTGGTGCTCATCTGCCCCTTCTGCGCCATCATGTACGAGGCGAACCAGCGCCGCGTGGAAAACCTTTACGAGACGGAGTACAAGTTGCCGGTGCTGTATTACACTCAGATCCTCGGCCTGGCGATGGGATTCTCGCTGGATGAGATGGGGATCAAGTTGAACCGAATCAAGCCGCGCAAGCTGATCAAGGCGCTGCGGAGCTGAGTCGAGATGGATTAGAAAGATGGGAAATGTGAAAGATGACGAAAGACAAAGGACGAACTGTTGATTTCGCCTTCGTCCTTCGTCGTTGGTCATTCTGATATCTTGGATGGCATCGAAGCCGTGCTGTTCGATTTCGACGGCACGCTGGTGCACTTGAACATTGACTTTGCCCAGATGCGGGTGGGCGTGGAAGCCGTGCTGCCCAGTTATGCCCTCTCCACGGATGGGTTAAGTGCGCACTACACGCTGGAACTCATTGAGGAGTGTGTGCGAATACTTGCCGAGCGTGATGGAGAAAAGACGGTGGCAGCATTCTTACGGGATACTGAGGCCGCGATGGTAGCTATCGAGATGGGCGCGGCGAGCACCGCCGAAATGCACCCCGGCGCGCCAGAGTTATTGGAAGCATTGCAGAGGCAGGGAATAAAGGTCGGCATCGTCACCCGCAACTGCCGGGCGGCGGTGGAGCACATCCTGGGGAGAAACACGCTGACCTACGACGTATTGCTGACCCGAGACGACGTCACAGCGGTCAAGCCAGACCCGGAACATCTGCTGACCGCGCTGCGGATGCTGGGCGTCGAACCCGGTCGCGCGCTGATGGTGGGCGACCACCCGATGGACGTGCGCGCCGGCCGCGTGGTGGGAACCAAGACGGTGGCCGTGCTGACCGGCTATAGTCCGGTGGAACGGTTTGCGCCGGAGAACCCCGATTTGATTCTGGAGCAAGTTGGAGAGCTAGGAACATATCTGATAACGTGATACGTGAACGTCACGCTTCACGCATTACGCGAGGAGGTGTCGAATTGCCTAATAACGATCTACGCATCGGCGTCTTTGTTTGCGACTGCGGGCTGAACATCGCCGGTAGTCTGGACACGGAGGCCGTGCGGCAATATGCCGAGACGCTGCACGGCGTGGCGGCGGCTGTGCGCAACCGCTACACCTGCGCCGATCCTGGCCAGCAGGAGATCAAGCGGGCCATCGTGGAGCACAATCTCAACCGCGTGGTGGTCGCTTCTTGCTCTCCCCGGCTGCACGAACCGACCTTCCGCCACTGTGTCAGCGAGGTGGGGCTTAACCCGTATTTGTTCGAGATGGCGAACATCCGCGAGCATTGTTCCTGGGTCCATCTCCAGGATCGGGAGGCGGCCACGCGGAAGGCGAAGGACATTGTGCGGGCGGCGGTGGCTCGCGCCCGCTGGCTTCACGCGCAGGATGAGGACCAGTTGCCCGTCACCGATGCGGCGCTCGTCATCGGCGGGGGCGTGGCCGGCATTCAGGCCGCGCTCGACCTGGCCGACGCCGGGCACCAGGTCTATTTGGTGGAAAAGAAGCCGTCTATCGGCGGGATCATGGCGCAGTTGGACAAGACTTATCCCACGATGGACTGTAGCATATGAATTCTCGGCCCAAAAATGATGGATGTCGGTCGACATCCGAACATCGAGTTGATGACCTACAGCGCGGTCGAGGACGTTTCCGGCTACGTCGGCAATTTTCACGTGCAGGTGCGCAAAAAGGCCCGCTACGTGGACGAGAGCGAGTGCACCGCCTGCGGCGATTGCGCCCAGGTCTGCCCCATCGTTCGCCCTGATGAGTTCCAGGCCGGCCTCTCCACCCGTCGGGCGATCTACATCCCCTTTCCCCAGGCTGTTCCGTCGGCCTACATCGTCAACGCCGACGAGTGTATGGGCAACAATCCCATCGCCTGCGGCAAATGCATCGAGGCCTGCGATAAGGACTGCATCAACTTTGACATGCGGGACGAGATCGTGGAGCTCGACGTGGGGGCCATCATCGTCGCCACGGGCATGGACGTCTACGATCCTACCCCGCTAGACGAGTACGGTTACACCAGCTACAGGAACGTGATCACCAGCCTGGAGTTCGAGCGGCTGATCTCGGCGGGCGGGCCGACGGAGGGACATTTTGTGCGCCCATCGGATCAGACGCGCCCCCGACGTATCGGCTTTATCCAGTGTGTCGGTTCCCGGACGGCGTACTCGGATGGGAATCCTGACGGCAACCGCGGCAACCCTTACTGCTCCAACATTTGCTGTATGAACACCGTCAAGGATAGCCTGTTGCTCAAGGACCACTACCCAGACACGGACATCTCTGTGTTCTACATGGACATTCGCGCTTTCGGCAAGGGATTCGAGGATCTGTACATGCGCTCCAAAGCCGAGGGCGTCCATTACATCCGCGGCCTGCCGGGCGAGGTGGAGGAGAGGGATGGGACGGGGAATCTCACGGTCTATGTGGAAAACACCTCCACCGGCACGCTGGAGGAGCACGAGTTCGATTTGCTGGTGCTCTCGGTGGGGACCGTCCCCCGCAAAGAGACCGACCTGGTGCGCCAATTCCTGACCATGTCTCGCACGGGCGATGGTTTTTTGATGGAGGCTCACCCCAAGCTCAGGCCGGTGGACAGCCCGACGAAGGGGGTCTATATCGCCGGTTGCGCCGAGTCGCCGAAGGACGTCAAGGACTCGGTGACGCAGGCCAGCGCCGCCGCCGCCCGCACCGAGATTCTGCTCAACGCGCCCAAAATCAAGGTGGAGGCGATCACCGCCGTCGTGGACGAGGATCTGTGCAAACAGTGCGGCCAATGCGCCGATGTGTGTCCCTTTTCCGCCATTATCTGGGAGAAAAGGCAGCCGGCCCGGGTCGTCAGCGCGGCCTGCGCGGGCTGTGGCACCTGCGCGGCAGAGTGCCCTTTCGACGCCATCACGATGCACCACTTTACCGACCAACAAGTTTACGCCATGATCGACGCGATCCTCGAGGAGGATCCGCTCGAAAAAATCCTCGCTTTCGCCTGTAACTGGTGTTCCTACGCCGGGGCCGACACGGCGGGCACCTCGCGCTTGCAGTACCCGCCCAACGCGCGCCTCATCCGCACGATGTGCTCTGGCCGTGTGAGTTCTGATTTTGTGTGGTACGCTTTCCGCAAAGGCGCGCCCATCGTGCTCGTCTCGGGCTGCCACTATGCCGACTGCCACTACATTGACGCCAATCGCAACACCGTGCGCCGCGTGGACGCGCTGTGGGAAGGGCTGGAGAAACAGGGCATCCGCCCGGAGCGGTTGCAACTCGATTGGTGCAGCGCCGCCGATGGGCAAAAGTGGGCCAGGATCATGCAAGAGATCGAGGAACTGCGCGCCGCTGTGACAGCCGAGGAGGTGAAAGCGACCAAAGAGGCATTGAAGGAGAAGAAAACGCCCCGCTCCAGCAAGGTGTGGCGGCTGAAGGAGCCGACGCCCGCCACGATGCATTGCTTGCGCTGCGGCAATGAGTGGGAGGTCACGTTCGACCTTGCCACCGACGAGGAACGGATGTGTGCAGCCTGCCGCTCGAATAGCGTGCGGGTCTTGTTGAACGGAAAATAGCAAACATACCGCACCAACTTACAAGGTCAGGTATTGTGTGTTGATAACGCTTAGCGTCGGCGCTGACACAACCATCAGCGCCGCTGTTGAAGTATAATCGAGATATGTCACCTTGATCTGCCCCCAAAAAGCGGACACGAGAATAAGCAGCAAGCGAGTGGCGAGTATCATAAAGTCATACTGGTCAAATCAGCACATAGCATAATCTCACGCCAGGCTTCTGGCGTGAAAAGTAGCACAAGTTGATAGATTGGCAAAGTAGCCAATGAAGCCAGCTCTCCCGTCAGTTTGAAATATGTCAGCTCCTGAATAGCTACTCGTCCCTTTTGTCCCTCCGTCCGTTTGGTTCATCCATCGTACTTCTCCGCTCGCTTTCGGTGTCCAATCCAGGGCCAGTATACCACGCGCCTCTACGCAAACCTCTGAACGAAACTCGGCGCTTGGCCTGTTCACGCTGGAGTGATCTTGCCCACCACACGAAAGGACGAACGTGTATTGCGTTGGATAGGCTAGCACCGGAAGAGATGAATAGGTTGCAGGAGCGGCAGGCGGAGGAAGAAAGAAAGAGGCCAGTGGAGTTATCCACCAGCCCCTCGCGGTACCGTGCTGTCTATGCGCTTGGCGTCACCTCACCGCCCCATACCCCATCATTCCATCCTTGTTCGTCCAACTCCCACCTAGGCGGTCAAAGTTGACTATCAAGACCAGCGGCAGCGCCGGACTCGACGAGGCCACCGCAGAGCCAGAAAAGCTCGATATCTCTGAATAGTAGAGCTCCCCCGTCTCGGGATCGACGTCGTCCTTTGTCGCCGAGCCGGCGGAGGAGCCGCTCTGGTGGTAAGAGCAGTGTTCCACTGACCTCTCGCGCCGTCTCATCGAGCGGCCTATGGCGCGCTGCCGTTGTAGGTGGCCTGCGTATCGCCGCTGCCAGGCCCGGCCCGGTGCACCACCGCCGCCACCGGTATCCCGTTCGTAGACTCGATCCACGCCGAGCCGTCCAGGTTCGTGGGCACACCGCCGTTAAAGTTGTTCAGAATGCGCACCTCACCCACGGCCATGGTGTACGGCCCTCGCGTCCCTGCGGACGCGCCGTTGCCGTGATAGTAGTGCACCGTCACCGTCGCCGCACTCGCTCCCGCGTTCTGTATCGAGACGCCGCTGGCCTCCTGCCCCGTCGTGTCCAGTTCGGGCGCGTAGAGCGTCTCGCTGCCTGCGAGGAAGGTGTCGGTCGCC
>DAOTUB010000326.1:0-9630 GCA_034437455.1 Anaerolineae bacterium | reverse complement strand
GCAAGGGGGCGCGCACGGGCTTGATCACCACCGAGGGGATGCGGGACATTCTCGAGATTGCGCGCATCGAGCGGCCCGATGGAGGGCTGTACGACATTTTTGTGGACACGCCCCTCCCCCTCGTGCCCCGCTATCTGCGGCGCGAGGTGAAGGAGCGCGTCGGCGTGGACGGGGCGGTGGTCGTCCCCTTGGACGAGGAGACAGTCCGCGAGGCGGTGGCCTTTCTCAAGGAGCAGGCGGTCGAATCCATCGCCGTCTGTTTCATCTTTGGCTTTCGCAACCCGGCCCACGAGCGGCGGGTGCGCGAGATCTGCCAGGAGATGTATCCCGAGGCGACCGTCTCTCTTGCCTCCGAGATCTCGCCCGAATTCCGCGAGTTCGAGCGCACCTCGACCACCGTCATCAGCGCCTACCTCCAGCCGGTGGTCGACCGCTACCTCGACAACCTGGAGGACCAATTGCAGGCGCGGTACGGCCAGGTGGACCTGCGCATCATGCAGGCCAGCGGCGGCTCAATGACGACGGAAGACGCCCGCGGCCGGGCGGTGAACATCGTCAACTCCGGCCCGGCTGGCGGGGCGCAGGCGGCGGCTTACGTGGGCCAGTTGACCGGCGACGGAGAGGTCCTCGGTGTGGACATGGGCGGCACCAGCTTTGACATCGGCCTCATCGTCGAGGGCAAGCCCCGCGTGGCCCCAGAGAGCCATTTCGAGGGTTTCCCGGTCAAGATGCCCATCCTCGACGTGCACGCCATCGGCGCGGGCGGGGGAAGCCTGGCCTGGATCGACCAGGGCGGGGCGCTCAACGTGGGGCCGGAGAGCGCGGGGTCGTCGCCGGGACCGGCCTGCTACGGATTGGGCGGCGAGCGGCCCACCGTCACCGACGCCAACCTGGTGCTGGGCCGCCTCAACGCCGATTACTTCCTGGGCGGCGAGATAGAGCTTCATCCCGATCTGGCCGAAAAGGCGATCCGGGAGCACGTGGCCGAGCCGCTGGGTATCTCTGTGGAAGAAGCGGCCAGCGGGATCATCCGTGTGGTCAACGCCCACATGGTGCGCGGCATCGCCGTCTGCTCCACCGAGCGCGGGTACGACGTGCGCGAGTTCGCCCTGCTCCCCTTTGGCGGGGCCGGGCCGCTGCATGCGGTCGAGCTGGCCGAGGACCTGGGGATGGGGCGCGTGATCATCCCAATGTACCCTAGCACACTCTCGGCGGTGGGCTTGCTCGTGGCGAACACCCGCCACGATTACGTGGCGACCCTCGCCAAGAGTGAGGAGGAGTTGGCAGCCGGGGAGATGCTGGCGGTCTTTAAGGAGCTGGAGGCGCGGGGCCGGGCGCAGCTCAAGGCGCAGAACGTCCCTGACGAGCGCGTCGAGGTCCAGTGGTCGGCGGACATTCGTTACCAGGGTCAGTCGTACGAGTTGAACACGCCGGTCACTCCGCAAGAGACGCTCACTCAGGCCGACCTGGCCGAGGTCATCGCCCGTTTCCACGAACTGCACCAGCGCATCTATGCCTACGGCTCGGCGGAGGAGACGGTCGAGTTCATCAACCTGCGGGTGGGGGCGATTGGCAAGTCGCCCGATGTCTCTTTCGCTCGGCTGGAGCAGACCGGCGGCGACGTCATTGCAGCTCGCAAGGAAAGCCGCCCGGTCTATTACCCCGGTCGTGGCTTTATCGAAACCGCCGTCTACGAGCGCGACCGGCTACAGCCTGGACACGTCGTGGAAGGGCCGTGCCTGGTGGAAGAGATCGCCTCGACGACGGTGATCACGCCGAGGGCAGTGGGGACGGTGGACGAGTATGGGAATATCGTCGTGCGCATCTCCTGAAATGTAACTGTAACGAAAGTGAAATCCTAAAATCCCGATTCTGAATTACAGTAGATATAATCACATCCCTGTCCTTGTCTCGGGGGCTGCGGGTATGTGTGGCTGTTTGATCGTTCAGACTAATCAGTACGTGAGGAGATCCCTCCGACGAGCAAGCTGAGATCAATTTGGAGGCATACAATGGCAGAATTCAACGTGGGAACATTGATCGAAAACCGCTACCGTGTCCTGACGGTGATCGGAACAGGAGGTATGGGTACGCTCTACCGCGTGGTCGACGAGACCCAGCACGACAAGGCCTGGGAGGGAGAGATCGTCGCGCTCAAGACCGTGAGGCTAGAAGGCCCAACGACAGAGGATCCCAAGCGCGTGGAATACTTTCAGCGCGAGTTCCAGTTGTTGACCCAATTGCGCCATCCCAACCTCGTCTCGGTCTATGATTATGGCATCACGACGGAGGGAGAGCTGTACTTTACGATGGAATGGGTCGCGGGGGAGGATCTGGAACCGAGCTTGCGTCCCTTGGAGCCAGGGGAGACCATCGGTGTGATGGTGCAGGTTTGCCGGGCGTTGGCCTACCTTCACGCACGGGGTGTGATTCACGGAGATCTCAAACCGGGCAACGTGCTGATGACGGCGGACACGGGCGATGTGGGTCGCCGGATCAAGCTGGTCGATTTTGGCCTGGCGCACGAGGTCCGGTCGCCCGAAACCCGATCTCGCTACTACTCGCCGGGCTATACCGCCCCAGAGACAAGGGAGCGGCGTCCTGTGGATCACCGGACGGACCTCTATAGCCTGGGAGCGATGTGGTACGCGCTGTTGGTGGGAGAAGCGCCGATGTTTCTGCCCGGTCCAGGCAAGGAGCGCCTGATCCGGTTCGCACTGGACGAAGCGTTGGAGAGCCAGGACCAGATTCCCAAGGCGATAGGGGCTGTAATTGCCCGGTTGATGGCGACGTCGCCCGCCGACCGCTACGGCAGCGCGAACGAGGTGATCGAGGCGGTGAACGAGGTCACGGGGAGCGCCTACGAGCTGGAGACGCGAGAGACAGCCATCAGCTATGCGCTGCGAACGCATTTTGTGGACCGCGAGGCGGAACTTGCCGATCTCCAGGCGTTGTGGGAGCAGGCCAAGTCCGACGAGGGGCAGTTGGTGTTGATCAGCGGGGAGAGCGGCGTCGGCAAAACGCGGCTGGTAACAGAGCTCGAAGTGCAGGCCGAGCTGGAAGGCGCGCGCGTGGTCTGGGGACAGTGCGTCGAGAGCGGTGGCAGCGCCTATCACCCCTGGCGCGAGGTGCTGCGGGTGCTGGTGCGCTACGTCGAGGGCGTGGACGAGCCCACCATGCTGCGGGCAGGCCCGGTGCTGGCGACGTTGCTGCCCGAACTTTGGGGGCGGGAGTACATGAGCGCGCTCGAGCCGCCGGCAGACCTGGAGCCCCAGGCGGCCCAACGCCGCTTGAACGACGCCCTCGTCCAGGTGTTGCAGGCGGCGGCAGAGTCGCGGCCCACACTGGTCGTGGTCGAGAACACACATTGGGCGGACGAGGCGACGCTGGAACTGTTGCGCTTCCTGGCGCGGATTCCTGGGCAGAAGGGGTTGCTGATGTGCGTCACCTATCGCGACGACGAGGTAGGGGCGGACCATTTGTTGGAAACACTGGCCGGGGAACAGGTGCGGCGCATCCGGGTGAAACGGTTATCGCCGGAGGTGACGACGGAGCTGGTCCGTTCGATGTTGGGGTTGGAGGAATTGCCGATGCTGTTGACCGAGCGGGTGCAGCAGACGACGCGGGGGAATGCGTTCTTTGTGCAGGAGATGATCCGCTCGTTAGCGGCGGAGGGGGAGGTGTTGCGGCGGACAGTCGACGGTTGGCAAGTAGACCGCGACGCGCTGGAAGAGGCGCGGTTGCCTGAGGGGATTCAACAGACGGTGGGGCGGCGACTGAGCCAGTTATCGGAAGAGGGACGGCTGGTGTTGAACTGGGCGGCAGTGGTAGGAATGGTGTTTTGGGAGGGAGGCGTGGCGGCGGCGGGGCAGGTAGTCTGGCAGCGGGTGCGGGTCGCTTTGCGCGAGGGGCTGGAGCAAGGGTTGGTGGTGGTGCGGGATGAGACCTCCTTCGCGGGGGAGCGAGAGTACCTGTTCCTCAATCCAACGGTGTGGGAGGTGAGCTACGAGAGTATCCCGGAGGAGGAACGACAGACATATCACGCCCGCGTGGCGGCCTGGCTGATGGCCCGCAGCGACGAGGAAGTGGGGGAACACCTGGGCCTGATCGCCGATCACCTGGAGCGAGCGCGAGAGGCGGAGCAGGCCGTGGTCTACCTGAAGCGGATTGGGGAACAGGCCGCGGCCCAGTTTGCCAACGCCGAGGCGGTGGCGTACTTTAGCCGCGCCCTCGCCCTGACGCCGGTAGATGATCTGGCCGGTTGTTACGCGCTCCTCCTGGCCCGCGAGAAGGTGTACGATATGCAGGGAGCGCGGGAGGCTCAGCACGAGGATCTGGCGGCGTTGAAAAAGCTGGCCGAAGCGTTGGGTGACAAACGGCGGCAGGCCGAAGTGGCCCTGCGTCGGGCTAACTGCGCCGGCGTGACCGGTGATTATCCTGGGGCTATCGCGGCGGCGCAGGAAGCTATCCACCTGGCTCAAGCGACCCAGGACATGAGCCAGGAAGCGGCGGCCTACATGCAGTGGGGGGAGACGCTTTGGCGTCAAGGGGAATACAAAGCCGCGCGGCTCCGGCTCGAACAGGCCTTGCCTCTTGGCCGTGCGGCGGGGGTGCGCGGTGTAGAGGCGGACAGCCTGCGTGTCCTTGGCCTCATCTCCTGGCAGCAGGTCGATCACGCTGGAGCGAGGGATTATTTCGAGCAGGCCTTGCAGATCTATCGTGAGATTGGCAATCGGCGGTACGAGGCCGGGACACTTAACAACCTCGCCCTCGTCGCTCTGGAGCGGGGCAATCCTGCTGAGGCCAGGGGCTATTATGAACCCGCTCTGCGCATCTTTCGCGAGATCGGCGAGCGGCGAGGCGAGGCGCTGGTGCTGGGCAACCTCGGTGTGATGTTCGACCAGCAGGGTAACTATGCCCAGGCCAGGACGTATTACGAACAATCTCTGTCCTCCCGGCGGGAGATTGACGACCGGAGCGGCGAGTGCCAGGCGTTAGCCAACCTGGGATTGCTTTTTCACAACCTGGGCGACGATGAGACTGCCTGGGAACGGGGCCAGGAGGCGCTGCGCATCGCGCAGGAAATTGGCGATCGCCGTTGGGAGGCGTTTGCCCGCACAAACCAGGGTTATGTTCTGATAGGCTTGGGTCACTTGGCGGAAGCCGTCGAATCCTTCCAACAAGCCCTGAGCGCAAGGCGAGAGTTGGGAGAACACAGTCTGGCGACGGAGTCTCTGGCGGGCCTGGCGAATGTCTCTCTGGTCCAGAACGACCCGACCCTGGCTTTGACCTACGTGGAAGAGATCCTGGATTATCTGAACCAGGACAACACCCTCGCTGGCACCGACGAGCCTTTCAAGGTCTATCTGACCTGCTATCGCGTCTTGCATGCCAATCAGAATCCTCGCGCTTCGGATACGCTGCAAACGGCCCATCGTCTGCTGCAAGAGCGAGCCGCCAAGATCGACGACGAGGAGATGCGCCGCTCGTTCTTGGAGAACGTGGCCGCGCACCGGGAGGTTGTGCACGAATGGACGAGTCAGCGAATGAGCGAATCTACGAACGACGAATAGACCAGAGAGGAGAAAACTATGACCTATCAAGCTGATACGATCACGATGCAAGTTATCCGCTATCGCCTGGAGCAGGTAGCGGACGAGATGGGCCGCACGCTGGTGCGCACGGCCCGCTCGACGGTCATCAAAGAGATCGAGGACATCACCTGCGCCGTCTTTGATCGCTTTGGCAACACCATCGGCCAGGCGCACCACGCGCCGATGCTGCTCACCGGTTTCGAGCTGGGGATGCGGGCCTTGATCGAGCGCTACCGGCCCGAGGATCTGGATCCCGGCGACGTCATCATCTTTAACGACCCTTACGCCGGCGGCCAGCACGTGATGGACGTGGTGACCTTCGCCCCGGTCCATTACGAGGGCGAGTTGGTCGGTTTCGTCGGCAGCATCGCCCACCACTCGGATATGGGGGGAGCCGCGCCGGGTGGGACGGCTGGCGGGCTGAACGAGATCTATTTGGAGGGGTTGCGCTTCCCGATGGTCAAGCTCTACAAAAAGGGCGAGGAGGACCCGGAGCTGTTCGGCATCCTGGAGAACAACATCCGCGTGCCCCACAAGACGCTGGGCGACATCCGCGCCCAGGCCGCCGCCGATTTCGTCGGCGTGCTTCGTTTGCAGGCGTTGTTCGAAAAGTACGGCGTCGAGGTCGTGCAGCAGTGCCAGGCGATGCTGCTCGACTATTCCGAGAGCCGCATCCGCGCCGGGCTGGCTCGCATTCCCGACGGTACTTACACCGGCGTCGATCACGTCGACGACGATGGCCGCAGCGACACGCCCATCAAGCTCCAGGTGAACATCCACAAAAATGGCGAGGAGGTCGTCGTCGATTTCGACGGCACGGCAAAGCAGGTGGAGGGAAACATCAACTGTCCCATCGCCACCGTCTATGCCGCTGTCTACTACGCGCTGATCGCCGTCATCGACCCCCACGTGCCGCCCAATTCGGGCTGCTACCGTCCCTTCCGCATCGAGGCGGAGGAGGGGCTGATCGTCAACCCCAAGATGCCCGGCGCGGTGGGAGCGCGCACGAACACCTCGCAAAAGATCACCGAGGCGATGATGCTCGCCCTCTCGCAGGCCGTGCCCGATAACGTGATGGCCGGCAGCCACGGGCAGATCACCAACTGCGGGTTCAGCGGCTACCACCCACAGACCGGACAGCGTTTCGTCTACATCGACATCCAGGGGGGTGGGGCGGGCGCCCGGCCCACGAAGGACGGGCGCGACGGGCAGGACTCGCACCTGGCCCGCTTCAAGAACACGCCCATCGAGGCGGTCGAGCTGGAATATCCCGTGCGCGTCCTGCGCTACGAACTGATCCCCGACTCGGGTGGGGCGGGCAAGTACCGGGGCGGCCTGGCCGTGCGCCGCGACATCGAGATGCTGATGGACGACGTCACGCTGGCTCGCTACGGCGACCGGCAGCGGTTCGCTCCCTTCGGTCTCTTTGGCGGCAAGGAGGGGAGCAAGGGGGTTTTCTTGCTCGATCCCGACACGCCCGACGAGCGCTCGCTCAAGTCGAAAGGGATGGACGTGCTCGACGCGGGGGACGTGGTCAGCCTGCGCCTGCCCGGCGCGGGCGGCTATGGCGATCCATTGGAGCGCGACCCCGATATGCTGCTGGCCGACGTGCGCGATGGAAAGGTCAGCCTGGAGAGCGCCCGGCGGGATTACGGAGTGGAGATCGAGCCGGAAACGATGACAGTAGTCAGTAGCCAGTAGTCAGAAGGGGTTTCTGATGGGTAACGAGATTCTTGACAACTTGAGCGTTGAGACGGGGCGGTTGATTTTCAAGGATGTGCGCTATATGCTGATCCGGCCCGACACGGTGGTGGATTTTCAAAAGGCAGTGGAGGAGATGGTGGGGCCGGAACGGTGCGCCGAGGCGATGATGGCGGGCGGCTATACCGGCGGCTCCCGCTCGTCGAGGCGGTACAAGGAGCTGTTCAACTATACCGACGAGGAGATCGTCGCCTTTATGTGCCAGATGGGCGGCGAGATCGGCTGGGGCAAGTTCCGCCTGGTCGAGTTGGACGCGGCGAGCAAACGGCTCGTCGTCGAGGTGGAGAATTCCGCTTTTGCCGAGGCGTATGCGCAGGACGAGCTTTCTTCGCTTCCGGTCTGCCACATGATCCGGGGCGTGCTGGCGGGTATGGCGGCGGGCATCTTTGGCGGCGACGTGGATTCGGAGGAAGCGACGTGCGTGGCTAAAGGCGATTCGGTCTGTCGTTTTGTTATCTGGGGGTAGGTCATCTGTATCAAAACCTGACGGGTCTCTGAGACCCGTCAGGTTTTTGGTTGCAATCTACCCCGCTATTGACGACAAAAGCGTAAAGTCATCACCAGGGCGGTAGAGACTTTTTTCGTGGCCGTATCCCCAGAACGTGCCGGGCGACGCCAGGTGTTACGTGAAGCTCGGGCCAAGTATGGATGAGTTCAGAAGTTGTGCCAGTTTGCCATTTTCTGCTAGTGGAGTATAATGTCCTCTGTTATCCAATAATTGACTCTTCGAGAGCGGGCAAGATGATCACACACGCAACCAACCACAAAATCACGACATGGTCTCTTTTCCTGGAGACCTGCCCCCCCCCCCCGCAATAACCGCTCGCTCCAACGGAAACCAACTGCATACGTTCGCTTTTACCCGGCCTGGATGTAACGCCGGGCTGTTTTGCTGTGTCGCCAGGAGAACCACGGATGAGGGAAATACGCGATGGATGGCAAGAAGAAAATCGTGAATTTCTTTCATCCGAGGTTATCCCCGTTGTGAATGACGAAAGGAGGTGATGCCCATCACGCAATACACAATACGTTTCAATCGCATCGAGAAAACCAAACAAAACTCAAAAGGAGACAAAAAATGCGTATCAAGTACACACTAATTGGAATGGCAGTGGGCGTGTTGTTGATGTCGGTGGCGGTGGTGCTGGCCGGGAACCCGGCGGGGCCTGGAACCGCGCCGGGCGTCACATTATCTTACACCCTGGAGGACATCTACGACCGGTTGGACACCGGCGCGGCTGGCGCGCGCAGCGTGTGGTCGGAGCCGGTCGTTGCGCCGGGTACCGGAACCGGCCACACGCTGGACGAGATATATAACCTGATAGGGGAGCGGGCGTTTGTGCCCGACACCGGGCAGGCCATATCCTACACCGTTGGCGACGACGGCTACTACTCCGCAACCGTCGGTGTGGACTGGCCGGAGCCGCGCTTCATCACGGGCACGACGGGTGTGGTGACCGACACGCTGACCGGGCTGATCTGGCTGAAAAACGCCAACTGCTTTGGTCAGCAAGACTGGGCGACGACTCTTTCGGACGTCAACGGTTTGGCGAGCGGAAGTTGCGGGCTGACGGATGGTTCCAGCGCCGGCGACTGGCGGCTGCCGAACGTGCGCGAGCTACTGAGCTTGGTCCATTTTGGCGTCCACAATCCTGCCGTGCCCAACACAGCGGGAACGGGAAGGTGGGTGGAGGGAGACCCCTTCACCGGCGTCCAGTCGAACTACTACTGGTCGAGTACCACGTTCGCGAACGGCACGTCCAACGCCTGGCGCGTGTACCTGTACTACGGCTACGTGGACAACGGCACTAAGACCTCCGACTACTACGTGTGGCCCGTTCGCGGCGGACAATGAGGTGCTTTGACGCTTGGGCCCTTTGAACGCTTTGACGGGGGGTTGCAAGGGGGGACACCCCCCTTGCCGGAAAATTTTTGGGGGAAAAATGAGGTGTAACTGCCTCTCAATAAATTGGGGGCAGGTGTAGGGTGGTTGCGGATTGGGACAATCCGACGCTAACCGCCGCTGGTCGGATAACTGTGTCGAAGGAACAAGCGCCTGATTGCGTCTTGTTAATGCAAGGAGAAATTGATATGGCAAGGAAAGTCATCACCTACGTCAAATATCCCGCGTTGGTCGCGGGAATCCTACCAGCAATTCCAATTATGAGGTTGAATCGCTAGTTTATGTAAAATCGAGTGTCATTATCGACCAGAAGCACCAGGCTAGCGTGCTCTTTTCAATTCGCTACGTCGGTCAAGCGGTTGTGAATTTGTT
>DAOTUB010000325.1:0-4458 GCA_034437455.1 Anaerolineae bacterium | reverse complement strand
CGCCGCTCACGGCGTCAAGCGCCTCGAGCTGTTCGGTTCGGCCGCGCGCGGCGATTTTGACGTGCATAGCAGTGACGTGGACTTTTTGGTCGATTTCTCGGACCCCAATTACGTCGGGGCCTTTGACCGGTATTTTGGGTTCAAGGAAGCGCTGGAAAAGCTCTTGCAACGTCCCGTGGACCTGGTGGAGACAAGGGCCATCCGAAATCCCTATTTTCGTCAGGCCATCGAAGGCGATAGGATGGTGCTCTATGGAGCCGACCGTTAAAAAGTTGGTCTATGATATCGACCGGGCGGTAGAGCTGATTGTGCTCTTTACGCAAGGCAGGCGGCTCGCCGATTACAAGGCGGCCCCCTTGCTGCGGTCCGCTGTTGTTTCTGTCAAGCGACAATTTCAGATCGTTATAGCTTGGGAATGATAAGCGGATCTACACGAATAGGGTTGGTGATAGGATAGAAAAAATACGCTTGACCAATGACCAACTCCATATCTGTAAATAAGCGTTCTGGACACCCACGATCATCTACACAGATATAGATGTGTCGCCCATATTTGTCTACTTGCAAGGCTTCTACTGCGATCACGGGAGGATATATCAGTTGTTTCTCAAATTGCTCAAACAGCTCTACAAGTAACTCTAGGGCCTCATCGGCTTCCCGTTTTAGTGTTGGGGTATCTATTCCTTGAGAATGGGCCAGGTGATTCCGTCGTGGTGATACTTGATTCAGGTATCGCTGTACGTGGGTATTGTTCTTGATGACCCAATCTCTGTCAAACCACTTGTACATACGGTCTTTGGCCTCTTTACTCTTTTTTAGATGTCCATTTAATCTCTCAAATAGCCCTATTTTTTGACCAAAAGTCAGGCCATCTAAATTTGGGCGTCCCTTGGCCGGAACTAGTTTTTTCTCCCAAAGCGCTTTTTCGTAATCTTTTCCCAATAGCAGGGTACAATAAAACGCGATAATATCTTTGAGTACCCGTTCTCCGACGTCGTCACATCCTTCTAACCCAATGCCAATAATGTCGGCCCTTTGGTCCTTTAACCTCAAAGCGCCTCGTAGTTGGAGCAATTTCTGGATGTACGTTCTGATCCCGGCTGGCTTTTTAGGAGTAGAGAAACCTAATACAATGAGTATTGCTTCACGCCACTGATCGGGGCTTCTATTTGGTTCGGTCTCTACCTTCAAATCCCGAGCTATTCCCTTCAGTCTGCCTATTCCAAATAACTCTTTTAGAATAACATCAGGATCCTCTATAACACACAACTCTAGGACCCTCGCTTCCAGTGTTTTGCCTTTTATGCCTTTGGATTGCAGAAAAAAGTCTAGGCCATCTCGGTCACAACGTTCCATCAAAATTTTGGCCAACTTGCGAACAGGATTCTTGATAGTCGTCGTTGGCGGTGTGGACCGTTCGGTCTCAGCGGGTACCACGATTTCCGGCATTTCGGGTTCGGTCTCTGGCGCCTCAGCTTCTGCCATAGGCCCCGCCGCTTCCTTTGGCGCTAGGGGAATTTTCTCTGCCTTTTCTTTTTCTTCAACCGGTGGCTTTGTCTCTTTTAAACGTTCGGGTATCCTGGCTGAGGTCTGTCGTTCCTCGTCTGGGGCCATCTCGGCTAACCAGTCGGGAATCTCTTCAGCTTCTAGTTCTTCAGTCAAAGGGGCAGGTGCTGGCGCTTCGGCGGCGGGCATTTTTAACCAATCGGGCATTTCGCCCACGATTGGCTCCGGCTCCTCTTCAGCCGGTTCTATTGCTGCCAACCAGTCTGGCGTTTCTTCCTTGGATGGATCATATTCACCCTGGAACTCGTGCAAACTATTGTTTTCTATAGCATCATGTAGCTCTCGCTGGTATGACCGGGGCATCGCAACGACCAAATCATCATTGTCGAAATGGGTTGTGAATCTTTCGACTAATGCACCGTTGATATGGAGCGGCAGAACTTGATAGTAATCCTTGAATTTGCTCAACTGATCGTAGCGCAGGTTGTCCAGTGTGCTAATGCTCTTGTGCACGGCCAGAATCAGGACTATTCTGTGATTACCCAAGGTCTCACCGATCTGTTGCAAAAATATTGTGTCTCGCAATGCATCTGGCTTGCTTTTGCTGTCCAAGTTCGAGGCCAATTCATCCACTAGCAAGACGAGCATATCATAATCGCTTTTTAACAAACCTGCGTCAATGACATCAAGTGAATCCAAGAGATTGGCTTTACGGGGGAGAATTTGCGGATGCTGCTGGTGAATTGCTTCTTGTAGGATTCTTGAGAGAGATTGATTACTTGTGCCCAGGCTTACATAGCAAGCAGCTATTCTGTGTGCCTGAAAAACTTTTCTCACAAATCGAGTCTGTCGTGGATCAGGATCGTTGAGAACGTCTGATTCAATTTTCAGTTGAGGTGATGCACCTTGCGTCATACTTTGGTACTGCAAGGCCTTCAAGAGACGAGTCTTTCCACTCCTAATAGGGCCTGAGATAAAGAAACCAGCTCCTTCTCTATCGTTTAGCGCAATTGCGATGTTTGTCATCGCTGCCAAGCTGCTATGGCTCAGGATGTACTCTTTATACGCCTCGTCAAGTAAATCTCTGATCTTTTCGGCCATGGCATATTAGCTCCAATCACAACTGGGTCAAGCTGGATCTTGTTCTATATTGATGACCGTGCCTGCACAGGTGTCTGCACGGCCTTGATTGGGATCTGACATGTGGCTGTTCAACGTGGCGCGCAGGTTGTCCAGGTCTGTGGTTTCCCGACGGACCTGCTGGAAAAAGATCTCGGAAAAGAGCAGATGGTTGTGGATGCTCATCGGAACGTTCACCCGTACAGCGTCGGTCTCGTGATCTCAACAGGTAGGTTGGGCACCCGGATGCGGGAAGGCGGGTGGTGCGATGGCAGGTTATCCCGTCTCGTTGTGGGCACCCTGAATCCGGGCAATTATAGCATACGAGGCCCGCGTTGACAATAGGGGGATTGAACTGGGCCACCGTGTCGAATGCTCAGGCCCGATAGCAACAAGGCCCTGGTTCAATTAGCCAGGGCCTTTTGAGTGATAAAGTAATATAATCGTGCACATCCGGCTGGGATCAATATGCATACCTTTCTATGCCGCTCTGGCTCATAATCTCAAAGTGATCGCTTTTGAGGGTGACGATAGCGTGTTGGCATTTGTCGCCACAACCAGATTGTAAGAACTCTTTGAACACGCGAATCATCTCGTCTTCGATGCGTGGCTTGACGCATATGCGGATGATGCCACTGTGGGTGCAGATTGGATAGTTTTCCGCCGAGAATCCTTTGTCTATGACAACCAATATCCTATTGTCGTCAGTGGCAATCTTGACCAAGCGATCATCGCAAGTGGCGCGTAATCTCAGCTCGTGGACGTCTTTTACCTTCAACCTCCCATATTCTCTGATCCAGTCACGTACCGATTGGTCTACACCTTCGTCAATGAGTAGTCGAAGCTTTCTTGCCACAAGTGCATCCTTTTTGTTAACTCTGATTCACTGGAGTGTTGCTGGGTAGCTTTTTCACAAACGGAAGCTTCCATAACCTCGGCCGCGTAGCGGACAGCGGCTTTGATTTGCTCCCCTGTGAGGTGTGGGTAGGCTTGACAGATTTTGTCTATATTGTAACCGCCCTCGAGTTTTTCCAGGATGACGTAAACCGGGATTCTTGTGCCTGCGATGCACGGTGCGCCGTGCATGATGTTTGGGTCAACGGTGATTTGCTTGACAGTTTCGGTGGCCTGGACAAGCACGTCTAGAAATGCACGGGTATAGGTTGCCGTGCTTTGGGGTTCTTTTAATACCTGGTATAGAGAATGGCTTGTGGAATCAGGCTTGGGTATACGATATTTTATCACAGTCATTGTTCGTTCCCTTCATACGGTGTATCTAGGGTGTGGTATATCTCTTGTTGTTTGCGCTCAAAACTTTCCAGGTTGCTTTGGAGCGCTTGGACGACGTTTGGGAAATTTTGATGCGAGAAGACGAGTCTGACCACGGGATCGACTTGGATGACCTCTTTGTCTTCCAAGTTGGCCGGGGGGACAAGCAACCCAAAAGTGGCGATGAATTCATAAGGAGTATGTTGTACATGGAGAAAATTAACATAATGGGTCTCTACTTTCCCATCGCCCATTTTGACTTGGATTTCTTGCACTTTTTGCTCTTGTTTGGCCACGGTATTATCCCTTTGGCGTTTGTTGAGTTTTTGGGAACGACTAGAGAACGGCATAATCTAGTGCGACATCGCATTAACATTATAGCACATGTGTCAAGCTGTACGCGATAGCATTTTTGCGTGAATGGTATCCATGCGAGTCACTCACACAACAGCGCGGTCTTTATAAAAGTCACCTCAACCGCTTGCTCGCCCAGCCGGCCGCTGAGCGTGATGCGCCGGTCCTCGGGCGGGACATAGTCGGAAAAGTTGCTGCTGACGTCGCGCA
>DAOTUB010000324.1:0-42043 GCA_034437455.1 Anaerolineae bacterium | reverse complement strand
ATGTTACCCGGATTTGCGTTATTAAATTGATATTCTTATGACCTAGCGCACAATAGACAAGCAAAACTCGGATTAAATCAGAGCTTAGTTTCAAATATGCGATTATCTATTTTCCGGTCAAACCTAATGATATAGCACTTTAAAGTCAGTAATTTAAGGTCAATATTAATTTCTCTGTGCTCTCTGTGCCTCTGGCAAACTTTTGGGTTCTTTCAGTAGAGCCAAGATTGACCCCATTGAAAAAAAGTCACTTGCTGGCATTTTTTCCACAATTTGTTAGAATATCGCTTTTCATAGCTAAAAGGGTTCCTGCATCTTTTACCGCATTGCTGAGTTGGTGCTTCCGTCTGAAATGGGGGAGGGCTGGAATGATAACGTATCTGGTCACCGGTGGCGCCGGATTTATCGGTTCTCATCTTGTAGAGGGTTTGTTGAAATGGCCGGATAGCGGTGCAGTGCGGGTATTGGATGATCTCAGCAGCGGGGATATAGAAAATTTGGCCGCTGTACGTGACCGAATGGCTTTTGTCTACGGAGATATGCGCGACAGTAACTGCCTGACCAGGGCGGTTCAAGGTGTGGATGTTATCTTTCATCTGGCGGCGCAGGTGTCGGTGCCAAAGTCTCTAAAAGATCCTCTTATGACCCATAGTGTTAATGCTACTGGAACCTTGCGGTTGTTGCAGGCTGCGCGAGACGCTGGGGTAAAAAGAGTGGTTTTTTCCTCTTCTTGTGCAGTGTATGGCGATGAGCCTACGCTGCCCAAAGTGGAAACTATGTTGCCATGTCCCAAATCGCCTTATGCGGTGTCAAAATTGGCGGCAGAGGGGTACTGTCAAAATTTCACAGAACATTTTGGACTGGAAACGGTGGTATTGCGCTACTTTAACGTTTACGGCCCTCGGCAAGACCCCTCTTCTCCCTACTCGGGGGTGATTTCCATTTTTACTGACCGGTTAAGCAAGGGACAACCGGCGACCATTTTTGGCGACGGCGAGCAAAGTCGCGACTTTGTCTATGTTCAAGATGTCGTCAATGCTAATTTAGCGGCGGCCCAAGTCCTAGAGGCAGCTGGCCAGGTGTTTAATATTGGTACCGGTCAGCCTGTCACTATCATCCAGTTGTACAACTTGGTCGCCCAAGAATTAGGTGTTGATATCCGCCCGGCTTTTGCACCTGAAAGGGTGGGGGATATTCGGCATTCCTATGGCAAGATAGAAAAGGCGGCCATCTATTTGCACTGGCGACCGGAGGTCATGCTTAATGATGGGTTAAAGCAAACCATCATTTCAATACATTGAGGGTTGAGAAATCGGTGTTGATTGTAATATCCGGCAGCTCGACCAGAGCTGAAATGCGCCCTAAATAGCGGTCGAGGGCGATTGGAATTTGATAAACTGTTCATATGGGATATAATCATTGTGGGGGGTTCTATTCGAAACAGTCCCCCGTCAGATTTCAAACTGGATTTTACCCACAATCTAGCCAATTTCTTACAAATACGCGATATGCTATGTAGCGAATGGATGGGTGCGTTGGGGGGATGCAGATGTCTGCAGATGTCTGCAGATGTCTGCAGATGTTTGCAGATGTCTGCAGATGGCCATAGATTTGAAACATTTTGCGGGTGGTAAAGGGGAATACTGATGGAGCTTAGACGATATTTGCAAATTATGTGGAAGGGCTGGTGGCTCATTTTGCCGGCCATCTTGGTGTCTGTGAGCGTTGGTCTGGTGATCACTTTTACTCAGACGCCGATCTATCGTACGACGGCCACTTTTATCGTTAGCCCTGGTGCTTCTTTTGCCGATCCTTATGATGTGCTCAGGGGATTGACTTCGCTTAGCCAACGTGAGGGCGTCATGTCCACTTATGTGGAAATTGCTGCCAGTGGTGCCGTCCGCAACGCTGTTTATGCAGAACTTGGGCTCACACAAGCTCAAAAGGCGCACTTGGGAATCGGTAGTGAGTTGGTTCCCTCCACAAACATCATCAAGATTTCCGTCGGAAGCGATGACCCTGCACTCGCTAAAAAAGTGGCTGACGCTGTTGGACAGCAAACCACCGCTTATGTGAAAGGTTTGTACGAAATCTATGATATGAAACCTCTTGACCCTGCCTTTGTCCCTCGATCACCCTCAGAACCGCAAATAAAAGAGAACCTCATCCTGGCAGCCCTTTTAGGGATGGCGGTCGGCGTTGGATCGGCGTTTTTGTTAGACTATTTCCGTTCGTCAGAGGGCGTGGCGGTTGGCTTGAATATCTTGGATGCTGGCACCGGGGTCTATAATCGGTCTTATTTTTTGCAAAGGCTGAATGAAGAGCTGGGCAGGGCCAAGCGTCATCAGCGCCCCTTGTCCCTGGCGCTGATGAGCGTTGAAAATCTCGATATGGCTCCTGGGATGCAGCCTGGCTTGAGGAACGAGGCCCTGCGCCGGGTAGGGGGGATGCTGAAACAATATCTGCGCGAGGAAGACTTGTTGGCCCGTTTTGAGGGCGACACGTTTGCCTTGCTTTTCCCTGATACTGATGGCCCCGATGCTGAGCAGATGCTACAAAGCCTGCATAACAGGATCCAGTGGAACGTTTTTGAGCTTGAGGGGGGTGTCCAGCTCAACCTGATGCCCAGCTCTGGTGTCGTGGCGTATGATCTTAATGGTACCGGTCGCGATGAACTGGTCTCCAAGCTGACCGCCACTTTGCAGTCCGCTCGAGATGATGGCTATGGCAAGGTCTACCTGCTCCAGGGTGACGAGCGCGGCGTATGAAAATGTCATGCGACGAGAACCAAAAACAGCCCAGGGAGCTAGCTATGCCTTTACATTTATATCAGGGAATGCGCTTGAAAAGAACGGGATTGTTTTTGCTTAGCTTGGGCATCCTGGTCTGGGCAACCCTTGTATATGCGCCATTAAATCCAGTCCATGGGCTTGAACCTGAGAGGGACGCTCTGTTCCAGGTCACTCCCGTGCCCGATGTGCCCCTCCCCTTTCAGATGACTTTTGAAGAATTGGGTTATGGTGAGCAAACGTTGGAAAGCCCTGTGGGCCAAAAAGAGTACACGTTCAGGCTGCCTGAAAGCTGGGTCGTGGAACGTGGCGGCACGCTGGATCTAGAGTTCAGTTATTTCTTTACCGAACTGGTACAAAAAGAGGGCGTAGAGCTGCACAATTTTGGCGAGTTGTCGATTTCGATGGATGGCTCGTTGTTGGGGATCTATGCTTTGGATGCTATGGCGCTGGAGCGCGTGCATTGGCGCATAGACCTGCCGCCCGATTTGCTCAATGATCAGCCCGGCAGCCGTCACGTGATCAGTATAGCTTTAGATGCCTGGTTTCTGTGTGACACTGCGCACAGTGGCAAGCTCGTGCTTCATCCCGAGTCCACGCTGTCTCTGAATTATACTCTAGTTCCCCTTGTGCTGGATCTAGCCGATTATCCCCGCCCGTTCTCACAGTCGTCTTTTGAACCGGATCATGTGCGGTTTATCTTGCCTGCTGAGCCTTCCGAGGCAGAGATGCACACGGCAGCCGTCGTTGCCGCCGGGTTGGGCGATATGGCAGGCAGCAGCATGCTCATCAGCGCCACGACTGACGTGGATTGGCTGAGGATGGTGGGGGACGGTCAAGCTGGCGCTGATCATTTGTTTGTGATTGGTCAACCTGACCGCAACCAACTGTTTACCTGGCTCAGTGATAGCGAAAAAGTTTCACTCCCCATTCCTGTGCAGCGCAGGGAACTGGCGCTGAGCAGCCGCGGGCCGGGGGCCGTCATGCCAGGGGAGATTTTCACTTATACGATCAGCGTCACAAACACGACTTTTACGCGCGCTCGCGATCTGACTCTCACTGATTATTTGCCGCGCCAGACCGATTTGGTCAGTTGTCGGCCAGGTGGTTGCAGAGTGAGGGTTGGAGATGGGAGAAAACAAGTTTATTGGCCGTTGTCAACACTGACGTCGGAAGAGAATGCCACCTTTTCTCTTAAACTTCAGCTTGCTGACACAGCAGGTCTGTCTTTGACCGTCCCTATGCTAGAAAACTTTGTCATTCTGTCTGATAGAGCGCAAGCGCCTATAAATGTCAGCTCTCTTTCCACGCCTGTCGGTGATGGGTCTGCAGAAGAGCTTGTTTCATATGTGCAGAGCGATTACTTTTTTGTCCAAGATGGGCGGCCTGTGTTTGAGGACGATGGTGTTCTCCTAGAGATTCCTTCTCCCTGGGATCCCCAAAAGGTCATTTTGTTGATCACCGGCGCCAGTGACCAGGCGCTGCATAAAGCCGGGCAGTCTCTGAGTTTAGACACCGGCTTGTGGAATATGCAAGGCCCGGCTGCGTTGGTGCGTGAGGTTCGACCCTCTCCCCCGGTCACTAGGACTTGGGTGACTGACTTTACGTTGGCCGACCTGGGGTATGGAGATCGAACCACTTATGGTTTCTATCCTCGCAACCTCCGGCTTGATTACTGGTTCGATGTGCCTCGGGGCTGGCATTACACCAACAAAGCCTATCTGATTCTGTTCTTTGGTCACTCTGAGGCCATAGATGCCTCAAGCTCGACACTGACCGTGCTGCTCAACGGCTCTCCGTTGGCTACTGTGCCACTCAACCAAGACAATGCTGCTGGAGGGAGCTTGCAAGTTGATTTGCCAAGTGCGGATATCAGACCTGGTGTTAGCAACAGATTGTCCATCCGACCGGTCATGCAGATCGCTGGTGGCGCGCAATGCCAGAGTGTTGCCGGGGACGAGGCCTGGTTAAGAGTTTCCCAGGACTCTTGGCTGCACCTGGATCAGCGTATAGAGGAGCGCGTGAGCGTATTGGATCTGGACAACTTTCCGTCTCCCTTTGACGATCGACCAGATCTGAGTGATGTGCTTTTTGTCCTTCCCTCTGACCCTGGGCCGGTTGAGCTGGAGGCGCTCTTGCAGGTCGCTGCTACATTCGGCCGGACCGCCGCTGGAGCGGAGGTAAATCCAAGGGTGTCTCTGGGAAATCCCGACGCCGTGATGCTGCGTGATTACGATATTGTGGCCATCGGCCGCCCCACACGCAACCCTTTGATCCAGGAGATCAACGCCACGTTGCCGCAGCCATTTGTCCCCGGCACCGATGATGTGGAAAATCAGTGGGGCGAGGTGCTGCTGCGCCTGCCGCCGGATGTCCCGCTGGGATACATTCAAGAGATCCCCTCGCCCTGGAACGAGGGGCGGGCGCTGCTCGCCGTTACCGGTACCGGGGATGAGGGCATCACCTGGTCGGCATATGCGATTAGCCGTCGTGGCTGGCGCCTGGACGGCGACCTGGTTCTGGTCCGCGCGGGAGAGGAAGAAATTCAAATCGACTCCTTTGACACCCGGCGCTTGACCAGCAGTGGGCAGGCGGCTACCTTGCTTACGGCGGTTCCGGACCTGACGCCGGTGGGTACGCCCATCGGCACGCCTAATCTTGACGTCGGAGGTAATGATGATGGTGTGACGCCTACTTTGACAGCGTCTTCCTCTGATGAAGCGTCGGTAGTGCAAGCTGGGCTGCCGGTTTGGGTAAAAGTTTTTATCGGTGCTGCAGGGATGTCTGTCGCCGCCATGCTTTTTGTGGGGGGATGGCGGTTGTGGCGGCGGCAGCGGGGGGAATAAGTCGGCCAATGCATGATTTCATAAGCTCCTCGTTCAAATCTCAGCTCGTACAGCCTTTACTTAATGTTTTGCATACTCTGCGCGCGCGATCGCATTACTTACGCGTTTTGTTTTTAATAGGCGCAACTATTATTTTTGCGATTGTATCGGGCGTTTTGGCATTTAATATGGAGAAAAGGTTTGTGGAAGCTGCTGTGGCAGGCGTGGCTTTTTTTCTGCTCTCGCTTTTGGGGGTCGAGTTTGTGATTCTGGCTGCGCTTGTTATGGCAGCAACTCTGTTTAACGTTAACGACCTGCCGCATCTGTTTGGGTTTTCTACGGTTGAGCTGAGCGTTTTTTTCCTCTTGGGTCTAGTGATCGTCAATTGCTTGTCGAGCAAGGAAAGTTTTGTACGCACGCCTCTCGACTGGCCTATTTTCCTTTTTGTGGGAGCGGCTATAGTCTCTTTTGTTCACGCCAAGTATAATCTTGGCACCGTCTCGATGTTCAGAAATTCGGTTATGCGGACAATGTTGGTTTATTTGCTGTTTTTTGCAGTTACCAATCTCATCAAAACCCGGCGACAATTGATGCGTCTAGTAAGGGGGATGTTCATTGTGGCCACTATCACTGCCGGGTTTATGGTGGCGCAGCAGGCTGTGGGATCGACAGTTAGCATTCTGCCCGGTCAAGAACAGGTATATGGTGCCACAGCATTGGGGCAGGAACTCGTTGGTACGGTTAGGCTTTCGTCAGTTGGGGCCGTAACGATTTGCATGATGCTCTTTCCAGCACTTCTTTTGCAGGTGGTGCCAGGGCACATGTGGGGCCGCAAGTGGTTGTCAGGTATCATGCTTTTACTTTTTCCTGCGGCGATCGCGTTTACGTTTGACCGCAATTTATGGATAGGTGTTGCGATAGCGAGCGTAATATTGGCGCTCATCGTTCGTGCCGAAGGTAGTCGCGTTGTCTTGCTGGTATCCGTGTTTCTCATTGGTGCTATTTTGCTCGGTTCTCTTTTGAACGCGTATGTGCCAAGAATAGGGACCATGTTTGAAGCGCTGTCTATCAGGTTTATGTCTCTTTTTGCTGGAGACGAACTAGTGTACGATGATTCGACGCAATTTCGACTGTTGGAAAATGAGTATGCCATGGCAACGATCCGGGAATATCCTCTTCTGGGGATTGGCCCAGGGGCGGTGTACCGTCCTCAAATTCGGGCTTTAGGAGATCCACCGCGTTCCTATGTTCACAACGCTTATCTTTGGCTGTTGGTGGATTTTGGGACAGTTGGGTTTTTACCGTTTCTAGTTTTCTCAATAATTTTTCTCGTTCGAGGGATCTCTGCTTGGTATAAGCTTGATGACCCTATCTTACGTGGCCTTGCTGTGGGTTTTTCTATGGGATATGTGATCCTATTGGTCTCCAGTGTGGCTGCGCCTCGGCTCATGGGCACATATGGCGCTGTTCTTGTTGGTATTGGGCTAGGGGTGAACGAGGTTATAATACGGCTGGGGCAGCCAGTCCAACATAATGTACTTTAGGAGAATTATGTCTGATCACTTGTCCAAAGTTGTTTACACTCCCGAATCGGCGCTACGTCGTCCGCGCCAGTTGTTGAGCGCAATGGGGCACGATTTACTGGCCTCGCGTGAGTTGGCGTGGCGTCTTCTCGTGCGTAATATCAGTGCTCAGTATCGTCAATCGATTTTGGGTTATTTGTGGGCCTTTTTGCCGCCGATTGCAACGACGTTGACGTTTGTCTTTCTTAATGCTCAGAATATCATGAATCCCTCGAGCGAGAATAGCGGCTTGCCTTATCCTGTCTACGTGATGCTGGGTACGCTGCTATGGCAGGGTTTCGTAGATGCAATTAATAGCCCGCTCAAGCTTATCACCTCGTCCCGCGCTATGCTGGCCAAGGTTAATTTTCCGCGCGAAGCGCTGATTCTGGCTGGGTTGGGTGAAGTGCTGTTTAACTTTGCGATCCGTATTGTATTGTTTATCATTGTCTTTGTTTGGTTTGGCATTTCTCTACCGTCCACGGCGCTTTTGGCCCCTTTGGGTGTGTTTTCCTTAATAGCCTTGGGGTTGATGATTGGTGTTTTACTTTCGCCGTTGGGCATGTTGTACCAGGATGTTCAGCGGGGGATTACGCTCTTGACTTCGCTGTGGTTTTTCTTGACGCCTGTGGTCTATGACCCACCATCTGCTTGGCCTGCCTCTTTGCTGGTCACGCTAAATCCGGTCAGTCCGTTGCTGGTTACCGCACGTGAGATGCTGGCTGGGGGGCCGTTTACGCAGATTGAGGGCTTTTGGATCGTTTCTGGCGTAACAGTTTTGCTCTTTTTGGCCGGTTGGGTGTTTTATCGGGTGTCTATGCCCCACTTGGTCGAACGCATCGGTGCTTAGGGAGGAATTGGTGAGCGGTGAAGTGCTGTTAAGCGTAGACGGTGTCGCTAAAAAGTTTTGTCGGGACCTAAGGCGATCCTTGTGGTATGGCGTGCGAGATATTTCCAGTGAACTATTGGGACGTAATAGTAGATCCCAAAATTTGCGTCCCAAGGAGTTTTGGGCTTTACACGACATTTCATTTGAGCTGAAACGGGGTGAAAGCCTGGGATTGATGGGGCCTAACGGTGCAGGAAAAAGCACGTTGCTAAAACTGCTCAACGGCTTGATCAAACCGGATCAGGGGCAAATCACCGTGTACGGTCGTATGGGTGCTTTGATTGAGCTGGGCGCCGGTTTTAACCCTATCTTGACGGGCCGGGAAAACATTTATGTCAATGCGGCCGTGTTGGGCATTCCCAAGCGAAAGGTGGATCGGATGATGGATAGCATCATTGGGTTCGCTGAACTTGAGGAGTTTATTGATACACCTGTCCAAAGTTATAGCTCTGGCATGCGGGTGCGTTTGGGATTTGCTGTAGCTGCTCAAATGAAACCAGATATCTTGATTGTGGATGAAGTGCTTGCCGTCGGCGATTCATACTTTCGGAGAAAGTGCATTGATTATATGCGGGAATTGTTTCAGAGTGGGGACACGGCGGTTATCCTCGTCTCACATAATCTTCGCAACATTGAGCAGGTGTGTGACCGAGCAATTTACCTGGAACATGGTCGGGTTGTTACCCAAGGGCAGACTGATCAGGTTATTTCAAATTATCTGTATGACGCCAACATGCAATATGCCGAGCAGGCTGCCAAGCCCGCTATCCAACGGCAGGGGTCGGGAGCGGTTCGTTTTACAGATGCGGAGGTTAAATCTGCACGCACCGGAGAGTCTTATCTGGAATCAGGTGAACCGATCACAATTCAAGCCAGGTTCAAGAGCTTCAGGCCGGCTGAGTTTGTTCGTTTCAGGGTAGGGGTCCAGGATTTTGCGACGCAGACGATAATCACCTGGGCAAATGTCGATGCGAAGAATTTGAGCGAGGACGGGAAGATAGAATGTACGTTTCCAGATATCCATCTGCTCCCCAGGACATATTCCGTTTATCTTTCGGCGACAGATTTATTAGGCCTTTATGACCTTTGGAGCAACGCTCAAGTGTTCGTGGTTAGCGGCGCTCAGGATGAGGATGTCAAGTACTCAGTTGGAGACCCCCACTTGATACACATTAGGCATTCAATCGAGCTCAATCTTGCTAATCCAGAGAGCATGGAAGCAAGCTGTCTACCTGACAACAAGTAATCGCTTTCACGGAGTGCTGCTTTATGTCGCTAGAGAACATTTGTTCCGGGGGAGATCGGTTAATAAAAGTCTGTTTGATGTGGCATTCTATTTACCTGGCGAACATGGGCGTCAATGCTTTTACTTATTCCATGTTGCGCTATATGGAGGAAATCGCTTCCCAACTGGGCGTTTGTTTTGATTATACTGTGTTGGGACATAATCCCAAAGGTAAAGATGACTGTATCGAAGGGATCACAATAGAGGGTCGGGTTATCCCCGTTAAATGTGAGCGGGCATTTTTGCCTGGAACGAACGTCCGGCAGTTGAGTGATTGGGTGTCACTGCTGAGATGGTTAGTGTTGGAAGCCCGCTCATTTTTAGACAAATTAGCCGAGTATGATCTCGTCTTGGATGTGAGTGAAGGGGACAGTTTTACAGACATATATGGCTCAGGCCGATTTACCCAGATGACCCTATCGAAAATATTGACCTTGGTTGCTGGGAAAACATTGGTGTTGCTTCCACAAACGATCGGCCCTTTTAGTCATACCGTCGCGCGGTTGATCGCCAATCAAGTGATGCGTCGCGTTCGTTATGTTTATCCGCGTGATCAAGTTAGCTTGCACTACTTGGAAAAGACAATTGCTAAGCGATCATTTCGTGAGTACTTGGACGTTGCTTTTTACTTACCTTATGAGCGGTCCGAGTTCACGCAGGACAAGGTCCACGTTGGTCTCAATGTTTCAGGGTTGCTGTGGCAAGGTGGTTATACTCGGGATAATCAGTTTCATTTACGAAGCAATTATCAACAACTTGCGCGTGATATTATCCAATACTTTTTGGATAAAGAGGACATAGTCGTTCATCTTGTCCCGCATGTCGTTTCGCAGCACTATCGTTCTCAGGAAGACGATTACGTTGTTGCTGAACAGATTCATCGAGATGTACCAGAGACGGTCCTTGCCCCAGCCTTTGGGAACCCTATGGAAGCCAAGAGCTATATTAGTGGGTTGGATTTTTTTGCTGGGGCGAGGATGCATAGCTGTATTGCTGCTTACTCGTCAGGTGTCCCCGTAGTTCCTATGGCCTATAGTCGGAAATTCTCGGGCTTGTTTACCCGTTCACTAGGTTACCCTGCTTTGGTGGATTTGCGGTCTGATGGCCAAAAGGAAGCCTATCAAAAAGTGTGTGAAGGATTCAATGATAGGGCGACGTTGCGCCAAGCCATCCTTGCTAAAAGGGACACAATTGAGAAAAGCATCGACGCGTTTCGTCAAGAGCTAACAGCCATTGTTGAGGAGATCTATGAGGCTTAGCGGGATTGAGGATGTCGTGAAGCTTGATCTTTGCGTGGGGTGTGGCATCTGTCAAGCCGTCGCTGGTAAAGACTGTATCAAGATGC
The DNA here is from genome assembly GCA_034437455.1 of Anaerolineae bacterium. Taxonomy (GTDB): domain Bacteria; phylum Chloroflexota; class Anaerolineae; order B4-G1; family B4-G1; genus DAOTUB01. Next base: position 31,348 of record DAOTUB010000324.1, on the reverse strand, counting down.
ACTTGAACCAGGATGGATTTCTTAGACCAATGGTGGTTGGGAACTATGAATCTTGGAATGTGATCGAAAAGGTTTGTCCTGGGATTGCAGTTTGTCATGAAAAAGATCTAGAGGGTCGTTCTGAGAGTCGGCTTTGGGGACCATTGGTTGATGTTAAAGTAGGCTATGCGATCGATGAGATGATACGCTGGCATGGCTCTTCGGGCGGAGCGATTAGTGCTGTACTTTGTTATTTGCTTGAACAAGGTTACGTGGACTATGTCCTACAAGTTGGGGCCAGTTCAGCGGATCCCCTTAAAAACCAGATTTATCAGAGTCAGAACCGAGAAGACGTTATCAGGTGTGCTGGGTCAAGATATGCCCCAGCAGCCCCTTTAACCGATGTCAAGAGGCTGTTGGAACAATGTGACGATCGTATGGCCTTTGTTGGAAAACCCTGCGACGTGGCAGCATTAAGGGCTTTTTTGCAATTGTATCCTGATTTGGCGTCCAAGGTCTTTTGTATGATTGCATTTCTGTGTGCTGGCACCCCCAGTATGCATGCCACCGAGGACATGATTACATTTATGGGGGCTGATCCGGCTAAAGTGATGGACCTGAAATACCGAGGACAGGGGTGGCCAGGTCAAGCCCGCGTGATGACGGATGATAATGCTGTCTATGAGATGAGCTATCATGATTCGTGGGGAAAGATTCTGGGAAGACAACTTCAGTTTCGGTGCAAGATCTGTGCCGACGGTGATGGGCAACTAGCTGATATTTCTTGTGGAGATGCTTGGTATATAGAGGATGGGAGTCCAGATTTTACAGAGAGACCAGGGAGAAGTTTGATTCTTTGTAGGACGTCTCAAGGCCAAAACATTATGCAGGAGGCTGTGAAGGCGGGTTACTTGGCTGTCAAGCCTTTCTCATTGCAAGATGTAAAAGTGATCCAACCCTATCAAGTCAAGAGGCGAAGACTTGTCACGTCTAGATTATTGGCGATGTTAATTGCAGGAGGGGCTTTTCCGAGATATCGTGGCTTTCATCTGTTATATCATGCGACGCAGGCTTCTTTTAAGGACAATTGGCGTAGCTTTATAGGCATGTTGCGCAGACTCGGAGAAAAGCCAGAATATGAGAGCCGGTTTGTTTTTAAACTCTTTGCTCTCAAGCGAAGCTTGTTTCGAGGTTAAGAAGTTCTAGAGAATTTGAGTAAGGAGAGCGCTTGTGTCTAATCCTGATTCATACGTGAACCCTATCTTTATTCTAGGAATCCTACAGCGTAGTGGGACGGTTTTCTTCCGCGACCTTTTCAAGCTGCATCCAGATTGTGTTATTCCTGTTCCCATTTGGGAGGATTATCTAGTATACCATGCTGACTTGCTGGCCAAATATGCGAATTCTGTTTCCAGGGATTGGAAAACTGATTGGGAAGTCGAAGATCAGGCAGAAATACTTTGCGAGTTTCTTGGAAAAGGGTTGCTCTCTTTTCTAAACTCACGGGCAGGGCGTATTTGTGCCGATGGAGGCTATGAAACTATCCAAATTTCTGATGACTCTGAAAAGGGAAAGAGATTGGTCATAAAGACGCCCAGCGTACGTAATCTAGGATGCTTTTTCAAACTTTTTCCCCGTGCTTATCTGATTATTCTAGTTCGCGATGGGCGATCCGTTGTCGAATCGGGTTTTAAAACCTTTGGTTGGAATTATGAAGCGACAATGCGTGTGTGGGCTGACGCTGCGCGGACTATTCTTGACTTTGACCGGACTTTTAAGGATTCTGATTCCAAGTACTTGATCGTAAGATATGAAGATCTTTATAATCATCTCGAAAAAGAGCTACGTAGGATTTTCAACTTTGTTGGGTTAGATACTGAAGCCTATGACTTTGACAGGGCAGTGAATTCGCCCGTCAGAGGCTCCTCAGAACTTGGGAGACAGGGAGAAGGAGATGTTCATTGGAAGCCGGTGGAGAAAACTCTTGATTTTAACCCCTTGCTGCGTTGGAGCCACTGGGGGCGTGCGTTGCATGAACGGTTTAATTGGATTGCAGGACAGTACTTGGTAGATTTTGGTTACGAAAGAAAAGAGTATGCAACAAACCGGCTGTGGTGGACTGTATGGAATAGGGCGATGGATGTAAAATGGCAGTTGAGGGAGATGTCCCAGGCGACAGCCAGAAAGATCTTGAAAAAGACCTAAATTTGCAGTTCCTCATGTAATACACACAAATTTTATGATCGGGTGCTATAGTCAAATATGGTAGATGTATTTATTATCATTGTCAACTGGAATGCTTGTGAGCTACTGCGACGTTGCTTGACTTCCATCGATGCCAATCGGGGCAATCTGTCTATAGAGATGATTGTGGTAGACAGTGCCTCGTCAGACGATAGCGTGCAGATGGTCAAGCGCGAGTTCCCATACGTAAAGCTAATCACCAGCCAGAAAAATCTGGGTTATAGTGGAGGCAACAATCTCGGTGCCGAGGAGGCGGAGGGACGTTACTTGTTCATCCTCAATCCAGATACCGAGATCATCGCGGATGCTCTACAGCAGATGGTGGCTTATCTTGATGCCCATCCATCTGTGGGTGTCGTGGGCCCACGGTTGTTCCTACCCGATGGCTCTATTCAGCGCTCATGCCGCCGTTTCCCCCAGTTGGCGACGGCTTTTTTCCAATCGCCCCTCGGTTGGCGTTGGTTTCCTGATAACAGGTTTGATCGCTTGCACTATATGAGCGAGTGTTTTGAGGACGAACCTGTACCCGTAGAGTGGCTTGTGGGGGCGGCCCTTATGATTCGGCGTGAAGCGTGGCAGCAGGTTGGCTCGTTCGACGACCAGTTCTTTTTGTACTCTGACGAGGTGGATTGGTGTCATCGCTGTCGAGATGCAGGTTGGGAGATTCATTATTTGCCGGCGAGTAAAATCAATCATTATCAAGGAGGAACGACCAAGAGGGCGACGACACCGGTGCGCACACACTTTTATCGTAGCCGAGTTTTGTATTTCCACAAGTACTTTGGTGCAGGTTGGGCTTTTGTCATTCGTATCTTCTTTCTCATGAACTATGCCTGGCTCTTGGCAGAGGAGGCTGGCGCGTGGGCTATTGGCCGTCGTCATGAGACACGCCGTCAACGCATACGGGTTTGTTGGCGTGCTTTGAGATCAGGTTTAAGGTGATAAGAGCTATGACGACCGGCGTGCAGCACAACGTGCGTAAGGTGTTGGTAGTGGCTTATACCTTTCCGCCAATCGGTGGATCGGGCGTACAGAGAATAGTCAAGTTTGCCAAGTACTTGCCCGAGTTCGGGTGGCAGCCCGTTATCCTAACGGTGAGTAATCCGCCCTCAGAAGAGATAGATCGTTCACTACTGCAGGAGCTGCCGGATGGTTTGTCAGTACGCAGGGCGCCTGATTTTAACCTCGTGCATCTCTTGAGGAGAATGGTTAGGAGACTGCGCTCATCAAGCAAATCAAGCAATCGGAAGGCTGGGGGGGGCAAAGTGGATGTGCCAGCGTCGTCCCGCTCTGTTGGTGTTGGTAGAGTGCGGCGGGCCTGGAGGGATTTTTCTGAAACCTGGTTGATGATCCCTGACAATCGCTGTTACTGGCTTTTGCCCGCTTTGTGGGTTGGCCTGAGCGCCGTCAAGGATTGTGACGTTATCTTTTCGACTTCTGCCCCTTTCACTAATCACTTGGTCGCTTACTTTTTGCAAAAGTTTTCCGGCAAGCCTTGGGTCGCCGATTTTAGGGACCCCTGGACGCAGTATGGTGTCTATCAGCGCCCCTCGTCGAGATTACGGTCCAGGGTAGATGCGTTCTTTGAAGCGCTGTTCCTTAAAAGTCCTGATAGAGTCACTGTGACTTGTGCCGCAACAGCAGGTGGTTTTCAGCGTCTATATCCCTATTTGCCTAAAGAAAAGTTTGTCGAGATTACCAATGGGTTTGACGCTGCAGATTTTGACCAACGGATGGTTATTCAGTCAGATCGTCCTACCTTTGATCGTTTTACCATTGTCTATACGGGACGGTTTGTCAATGAGAAGCACTCTCGTGCCCTTTCTTTTCTCGAGGCTCTGAGAGAATTGTGTCGCGACCATCCCGAGTTGGATTCTGAGATTCAAGTCATTTTCGCGGGGCGTTTTGGGGAGCAAGGTGATGAGGTGTTGAAAAGATGGGAGCTTGAGGAGGTCGTTCAATTGGTGGGGTATGTGCCACACGCGGAAAGTGTGAAATTGCTTCTTAAATCTCACGTTTTGTTGTTAACACTTAACGATGCACCCGGAACAGAGTTGCTTTATCCTGGCAAATTGTTTGAGTATCTGGCGGCTGGGCAGACCATTTTGGCCCTGGTGCCTGAAGGGGCTACGGCGGATTTGGTGCGAGATATGGGAGCCGGGCTGGTGGTGCCTCCCGATGACGTTGAGGCCATAAAACGAGCTGTTTTTGGTTTGTATAACCAGCACAAACAGGGTAACATGTTGTCCAGAATTTATGATGACCTACAGCGATTTGAGAGACGGACTCTGACTAGACGCTTGGCACAGTGTCTGGAAGGTGTATTGGAGGGGGATAGGTCAACTCGTTCACCCCAGGCGTAAGCCAGTTTAAGCCTGGAGCGAACAGTTCTTGTTCCACTTGCAACAATATTGATCGCGGATTGAACACAGATACGATCGGTAGTATTGTTAGAGGAACTTTGAGGTCGAGGAGCGAGAGGGGGAGTACGATAAGCTGTGCTCGCTCTGCTATCATACAAGGAAAGCTAGGCCAGTGTTCTGGTGATGTTTCTTTGGAAGAACCGACCGGTTGCAAGGAGAGGTGTAGTTAATGAAGATGATATCTGCGCTAGTTAACTTGACGGATATTGTTACTGAAGGCAGACTGATCAGGTACGTTTGTTTTGTTTGCGTGGTGGTTTGTATTGGCTGGATTGGGGTACATTTTGCGGTTATGGCGGACATGCCTAGGGCTGATGATCCTGTCTTGGAACAAAGAACTTTGTCGATGCGGGGTGGGCTGTTGGATCAGGCAAGTGCGTCGCATCTGGTCGGTGTTGAGAAGTCAGTTATACCCAAAGGTCGGATAGCGTATGGTGATGAACTTACTTATACAGTGGTCATCACGGCCGTGCCCGGCACGCCGGTCAGGCTCTACGATCCACTGGCGGACGTGAATTTTAAGCGTTTTACGGAACAGCCCCCAGGCATTACCTATACTCAAATGACCAGTGGAAGTTTGCGCGTCGACGTTATCACCGGCACGCTGACGTTTAGTTCTACCAGTGCAATGACAGTCAGTTTTGTCGCACAGATGGATGTACCCGGTACGTTGGGCTGGTCAGTCATGGTTACCAACCGTGCTTGCGCCTATCCGTTTGGAGGCACCCTGGGTGATCGCGTGTGCTCAAACGAGGTATCGAATGTGGCTTATCGACCCTTTTACACGCTTTATCTCCCTGGAGTTTTAAAATCGTTTTCCACTTCTGGTTACTATGTCGATTGTGCAAATGGCAATGATGCCAATTCGGGTACTTCTCCAGGCGATGCCTGGCGCACGTTGGCGCCGGTGTGTGCCACTCAATTCGAGCCCGGCAGTGTGATCCACCTCAAGCGCGGCTGCACCTGGTCGGGCGGCCTGGTCATTGACGACTCGGGCGAGGCCGGTAACCCCATCACGTTCACTGCCTATGGCGAGGGCGAGCGGCCCATCATCACCAATCCGGGCAACGCGGACCGCTGGACAAACGGTATCACGGTCAATGCAGATTGGGTCATTATCACCGATCTGCTCGTCCAAGATGTGCACCGGGCTGGCTTTATGGTCAACGGTAACCGCAATATCATTCGCAACGTCGAGGTGACAGACGTCGGCTCGGGCGTTTCCATATGGGGCGCGCATAACCTGGTGACCGAGTGTTATATCCACGACCTGCATATGATCAAAAACACACCGGGCGGCAATGATGACTTTGGCGCGACGGGGATCAAGTTCTATGGCTCTTATAACGAGGTCGCGCATAACCGGATAGAACGCTGCCGGGCGCCAAGCTACGATTATGGTATAGGGGGCGGCGCGTTCGAGTGGTTCGGACACACACACAACAACACCGTTCGTCACAACTGGGCGGCAGACAATGATGGGTTTTTGGAGGTGGGCGGCGGTTCGTGCAGAAACACCGTCGTGGCCTACAATGTCTCACTCAACAATGGCGTGTTTTCTTGGATCCACCTGAGCGGCCCTTTTGCCAGCGAGGTGGAGAACTTTTATGTTGAACACAACACAATGGTAGAAGTCGTGAGAGTAGAAGGGTCTGGACGTCTCTTTAACTTTCACGACGGAGACAATGTCACCCAAGATGTCTTTATCGCGCGCAACAATATCATTTATCTGAGAAACTTTTGGGCTGTATCAAACCGTCCCGGCCTGGCCCATTACAACAATCTCTACCATCTAGACGGTGGACCGCTGGGCTTTCCATTGGGACCAGGCGAGCAGATCACGGACCCGCGCTTTGCAGACCTGGACGGGCGAGACTTTCGTTTGCAGTCCTCAAGCCCGGCCATCGACGCCGGCACCGACCTGGGCTACGACAAAGACCTGATGGGCAACCCGGTGCCAGTTAACAACGCCCCGGACCTGGGCGCTTTTGAGTATCCGGGAGTGCCTCAGCGACCGCCAACACCCACGCCTGTGCCCACCCCTACGCCGCTCCCCACGCCCAGCCCCACAGAGATTATCGTGGACGACGCCGATCCTGGGTTTTTGACCTCTTTCTCTCAAGATGACTGGCAGCAGTATACGCACGTCGGGGGGCAACACTATGGCGCCACCCATTACTATAACAGGGAAATAGGGACAGGAGAGGACACGGCTACCTGGTCGTTCACCGTCCCCCAGTCAGGAAGGTACGAGGTCTATGCCTGGTGGTGGGAAGGCGTTTGGCGGCCGACCGATGTGCCCTATACCATCAATCATCTTGAGGGTTCGACGACGGTCAGGGTCGACCAGCAGAATAATGGAGAGCACTGGAACCTCTTGGGGACCTTTGCATTCCAGGATCAAGGTTCGGTGATGGTCTCCGATGATGTCTCTTCTGGTCGAGATGTGGTCGCCGATGCGGTTAGGCTGGTCTATGTGGGACCCTAGTTTTTGATATTTACTATCAGAGTATGGTGAGGCTTGGAAATCTTGGAGAACGACAATGATATATTTCATTAGCAGGCAAATAAGGCACCACGCGACACATAGCGGATATCACCGCTTGCAAGAGTTCATAGAGGGCAGCCGGAGCGTCAATCCAGACGAGTTCCCCGAGATTATGCTCAAGTTGACGAATAATCGCTTGTTTGGTGCTCTGATCTGGCGAGTGGCCGGGGTGAATATCTACCTTCCTAGATCGTTCCGGGCTGAAGTGGCCATAGCGCGACTGGCGCGTCGAAAACCAGGACAGATTTTCCATTTTATCTACGGTGATGATATGTACCGCTTTGCTGGGACGTTCAAGCGTTGGCTAGGCGTTGATGCAAGGCTGATCTGTTCTTTGCACCAGCCACCAGATCGTTTTTTGAATGCTGTTAGATCGCCCAGGCACTTTGGCAAGCTGGATGCGGCGATCATCGTCGGCAACAACCAGCGCGAGATGTTGTCTCCCTATATGGACGATGACCGGATATTCTTTGTACCCCACGGCGTGGACACTGACTTTTTCTGTCCGCGTCAAGTGGAGAATTCTGTAGACGATAGATTTACGTGCCTAACTGTTGGTAACTGGATGCGCGACTTTGACACACTATGGCAGGTGATACGTCAAGTTAACGCTGACCACGTAACCTTTCGGTTTATCATTGTGACCTTTCCTGACAACTTTCAGTACTTCCAAGACTGTCCTGGTGTTGAACTTGAAAGTGGCATAGACGATCTTGCTCTGCGCCAACTGTATCAGTCGGCGGATGCCTTATTATTGCCTATGATGGATTGCACAGCCAACAATAGCTTGCTTGAAGGAATCGCCTGCGGTCTGCCGGTGGTTGCCACGGATGTTGGAGGGGTGCGGGACTATGTGGACGAATCGTGTGCCATCTTGACGCCTTTGAAAGATGTTGAGGCAATGGCTTCTGCTTTGTTGACTTTGTCGGGCCAACCGGCGAAAAGACGACAGATGGGAGTGAATAGCCATAAGAGGGCGCTGCAGCTAGATTGGAAAGTGGTGGCTTCTCAAGTGATGCAGGTTTATCATCACGTTCAGTGACTTGTCAATAAAGGTGAGAATCTAATGAAGAAAAAAGGTTCTGTAATGATTGATCGTCCGATATTCATTGTGGGTAGCGGAAGGTCGGGGACGACGCTTTTCTATGATCTGATGGCAGGCCACAGAGAGCTGGGATGGTTCTCTTCTTATGTGGAACGATTCGCCAATCTACCCTGGCTTGCGGCACTGAACGCCTTCTATCGCATCCCTTCTCTGACAAAACGATATGCGAAACGACGTTGGTTCCCCTCACCGGTTGAAGCGCATATGCTCTGGGATCTGTTTCATCCTGTGGAGGATTCTATGGGCTGTCCGCCGTTTACCGAGCAGGATGCTGCGCTGACCGATCAAAAAGGGTTGCGACGCTTTATTATAGATGTGCTTCGCTTTTCTCAATGTCCGCGTTTTGTTAACAAAAACACGCGTAATACGCGTAGAGTTCCCTATCTGCATACCCTATTTCCAGATGCTATCTTTGTTCACGTTATTCGCGATGGGCGCGCTGCTGCAAATTCTTTTCTCAACGTCCATTGGTGGCCGTCTCTCTCTTTGTGGTGGGCTGGCGGAAAGACCCCCGTTCAAATGCAAAAGGAGGGTCTTGAATCAATATTAGTCGCTGCTCGTACTTGGAAGCTGGAGGTGGAAAGGGTATTGCAGGATAAGGAAAACCTAGCGGCGGAGCAATATATCGAGGTGCGTTACGAAGCCCTTGTGCAAGATCCATTCGGAGAAGTCGAACGAGTGCTTGACTTTTGTGATTTGCCCTGGACGTCATCTCTTCATGCACATATTGACGCTTTTGACATAGGCAGTAGAAACTGGAAATGGAAGGATAAATTTTCTCCTGAGCATATCGACAGTATTAATCAAGAGATAGGTTCGCTGTTAGAGCAACTGGGATATGTCTAAAGAGACGTTATGTTCTTGCGCTTTGGAACCAAGCATTTTTGAGGAGCATTAGATGTCTGGATTTGGGCTTTTATTTGATAAACAAGATCCTGTTTCTTTTCATGATCAGGACTTTGTAAACTTTCAGTCTTGTATAGCGAGTTACAAGTGTTTGGATTCAGCGCATAGTTGTGAGATATCCGGGTTGCAATGTGCCGCTGTGAAGTTCGATACCCGTTCCACACTGCATCGAGGTATTACGGTCGATGAACAAACGGGGTCTTGGTTGTTGGTTGTCGGGACGGTTCTTAGGGACGAGAATAACCCTAAAGACGGGAGTTTGCAAGATTTATTGACGGACTATATCGAGCGCGGGAGTGTTGTTTTTAAAGACCTGGACGGACATTTTGTGTTGGTGGTGTATGACAAAGTTTCTGATAGGCTATTGGTCGTATCAGATCCATTGGGTATGATGCCGGTTTATTATGCGTGGCGAGGGCGCCGGCTGTACGTCTCGACTTCAGCTCTGGCCATAGCCAAGGCTGTGCAAGCGACACCCAGCGAGTACGGTATATACTGCTTTCTCAAGGTCGGAGAAATGCGTGGCACATATACACTTTGGCAAGGGGTTGAGCGTTTGTCAGCCGGAACGATTTTAGAAATCACACACGCGGGTAACACAAAGTCAATTTATTGGTCACTGACTGTTAACGACGAGGTCGCGCGGCTTTCCCTGGATGACACAGTGGATTACTCGCTGGCCCTTTTGTCCAAGGCCGTAAAACGAGGGATTGAGAGGGAAGGAAAGGTGTGGGTGGACCTGACCGGCGGTTTCGACTCGCGCCTGGTTGCAATGTTGATGGATCACGTCGGCTTGCCTTTTGAGGTTTGTTGTGCTGGGCCGCAACGCTATATTGATGTGATTATTTCTTCACGCATTGCCCAAGGGCTGGGTTGGGACTATCAGCATAATATTCTGCCAGAGGACTGGGGAAAGGCGCGCTGCAAGTGGCTATCCCGTGCGATAGGCAAAACAGATGGTCACCTGGATGTCTTAAAGTCGAGCAGCGTGCTTTGGGATCAGGAACAGAGAGCGCTTGAGCGCGATGTGTCTGTGTGGGGATTGGGGGGGGAGTTGTGGCGGAGCAAGCTCTTTAGCCTGCAGAATGTGAAAAAGGGCTCTAGAGTGGACTATGATCGCCTAATTGATCATAGAGTATCTGTGGAGCGTGCGGTCTTGGCTGATGATGAAAAATTCACGTGGATTTGTGAGGAGCTAAAGACGCTTCTAAAATCTGTTGGTGAACGTTATGCTAATTTTCCCAATACAGTCAAGTTGGACAGCGTATTGCTCTTTTACGAACGTGGTCATACTGGTTTGCAGATAGCTACGGTTATGGGGCAACAAAGGGCTATCGCCCCTCTAGATTTCAAGGAGAGCGTGGCGGGGGCTTTTTCCATACACTACAAGTGGCGTATTTACAATCGTCTGGTCAAGTTGTTGTTGGAGAAGGTCAATCCCGTTTTAGCCGGTTTTGAGACAGACATTGGAAGCCCTGCCTTGCCCCTGCGGGCGACCAATTTTTACAAGTTTATCCCTTTTTTGCCTCGCATGGCAAAAAAACTGGCGCGAAAAGCTGCCAAAGATTATTTAGGATGGAATCTGTGGCCCGAGTCCAGTGAGAGTTTGGCCTCTTATCCCTTGGACTATCCCACATTTCAATGGCGTTGCCAAACTCTGGATTATTTAGAGCAAGAGGATCTTTTGAATCACAAGCATATGCATTCGGCAGCGTTATATGACGCCGAAGGCTTGGCTGATTTCCTCGCTGGTGCACGCACTGCAGGATTTCGCCACGAGAAATTTCTGAGTTACATCTTGACGGTCGAGATGGCTTTGCGGGCGGTTGGCGCATCTTTGTAGATTTGACGCTGAGGTATCCATAATGACACAAAAACATTGTCCCTCTATTGCCTATATTGCGCAGACGTTTCCTGATTTGTCGCAGACATTCGTTTATCGTGAGGTTTTAGCCTTGCAGGAGAGAGGTTTTGAGGTTGTGACATGTTCGATCCGCAGGCCGAATGAGGACGATCTCTCGCAGGAATCTCGACATTTTGTCGAGCGCACCCTTTACGCGCTCCCTGTTTCCTGGGGCAAGTTCTTGCGGGCTCATCTGTACATGTTTTTCACCCGCCCCGGCAAGTACATTAGCACACTTTTATACGTATTGACTCGCAAGGGAGAAAAATTTGAGAACAGGCTGCGCTCATTTTATCATTTCCTTGAAGCAGTGTACCTGGCGCCAGAATTGCAAAGGCGCCAGGTCCAACATATCCATGCTCACTTTACCATCAACGCTGCAACGATTGCTTTGGTTCTTTTCCGAATGATGGGGACGACTTTTAGTTTTACGGCACATAATATCTTTTTTACCGATCGTGTACTTTTGGAAGAAAAGGTTCAAGAGGCACGTTTTATCGTGGCGATTTCAGAGTTTACCAAGCGATTTCTCTTGCGCCTGGTGCCTGGTGTAGGGTTAGCTGATAAAATTCACATTGTGCACTGTGGCCTCTCGATCGAGGCCTTTAGCCCCCCCAAGCCCAAACCAGAGAACAAAGTGCCAGTTTTGCTGTTTGTGGCACAGTTGTCTGAGAGAAAGGGTGCACCATTTTTGGTGGAGGCATGTAGGATTTTGAAAGCACGAGACGTACCTTTTCACTGCATTATTGTTGGTGGGGGAGAGCAGAAAAAGCGACGTTTGGAACAGTTGGTTGCCCAGTATGATTTACAAGCACATGTTGAGTTGACGGGGGCGTTACCCCAGGAGCAGTTAAAGCCTTACCTGGACCGCGCTGATGTGTTTGTTTTGCCTTGCATCACGGCGCAAAATGGTGACATGGATGGCGTGCCTGTCGCGTTAATGGAAGCTATGGCGATGGAAATCCCCACGGTTTCCACGTATGTCTCTGGTATTCCAGAGTTGATTGAGCATGGCGTGAGTGGGTTGTTGGTACGAGAAAAAGATGCTGTTGCCTTGGCCGATGCTTTGCAGCGCTTGCTTGAGGATGGACAGCTCTGTGAAAACTTGGGAAGAGAGGGACGCCGCAAGGTGATTAGAGAATTTGATATCTATCAAAATGTAGCCAAGATTGCCTCCCTTTTTCAAGAGTACACAGGAAATTAATCTATATAGATTGAATGGTGATAAAATGGAGCGAAAACCCCAGTGGGCTTTTATTGTTTGGGCCTCTCATGGCCGCAGAAGTGAGATGTTGGCTGATGCGCTTGGGGCAAGTTTGCACTTTATCGTTTATAAAGGGTTATTTAGAGACTACACTTTGGTTAGGTACATTGTTCAAGCGGCCCTTACGTTAAAGGTGCTTTTTGCGGAGCGACCTCGCGTTGTCTTTGTGCAGACGCCGCCCTTTGTGTGTAGTTTGGTAGTCTATTTATATTGTAAACTGACTAGATCACGTTTTGTACTTGATCATCATACGGCTTCTTTTGATAAAATGTGGGATTGGGCGCTGCCTGTTCAAAAGTTCCTTGCTCGGCGTGCTATTACAAATATTGTCACTGGTCAATATTGGGTAGATGTTCTTTCTTCTTGGTCTGCAGACGCTTTTGTGCTGGTAGATCGAGTGTTTACACCTGAGAGGATCAAAAGCTTTGCGGTCGAACCGGGGTTCAGTATCGCCTATGTTAACACTTTTTCCGCCGATGAGCCTCTGGATGCTGTGTTGGAAGCAGCTTCTCAACTGCCAGACGTACGCTTTTATGTTACAGGGAAAATTACGCAGATAAGGAGCGAGCGCTTGATAGGATTGCCTGACAATGTTGTGTTCACAGGCTTTCTTCCTGATCCCGAGTATTTTGGACTGTTAAAAGCTGTTCGGGTCGTGATGGCGCTTACAAAGCGGAACTATACTTTGCAGTGCGGAGGATTTGAGGCGATGTCTCTTGGGCAACCCTTGATCACTTCCGAGTGGCCCTATTTACAGACGCTTTTCCCGTTGGGAACGGTTTATGTCCCTAATTCCGCCGCCGGTATTCAGGACGGAATATGTATGGCGCAAGAGAAGTATGAGACTTTAAAGGCAGAGATGATGGATTTGCGCGAGGAGACTCAAAGGGAATGGGAGCAAAAGTTTTCACAACTTGTTATGCGTTGCCAGGCGAGTTGAGATGATAACCTCTAAACAGCAATATCGGTACTATTTAGAGTCCGACCGGCTTGCGTTGGGAAGAGGAAGTAAAGGGCCAGGTTTGTTCATATTGGATCCAATTTGGAGTTTTCAGATGTTGTTAAGAAGGGTTGAATTCTTTAGCAATTGCAAGAATAGCTTGTTGTGGAAGCCTTATATCGTATATTTGAAACTTCGATTGAGGAACCTACAGATAAAATTGGGCTTTACCATTCCCATAAATACCATTGGACCGGGTTTGTGCATTGTACATAGAGGCCCCATAGTCATTGCCAACAATGCCAAGATTGGTGCGAACCTTAGAATAAACATCGGCGTTGTTATCGGGGAGGACCGTGGCCTCTGGAATGTGCCCACGATAGGAGACAGTGTAACAATAGAGCCGGGTTGTAAAATATTTGGTAAAATTCAGATCGCAGATGGGATTCACATTGGGGCTAATGCAGTGGTGAATAAATCCTTTTTAGATCCTGGTATCGTTATCGCAGGCGTACCCGCTAGAAAAATAGGGAATAATCCGGACTATTCCTTGTCTTGAAAAATAGACTGGAATGCCTGGTTCTTGCGTTTACAGGGTTGAGTGACGTGTGGGATTGTTCAGTCCTTAAAATTTGAACGCTTGTTTTTTGCTCACAAAAGACCAGCATATGACTGACGACAAGGGTGTTTCCAACCAGTTTCGGCGATGTCGCTCAGGCAATATGATCCATTGTAGGAGTGTTTCTTGTGTCTGATAAACCCGTTCCCGTGTTGATTACTTGGGATGTTGATCCTGACCTGTGGATGCCACTCCACAAAAGGGTGCAAAGACTGCAAATGGCCGTGAGGTTATGTCACGAATTGGATATTCGTGCGACCTTTTTCTTTACTGCCGAGCCTGCGCATATGCATGCCATTACTATAGAGGAAATGGTGGCCCAAGGGCACGAGATTGGCTGTCACGGCTTGACTCATGGGGATGAAGAAGACTATGACCGGATGCCGGAAAACGTGCAGCGAGCATACATCAAGCAGGCAACTGAGAAATTGGAAAGCCTCGTTGGTGCGCCAATTCGTGCTTTCCGTAGCCCACGAGTCAAGACCTCAGCTACGACACTAAGGTTGCTGGCAGAGTATGGGTATTGGGCAGACAGTTCCGTGTGCTCGCAGCGCGTTGATCTCATAAGTTCCAATTTGGTTAACCTCAGTTGGGTCTTTGCCCCACGGCGGCCCTACCATCCGCGACGGGACAATGCTTTCAAACGGGGAGATGTTTCTATTTGGGAGGTGCCCATCTCGGCGGCTTTTATCCCGTTTATCTCATCCGCGCTCAAGGTGCTGGGATTATTCTTTATGAAACTGGTTTTTAGGTTGTTGGTTGCCGAGTCGCGACTCACTGGCAAGCCGATTGTTTATTTGGCACATCCAACCGAATTTTCTACGGGTGGACAAGGGAAAAGGCGTAATACTTTTCGCGAGCGGTGGGCCACACATATCAAGCCTGAGTATTTCAAGCCTTCCTTCATCCGCACTCATGGCTTTCGTGTGAGAAATCTATTGTATCACATGGACGGCAGTGCTTTGTTTAACGTTACCCAGCAGTTGTTTAGCTACATGACCACCTTGGATTGTGTAAAGTTTATGACTGTTGGCGAGTATGCTGCGTCTTTGAGAGATCGTGAGTAGATTGATCTGTATGCAAACTGTATGCAAATAGCCTTTATCCGTTCAGCATCTTTGCATCATCATACCAATGTTAGGAGTTTAACGATGGTGCTGTTCTCCAAGCTAGAGATTTAATATGCCTAATCCACTTGCGGTAGCGCTCAAGGGTAAGGGGCTCTCTAATCTTATCAAACGTTCTCTGACGATTGGCAGGCGCTATGGGATCACGCCAGCCAGGATGGATCACGCATTAGGTAGATTTGCCCAAGTGTTGGAGGGTTTTGACTGCAATGCCACTTTTCCGCTGACGGCCTGTACGCTGACGCGCGGTGGGGGCAGACTGGAAAAATATCAAGAGAGAGACATCGAGTTTGCGATCCATGGTTACCATCACGTGGACTATTCGCAGCTCGTGCTAGATCAACAACTGGCGCACTTGGGCCAGGCACGGCAGATGTTCGAGGCCCATCAATTGAGCTGCGTGGGATTCCGCGCGCCTTATTTACGTTATAGTCAAGACACCCTGGTGGCTCTGGACAAGCTTGGCTTTAGCTATGATAGCAGTCAGGCCTTGGCCTGGGATGTAAAAGAGGGCTTGGAGACAGAAGCCTACCATCGTGCCCTGGACTTTTATCGAGCCAGGTCGGCTGAAGCTTACGTCTCTGTGCCCAGGTTGATAACGGATAATGGGCTGGTGCAAATTCCCTATAGCCTGCCGGATGATGAGGCGCTGGTAGAGCGGTTGAGATTAGACGGGACGAAAACCAAGAGCGCGGTGTGGGTAGATATATTGCGACGTGTTCACGCGCTAGGCGAGTTGTTTGTGCTAGGTCTCCACCCGGAGCGGATTGCCCCGTGTGAGGAGGCGCTGCGGGCTACTCTGGCTGAAGCGCGCGCATTGTCCCCGCCAGTGTGGGTCGCCCGGCTGGACGAGATCGCCGACTGGTGGCGTGCGCGTACTGCAGCGACGTATCAGGTGACGCAATTGTCTGCAGGTACCTTTCGGCTGGTCGTGGATGGGCCGCCCGGCTTGACCCTACTGAGTCGGGGGATTGAGGTCGAGGCGCCATCTGAGCCCTGGTTTGGGGACGATCGACGTGTGTTGGGTAACGAGTTGACGTTTCAAAGTGAGCGGTTGCCTTTTATCGGCGTTTCGCCCGATTGCTCGCTTGCTCTGGCTAGCTTTCTAAGACAGCAGGGTTATCTGATCGTGCAGGAGGGAGATCTTGCTTGCGACTGTGTATTTTATCTCGAGCAGAGAGATTTTGGACCAAAAGATGAACGCGCATTGCTGAGACAACTAGAAGGAAATTGGCCACTACTACGCTTGGCGCGTTGGCCTGATGGTGCGCAGTGTGCACTATCTATCACTGGGGATATAGATGCACTTACATTGCGGGACTATACATTACGTGTGTTTAATAGGTGACATTGTATTATGTCTATGGCGTAATCCTTTACTAGTTTGATGAAAAATCGAGGTTTATAATGATGCAAAAGAATAACCTCAAACGTCATTGCATGATTGTGCATGCTTATTACCCTTTGGGCGAGACACGGGTGCAGCGTGAGGCAGAGACACTGGTTAAATATGGTTATGAGGTAGATGTCATTTGCCTGCGCGGTAAAAACCAGTCGCCCAAAGACTCTTTCAAGGATGTCAACATTTACCGCTTGCCAATCAAACGCTCCGCACGCGATGGTTTGGTGATCCATTTGTTTGAGTATTTGTTGTTCTTCTTGTTGGCCATGTTCAAGGTTTCCTCATTATATTGGCCACGGAGATATCGTACCGTCCAGGTGCACAATCTTCCTGATTTCCTTGTCTTTTCAGCCTGGATGCCCAAGTTGTTTGGTGCCCGGCTCATCCTGGACCTCCATGACCTCATGCCCGAATTTTACGCGGCGCGGTTTGGTCAATCCTCCGACAGTTTGTCGGCACGCTTGATTCGTCTGCAAGAGCGCCTTTCCTGCCGCTTTGCCGATCATGTCATCACTGTCAGTCACCATTGGCGAGAAACGCTTGTTAAACGGGGCGTCCCACCGCAAAAATGTAGTGTTGTAATGAACGTAGCTGATGAGCGCATCTTTCACTTGCCAAAAGATGGCAGCCCTCCTTTGTCGGATGATGACGAATTTAGACTAATTTATCATGGGACCCTAGTCTATCGATATGGACTAGATTTAGCAATCCAAGCGATAGATCAGGTCAGGCGCGAGATCCCCAATATTCATCTCGTCCTTTTGGGCTATGGATTTTACATAGATCAACTGATTCAGATGGTTGAAGACCTTGGCCTGGAAGACCACGTCACTATTCATTCTGGACTACGCCCGGCTGAAAAGCTTCCAGAGATCATTCGGGCCGCTGACGTCGGCATTGTGCCTTACCGTAACGACGTTTTCACCGATGGTCTGCTCCCTACTAAACTGATGGAATATGCTGCGCTTGGGCTGCCTAGCATTGCCGCGCGGACTACTGCTATCGAAAATTACTTTAGCGACACGATGGTTGAATTTTTTGAACCCGGCAATGTTGACGATTTGGTTCGTTGTATTCTTGTGTTGTATAAAGACCCAGAGCGGCTGGCGCTGTTGGCGCAAAATAGTGAAAAGTTTAATCAACGCTACAACTGGACCAGCATTGGTGCAGAGTATGTGGCTCTTGTGGAACGATTGGGCGCGAGATAAGCATTAGCTTGGTGGGAAAGAAGATGAAAATTGTCCGACAGCTAGAAGAGCGTGTGTGGCGAGACTTTGTGGACGAAAATCCTAATGGGAATGTCTTCCACACGCCACAAATGTTTCAAGTATTTGATCAGGCTGAGGGATACCAGCCTTCTTTGTGGGTTGCTATTGATCACGATGGTTATCCACTGGCTTTGCTGCCACTGGTGCGGGTTACAGTGATAGGCGGGTTGCTGCGGCGATTGACTACCCGTGCCATAGCCTATGGAAGCGTGCTCTGTGCGCCCGGTTCCGAGGGACAAGAGGCATTGGCGATGCTACTGCGGGCCTATAAGCAGGGAGCGAAAGGGAAGGCCCTATTTACCGAACTGCGTAATTTGTCAGATCTAGGTCGTTTGCAGCCAGTTTTGAATGAACATGACTTTGTTTATGAGGATCACCTGAATTATCTGATTGATCTAGATCAACCGCCGGAGGCGGTCATGCAAAGCATAGGTCGTCGTACGCGCAAAAACCTGCGGCGTTCCCTCCGGCGCCAAGATGTAGTGATACAAGAGATTACGCAGCAGGAACAGGTGGCGCTCTGTTACGAGTTGCTGGAAAAGTCTTATGCTTTCGCCCAGGTGCCTATAGCAGATCGATCACTGTTTGAAGCCGCTTTCAGTATACTGTATCCGCGCGGCATGGTTAAATTTTTGCTGGCTTGGGTGGAAGACGTTTGTATCGCTGGGTCGGTGGAACTGGCTTATAAAGACACAATATATGGCTGGTACGGTGGCATGGATCGCGATTACGGCAGTTACAATGCTAACGAATTGCTGATATGGCATATCTTTGAATGGGGAGCAGAAAACGGCTACAAAACATATGACTTTGGCGGCGCAGGTAAGCCAGATGAGGAATATGGTCCTCGAGATTTCAAGGCTAAATTTGGTGGCGAATTGGTCTGCTATGGGCGTAACACGTTTGTTCACGCCCCCGGTATGCTGGCGATCAGCAAGCAAGGATACCGACTCTATCAAAAACTCAGAGATCACGCAAGGATGAGAAGCCAATGGCGGGGAGGAAGTTTGTGATTATGAAAAAGTCGTGCCCTATGTATAGCCGCATCGGCTCTGTGCAAGGGGGCCGTGCCTAAGCGTTGAGCACATGACCGGCGAGATGATGAGCTTTATTCTGGATTGAGCTCGGTAAACCCTCAGCGTATCGCCAAGTAATCGGCGTTCCATACAAGAAAGTGACAAGTTGTGAAAGTTATTATGTCCAGAAACGATTTGGTCAGCACTCTATACACACAAAAGAACCGTGACCGATGGAATGCATTCGTTTCCCAAGTCTCCTCGGGACACCTGATGCAGTCTTTTGAATGGGGAGATTTTAAGGCCGCCCTCGGGTGGCAAGTGCAACGGGTTGGTGTTGAGCGTGACGGGCAAATCTTGGCCGGCGCTCAGGTGCTTTTCCGACCTTTGCCATTGCTGCCGCTGACGGTTGCTTATATTCCCAAAGGCCCTATTGTTGACCTGGAAGACGGAGCAGTGTGTAACGCACTCTTTGCTGGCATTCACAAGGCTGCGCATAGTCAGAGGGCGATCTTTGTCAAAATCGAACCCCACATGTTGAACGACGAGCGGGCGCATAAATTGCTAAAACAATACGGTTTTCAACCCACTTTTCAAACGAATCAACCCCGCAGTACCATCGTCATCGATCTCGCTAAAGGCAAAGATGTTTTGATGTCCAATATGCGCAAGACGACCCGTAAACTCATCCGACGTGCAGGCCGAGAAGGGGTAGAGGTTGTGGAGGGTAAAGCTCTAGACCTTGGTGCTTTTTACCAGATTATCGCCACTACCGCTAAAGTAAAGGGTATCCCAACCCACAATCAGGCTTTTTATCAACAAGCGTGGCAAGCTTTTCAAAGTACAGATTCTGTCAGGCTATTGCTGGCCAAGTTTCAGGGTCAAGTGGTCGCGGCCAAGATGGTTTTTGTATTTGGCGACAAGAGTATGCATTTGTGGGGTGGAACCTCGCGCCAGGGCCGTGATACGTATGCCAGTTATCTCATTCAGTGGGAGGCCATCAAATGGGCCATTGCCCGCGGGTGCAGGTATTGTGACTTGTGGGGGATCCCGGATGAAATAGGCGCAATGCTTGAAAAAGGGCAGGATGTGCCTCAAGACAAGCGGAATGGGTTATGGGGCGTTTATGTATTCAAACGTGGGTTTGGTGGAGAGGTAGAGTATTATATGGGGGCTTGTGACTATGTCTACAAGCCGCTATTATACCGGTTGGGGATGATGTTGCTCGCCCGTAATATCTCGGTCGATGCAATGTCTGAATGGCTTGAGAAATTCTGACGCCGATAAAGGCTGGCGCTTTTTGGAATTGGGCGAGATGTCCAAGGGCGCAGCGTCTAAAAAAGTGATGATCGTTCGCCAGATCGAGCCGAACTGTAAGGCTGTACAAGCCAAGGAGGTGTAAAATGTCTTCAATTCGTCAATTCATAGCGGCGCAGTTTTATGCTCTAGGGAAGAGCAGGCTCAAGGAATATTATGATGAGCTGAATAGGCTTCAATGGTTGAGTAAAGAGGAACAGATCGCTCTGCAACGTAAGCATTTACAGGACTTGCTGGAATATGTTAATGTCCATGTTCCTTATTACCGCGACTTGTTTAAACAAGTTGGGTTTAGCCCGTCCGATTTTGCCAACGACCCTGCTAGCTTGTCCAAGATCCCGCTACTGACCAAAGAGATGGTTCGTCAGAACCATGACCGCCTGATAACCACCGAGGAGGACCTGCGTCGCCGTCTGATATCGACTAAAACCGGTGGCACGACAGGGGAGCCGCTGTGGCTTATGCAAGAGCCAGACTATATTGACTTTAACGCCGCCCAATACTATCACAAGATGAGCTGGTCCGGTTGGGATTTGGGAAAACCCCATGCCTGGTTGTGGGGCCACGCGGTCGTAGGCGCGGGCGCCCAGGCAACTCTGGCGACCCGAGCAAAAGACTGGTTAGCGAATCGCACAAGGTCCAACGCTTTTCAGATGACAAAAGAGAGCATGGAGCAATTGGCCAGTCAGTTAGAAAAGCATCCCGGCGGTGTGATTTGGAGTTATGCCTCTACCCTTTATCGCTTTGCCAAATTCTTGCAACAGCGGGGACATCATATCGAGGTTTGCGGCGCGTACACGGGCGCTGAGGCCGTTTATGAGCATCAACGAGAGCTCATTGAACAAACGCTGGGGTGCGACGTGTTTAGTAGTTATTCCTGCGTCGAGATCGGCTCGATCGCTTGTGAGTGTGAGAAACACGAGGGGTTGCACTTTTCAACGCGGACTTGTTACTTGGAGGTCCTGCGTGATGGTGAACCGGTGCCTGACGGAGAGGAAGGCGAGTTTGCTCTGACCAGTTTGACCCATTATGGATTCCCTCTGATTCGCTATAAATTGGAGGATTGGGGAAAAAAGAGCCTGCGACAGTGCTCTTGTGGACGAGGGCTGCCATTGTTGGATGTCGTCGGTGGCCGGATTCTGGACCTGTTCAAAACTAGAGATGGAGAGTATGTCAATACGTGGGCTGTGATTCCGATGGTGCCGCTGCTTGGGCCGGTCAAGCAGTATCAGATTGTCCAAAAGACTGTGGACCTGGTGGTTTTGCGCGTCGTTAAAGCTGGTCCTGGCCCCATTGACGAGGAGAGGTTCAAGGATATCCAAAAGGCGCTCAAGACCATTCTGGGCGATAACGTGGAAGCAAGGCTAGAGTTTGTGGATAGTTTGCCCGCAACGCCTACCGGTAAACACCGCTTTACGGTCTCAGAAGTGGACAAGGATTAAAGACAGGCGTCATAGATATGATCCCTTTCTATCGCCCTTACTACAATCACCGGGAGCTTGTGGCAGCTCTGCGCCCCGGCCGTGCGCGGTGTGAGTTAGAGTCGACTGTGGCTGCCCGTGTGGGCGCGCGCTATGGGGTCGCCTTTGCCTATGGACGCGTTGTGCTCATGGCCGCTTTACAAGCTCTGGGGGTGTCGCAGGCGGAAGTGATCTTGCCTGCATACACGTGTATGGTGATGGGGCATGCCATAGTGGCTTCTGGCAACCGTCCGGTATTCGTAGATATTGACCTGGCTGACTATAATATGGATATCGATGCGCTAAGCCAGGCGCTCACGTCCCAGACGCGTGCCGTCGTCGCCACTCACATGTATGGCTATCTGACTGACGTGGATGCTATCCGTGCTGCTGTTGGCGACGAGCGCGTCATCATTGTCGAAGACTGTGCACAAAGCTTGCACGCTCTTTCAGAGGGCGGTGAGCTACGGGGTGACCTGGGGCTTTTTAGCTTTGGCCCTGGCAAGCCAATATCTACCTTTGAAGGGGGGATCCTGGTCACCAATTCGCCCGATGTTTACGAGAAGATCAAGACCTATCGAGACGCAGAGATGAATGGTCCGGCGTTCAAGGCGCGGGCCAAACGGTGGGCGCGATTTTTGAGCAGCTATCTGATGTTCAGGCCGGGTATTTATGGCCTATGGCATCGCGATCAGACCGATCCCACACACGTCGCTCACCCTGAATTTGACCTGCCGGCTGACTATATGCCCGACGATATTACGATGGCCTATCCTGATTTCCAGGCGCGCGTGGGATTGGTGCAACTGCGCAAGGTCGATGCGATGCTGAACAGGCGCCGTGCTCTGGCCGAGTTGTATGATCGCGAGCTGCGCGACGTGTCAGGCCTTGTCCGGGCGCCGATCATCCCGGATGCCACGTATGCCTACTATACGTTGCGCCTCGACCGGCGTCAAGAGCGTTGTTTTCGGCGCCGGATGCTCGCCCAGGCGGTAGCGGTGGACCAGGTGTTTGAGTATGTTTTGCCCTTGCTGAAAGCATATCGACCGTATGCCACGGGTGAGTATCCGCGCGCCGAGCAGGCATCCCGTGAGGTGGTCAACTTGCCTCTCTATCCTGGCTTGAGTGAGACAGATGTCCGATATATAGCCGGGTGCACTCGACGCGCCCTCGAGGAAGATTTGGATTTGTGATGCAATCTGTTCCAGTCACAGATGCTTTCCAAGTTAACCGTTCAGATGAATGAGAAAAAGACCTCCGAGGTTTACAGATGGACTTTATTTCTAGGCAGTAGATGCCCTAAACCTCGTAGGTCTGAACGCTTACTCCAAGTATTGTGGATTGTAATTAGCATAGTTGGGAGGAGAGAGTCGTGATGGGTAAATTGTCCGAGTTGGCTCACTGGCTTTGGATTGAGGCACGATTTCAGAGCCCGTCTTTTGTGCAGCGTACGATCATGCCGCGTTTGCACAAGGTCAAAGAATATGCCCGCCTGGTCGCAGAGCCTTATATGACGCTTTATGAACTAAAGGGGCGCAATCAGGCGGGGCCACTGACGGTCACTTATGGTGGTCTGGGATATGCCAGGCTACTGTTGGAGAGCCTGCTTTTCACCGAGGAGCCTGTGGAAAGAGAGATCGCCCGAGTCCCTGTTTGGCGTCCAGGTGAGCTGGTTTCCGCATCGACCGGGGACTTGACAATTATCGAATCGAGCAAGTACCTGATCAACAAACTCCCCGGCCAAGGTGCAATCACATTGCCCTTTCGCGTGCGTTTCATCCTGGACGTTCGAGGGGCATGGGAAGAAGTTGAGCAGCGCTTTCGGAGCGATGCGCGCCGTAACGACATGCGCAAGGCAAAGAATTTCGGCTACACGTACGAGATCAGCCACAAGGAATCGGATCTCGAGATGTTCTATCAGGACATGTATCTGCCGACGATGATGAAACGGCACGGGGATTTGGCTGACTTGCTCCCCAAGCGAGAGGCCTACCAATTCTTGCGCCATGGACAACTGTTCCTGACCAAGCGAGATGGCGTCTATGTCTCTGGCGGTCTTTGTCTCGTCCAGCAAGGCATCCTGGGCTTCAAAGAGATGGGCGTGTTGAACGGTGACGAGCAATTGATGCGCGAGGGCGCAGTGGGGGCTATGAACTATCTGCGCATGTACTGGGCGCACGAACAAGGATATCGAGGGGTTAACCTGGGAACGTGTTGGCCGTTTCTGTCGGGCGGGTTCCGGAATAAACGCAAATGGGGCGCGGCTGTGAGTGTACCCCCCAATGAACACAAGCAAATCTGGATCAGCGTCCAACATAATACGCCGGCCGTCGCTCACTTTTTGAGCAGCAACCCATGCGTGATCGTGGACGGGATGCAGAGATTAAACGGCTTGTTTGTCACCGACGATCTAAAAGACGTCACTTCCAAGACTGAGAAGAGATGGCACAAGCTGTATGCCACACCGGGGCTGAGTGACCTTTTGGTCCGTTCGGTGGCGGAATTGAGAAAAGAACCTGCCTCTTGAGCGCTGCTGCAGATGGACGCAAAATCATATCCAAATCATATCGAACCTTGGTCAAAACACGAGATCCCACGAGCCAGTATCCTCTCAGTTTTACTCTAACGAACTGCTGACCGATTTCTAACAAATTTTATACCGGTTTGGGTAGATTTGTTCACGTATTTTGTGATATGATATATAGGTAGTGTCCCATTCGAGTGTTGGTGACTTGGCAGGCTCGATGGCCCAAATGCGTGGGAGGGGCGTGATCTACTATCACAAGACGTGGTTGCCTGTCGAAACACTTTGCTCTACAGGGAGAATGGTTGTATGTACGTGTGAACAGTTCTTGGTAGCAGTTCGGGTGATACGGCGCTTCTGCTAGGACGTGTGGTCCCGAATTGGAAGGAAGGAAAAGAGTCATGAAGAACCGTCTAGTTTCTCTCATTGTACTCTTGTGCTGGCTGTTATCCGGTTTCGGATTCCAAGGCACAAGAGTTGCCGCCGCTGCTTCAGAGGGGGGCGTGGTTTCTCAGAGCCTGAGGAGAGCAGATTCAGCGACGACTGATCGTCTACCGGGGCTTCAGACCGATTCCGACCGGACTACTCTCCGCGTTCGGAACTCGGAGCGGTCTATGTCACTGGACAGTGACTATGACGGGTTGCCGGATAGCGTCGAGGAGCAGGGCTGGGAAAACGCTGTTGGGTCGTTCGTTACTGATCCCCTCGACCCCGACAGCGACGACGACGGTCTCACCGATGGTCAGGAAAAGTTGTTCGATACGAATCCCCTCGATGATACAAGCCCCGGCATCTATGTAGAATACAGTGATAGTCTCAAGACCGGGAAATATTTTCCCTGGAATAGATATGGTAGCAAGTTCATCGCCCTCGAGTCTGCCGTCGTGCGCCGTGGATCCACCGTCTATGTGGGTGGCCCCGCCGATGCCACTATCGAGGTGGTTGAGACCGGTTCGCTGACAAACTTGTATCCACAATGGAACCCCTGTATAGGACGGTGGGCGATCAGCATCCCTTCTGGGGGGACGGTTGGTAAATACACGGTCACCCTGCAAAGGGGGGACTGGAGCCAGAGCTTGAACTTGTACGTTATCTTTGAGTTGCCGACCAGTATGAGCGATGCCGAGATAGCGGCATACGTTTACAGTGATGATCCCAACAACATTAATGACGAGTACGCTGTCTGGTTCATGACCGGACGTGATGAAGATACCACGTGGGAACCTTGGCCTCCTTATCATAAAGCGAGAGCCTGGGCGTTGGCATTTCAGACCGATCAGTATCTGCCTTATGTCTTTGAAGATCACATCATCGATGCCATCAATGGCCATACCAACCAGCAGGATGCAGCAACGGATTTGGGTCACCGTCTGGATGAGCTATTGCGGTTCGAAGCCTATTCTCTGAGATGGAGTATGTGGGACACGTTGCATTCATATAATCAGCAGGCCCAGTGCTCCACTCATGCTTCGGCGCTGACGTCTTTTCTGCGTGGGGCTGGAATCCCTGCGCGGCCCATTGCGGCAGACTGGGACATGCATATATTTTACGCCCTCTTTGACCATTCGACAGAAGTGTGGTTGTATAATCACTGGAAAGTGATGCGCGCCATTCGGGGGAATGAATCAGATGACAACCCGATTAATGGTGGAATCACCCCCCCACGGGAGCGAAGCAATTGGTTTTACCATGATTCAAAGGCGGACATTGTAGTGATCGCCACCGAGGATTGGTTGTGGGATCAGGTGGACACGGATTCGGTGGATTATGGGGGGGCAGATTACTTTTTTGGTAACTATAACAACCAAGTAATTATCAGATGGGATTGGATAAATACGGTGGTGACGTACTACAATGGCTGGGGATGGGGTGCGGAACCGACCGACATTGGAGATCCTTATGTGGACTCTTTACCTTGGCCGCCTCCTTTGCCTACGCCTGGGGTCAATGTCCAAATCGAGGGACAAGGCACGGTGACCAAGGACCCCAATCAGTCCTATTATGCGTACGACGACCGCGTCACCCTGGAGGCCTTTCCCAACGAGGGCTGGGCCTTTGAAGCGTGGAGCGGCGATGTATCGTCGACGTCCAATCCGAAAACCATCGCTATCAGAGATGATGAGGATGTGAATGTCACCGCCACTTTTGTCGAGGTCGAGTACACTCTTGCGACCGGTACCAGCGGGAGTGGCACGGTAACCAAGGCCCCCAACCAATCCACCTACCATTACGGTGACGTGGTGCAACTGACGGCAGAGCCGGAGGATGGTTGGTCCTTTGCAGGGTGGAGCGGCGATCTATCAGGATCGGATAATCCCGACAGCGTCACGATTACCGGCAACACGGCCGTCACTGCCGAGTTTATTGAGGAAGGATCTGGCGGCGATGGGGATGCCTTGGAGGCCACTCTGACATCGGCCGGCATTTCTCGGTCCACGCCTGACTTGGTGTTGGTAGAGATGGCAGACAAAGTGGTGCAGTCTGACCATATGCTCAATCCGCCATTGATGATGACTGATGGGGTAGTGGAAATGGGGGACAAAGCGGTGCAGCTTGGCCAGGTGGTGGCCGACTATGGCGTCGACCTGGACGATGATGGCCGCTTGGATCATTTGGTGGTCGAGGTCGAGGTTTATGCCACGCAGCCGGGGGACTATACGATAAGTGGACTTGTCAGTGACCCCGAATCAAGCGCTTATGAGATGACGTCGGCCATTGTCTCGGCTGCCACTTTTACCTCCCTCAAAGCGGGCGCTCAGACGGTCCAACTGACCTTTGATGGCCCGTCCATTGCCTTGGCAAAGGTGGATGGTCCATACGAGGTCACCGGTCTGTGGATTTCGGATCTCAGTCTTGATGCCGATCTGATCGACCTGGCCGACCACACGCTGGACCAGAAGGATCCGGCATACACGACAGCAGCGTACAAGTTGAGCGACTTTGAGACGCTGGGTGCTATCTTTAGCGGTCAATATGCGGAACACGGTGGGGACGTCGATCGCGATGGCCGCTTTGATTCTTTGACCATCGATGTAGGGTTGGAAATCTCGACACCTGGAACGTACACGGTGCTCGGCGAGTTGTATGATAGTGAGGGGCAATCTGTTGCTCAGGCCACCTGGACCGGGTCCCGCTCACCGGCGTCGCTCCAGTTTGGCGACATCCGAGGGACGGTTGGTCCGTACACGCTCAAGAACTTGTATCTGCTGAACGCTGACGACAAGGTCATTGATTCAATAGCACAAGCCTATACCACGCAACAGTTGACCCAAGCTGAGGGCAAAACGCACATTGCCCATCAGACCACCTCTCAAGATGATGTGGGTTTGCGGGGCGTGATTGCCGCGTACTCTGACTCTGGCGTGGACGTGGACGAGGATGGGATTTATGATGCGCTAAAGATCGATGTCCAGATAGAGGTGGAAGAGGCTGGCGGTCATCGACTGGAGGGATGGCTGGAGACAGAGGACGGACGCTTGATATCCTGGGCCAGCAGTGATCCCGTCAGCCTAGATGTGGGCATACACACGCTCTCTCTGGTGTTCAAAGGGCCGATAATCAATGCGCACAATGTGAATGGGCCTTTGACCCTGATGGCCCTGAAGCTTCTTGCGGGGGATGGGTACGAGGTGCTCGACGAGGTCGACGTGGCGTACACCACTGCAGCCTATACATCCGAGCAATTCGAGAGTCTGCCGTATCTCGAGCCTGGGAAAAGTCGTGTGCTTTTGCTAGAGGACCATGTGGAGAATGGTGAGGATGCTTGGACGCCAATGGCGCCGTGGGCTTCCACTATGGCGCAATTTCACAGCCCGACGCATTCGTGGACGGACAGTCCCAATGGGAACTATGCCAACGACAGAAATGTGTCGTTGACCCTTGCGCAACCCATCGCTTTATCAGGCTTTGGGAGGCCGATCCTGCAATTTCAGACGTGCTATGCGCTGGAACCTGACTTTGACTATGGATATGTGGAGGTTTCCACCGACGCCGGAGTGACATGGACCGGTGTTGTGACGTACACTGATAAAACTCTACACTGGACAAACGAAACGCTGGACCTGGGTACCATCGTAGGTGACGCTGAGACGCTGCAGACGAGGTTCCGACTGCAGACTGATGGTGGTGTGACCGCAGATGGTTGGTACATAGATGATGTTGTCATCTATCTGGACAATGACCTGGACGGTGACGGTATTCCCAACGATGTGGAGCTAGGTGACGATCCCGATAACCCGGTGGACACGGATGGTGACGGCATCCCCGACTATTTGGATCTGGATTCGGACGGCGACGGCATCTCAGACAGCGTCGAGGCGGGCGAGGATCCGAGCAACCCGGTGGACACGGACGGCAACGGCATACCGGACTATCAGGACGTCGACGCTGACGGGGATGGCATTCCTGACGCGGTCGAGGGTACGGTGGACACGGACGGCGACGGCATCCCCGACTACCTGGATCTGGATTCGGACGGCGACGGCATCCCAGACAGCGTCGAGGCGGGTGATGATCCAACCAACCCGGTGGACACGGACGGCGACGGCATACCGGACTATCAGGACGAAGACGCTGACGATGATGGGGTTAGCGACGCGGTTGAGGCGGGCGATGACCCGAACAACCCGGTGGACAGCGATGGCGATGGCACGCCGGACTATTTGGACAATGACGCTGACAACGATGGGCTCACCGACGGCGATGAGGTAGAAACGTACGGGACTGACCCGCTCTTGGATGACACCGACGGCGATGGGTTGTTGGACGGTTGGGAGGTGGAACATGGTTTTGACCCGTTACAAGGCGGCGACGCTGACGCTGACCCGGACAGCGACGGGCTGACCAACCTGGAGGAGCAAGAGCACGGGAGCTCCCCACATGACTCGGACTCGGATGATGATGGGCTCACCGACGGTGACGAAGTGCACGTATATGGCACAGAGCCGAATAACGCCGACAGCGACAGCGATGGTATGCCGGATGGTTGGGAGGTCGAGAACGGCCTGGATCCGATGGACGGCAGTGATGCTGGACTGGACCCGGACGGCGATGGCTTGACTAGCCTTGAGGAATACGAAATCGGCACGGACCCGTTGAACGCTGACTCGGACGGCGACGGCATTCCCGATGCCGTCGAGATTGGGGACCCGGCCGCCCCGTACGACACTAACGAGGACGGGGTAATCGATGCCCTGGATGAGGACTCGGACGGTGACGGCATCCCGGACAGCGTCGAGGCGGGCGATGATCCAAGCAACCCGGTGGACACGGACGGCGATGGCCTGCCTGACTATCGCGATAAAGACTCGGACGGCGACGGCCTGACCGACGGTGACGAGGTCAGTGTTTATGACACGGACCCGTTGAACGCTGACTCGGACGGCGACGGCTTGACGGACGGGGCGGAGGTGAATGACTATGGCACCGACCCCCTCGACGCCGACAGTGACGGCGACGGCATTCCCGACGCCGTCGAGATTGGGGACCCGGCCGACCCGTACGACACTGACGAGGACGGGGTAATCGATGCCCTGGATGAGGACTCGGACGGTGACGGTATCCCGGACAGCGTCGAAGCCGGCGCGCATCCAAGCAACCCGGTGGACACGGACGGCGATGGCCTGCCCGACTATCGCGATAAAGACTCGGACGGCGACGGCATCCCGGACAGCGTCGAGGCGGGCGATGATCCGAGCAACCCGGTGGACACGGACGGTGACGGCATCCCCGACTACCTGGACCTGGATTCGGACGGTGATGGCATCCCGGACGCGGGAGAGTGGAGCGAGGGTGCGGACGATCCGCTGGCCGGCTGCTCGGTCGATGATCCTGTCTGTTTTGACAATGACGCCGACGGCGACGGCACGCCTAACCATCTGGACACGGATAGCGATGGCGATGGCATCCCGGACGCGGTCGAGGGTACGGGGGACCCGGACGGCGATGGCGTGCCCAACTACTTGGATCTGGACTCGGACGGCGATGGCATCCCAGACGCGATTGAGGGTACAGATGACGACGATGGCGATGGCATCCCCAATTATCTGGATAATGACCACACCGACGGACCGCACGGCGATGCGGATGGGGATACGATCATCAACATGCATGAGGACATAGAAGGTTACGAGGACGCGGACGGTGACGGCATTTTGAACAAGGCCGACCCTGACGCGGACGGTGATGGTATCTGGGATAGCGAGGAAGCTGGCGACGATAATCCCAGCACCCCGCCGGTGGACACGGACGGCGACGGCCTGCCCGATTTCATCGACCTTGACTCGGACGGTGACGGTATCCCCGATGCGGTCGAAGCGGGCAAGGATCCGAGCAATCCGGTGGACACGGACGGTGACGGCATCCCCGACTACCTGGACCTGGATTCGGACGGTGACGGCATCCCGGATAGCGTTGAGGCGGGTGATGATCCGAGCAACCCGGTGGACAGCGACGGTGACGGTATCCCTGATTATCTAGACCCGAATACGCCGGGATCGAGTCCTTCGATGACACTCTACTTGCCATTTGTCACGCGCTGATATCGTTTGAACAGATGTGAAAAGGAGCGGCGCCTGCGAGGCGCCGCTCCTTTCATAATGTGTGTGGGGCGGACCATGATAATTTTCCATTGTACCAAACAGTGCTAAATATGATATAATGATTACGACGTTGTTTAATAGCCCGGTGCCGTCCCCGGTACGCGTATTGTTCCCGCCCTCATCGCCGCGTCCTTGGCGCACAATCCTCTCGGGTGGGTCGTTAGTTGGAGCAAAGTTTTTTGTCGAGGGCGACCACCGATGCTGGGAGACTCATGAGGAGGCGAACGATGGCTCTGAATAAGCGAGCGGCGCGTGTTTTTTGTTTCTCCATTTTAATCCCCTTGTTGATACTGCTTGACGGTTTACCGGTTGCCGAGGCGGCCGAAACTGTCGAGTGGCCCATCAACGCTGAACAGAAACCTAGTACCGTCACGGCGGCGGATGGCGCCTTTCTCTTTGAAGGGTTGGCGGTCGGTACGCATCAGGTTTATCTGGATCCGGCCACGTTGCCGGTTGATTTGCGTCCTGTGCCCGGCGCGCCCGCGGTGACCTTGTGGGTGGACCCCGGCCAGTCGCTGGTCTCAGACCTGATTGGGGGCGGGGTGCGTCTCAGCGTGACCTATGACCGCAGCGATGCCAGCATCCGGGGCGTCGTGTTTTGGGACCGCGACGGCGATGGCCGCCAGGGCGCCGGTGAGGAAGGCCTGGCCGGCGTCACGGTCATCGACCCCACCATCCACCAGTATTTTGTGCCCTTTGATGAC
>DAOTUB010000323.1:0-4733 GCA_034437455.1 Anaerolineae bacterium | reverse complement strand
CAGCCCGCCCCAGGCCAGGCCAAAGATACCCATACACGGCGCCAACACCACCGCGCCAAAGATGCGTCCCAACGTGTAGAACAGCGGCGCTAACGCGGGAAGTAAAAAGTGTTGGTGGGCTTGCAGTGTGCTGGTGACGACAGTGCTGGCGCTAAAGATGAGCGTCTGAACCAACACCAGCCGCATCAACTGGGTTGCCAGCGCCACCTGCTCCGGATCGGCGGCAAAACCAGGAGCGACCGTCACAACGATGAACCTGGCCCACACTGCCGCAAAGACGCTGGCGACGCTCACAGTGATCAGCACCCAGTTAATCACACAGGAGACAAAGCGCCACAGGTCGTCCCTGTCGGCACGGGAGATGACGCCGGTGAGCAGTGGGATCAAGGCCGTCGTCAGCGCCGCGCCCGTGACGATAGTGTTCAATCCCTCGGGGACTTCGAAAGCGGCAAAGTAGGCGTCCAGTACCGCCGACGTGCCGAAAGCGCGCCCCACGGCCGCCTCGCGCACCACGCCCAACAGCTTATCGGCGGCAAAGAGGAAAGCGACCAGCACAGCAGAGCGCGCGACAAGGGAACTGGATGTCGACTGCTGGGGACTGGACACTGGCTACTGGCGACTGACCGGTACAATCACCCGTAATCGTCCGGGCAGTATCGTGTACTCGGCGCGCGTCGCGGATAACTCGATCAACTCGCCATCGGTCTGGATGGGCGTGGGTGGGTCGCATTCGATGGTCAGGCGGGTGGTGCGGTGGTAGGCGACCACGGGCTGGTTGATGTGGTTGCCCTGGAGGGCGGTTGGCAGCAAACGGAGCAGTCTGAACCGCCCCAACTTTTGTTTGGCAAAGACAAAGTCCAGGTAGCCATCGTCAAACTCGGCGCGGGGCGTCATCCAGAACGCGCCTCCGGTGCGACGGGTGTTGCCCACAGAGACCAACGCGCTCCATCCCTCGTACTCTCCATCGTCCCAGGTGATTTTCACGCGCCAGGGTTCATGGGTAAAGATGGTTTTGATCGCAGCCAGGATGTAGCGCGGCGTGCCCTTGAGCCGCTTCATCGCCCTTTCTGTGATAGTCACCAGCGGCTCCAAGCCGATGGCCGAGTTGTTATCAAAGTAACGGCCATTGACACAGCCTACGTCTATAATGCGCGTATGTCCGGCCAGGATAGTTCGGCAGGCTGCATCGACCGTCTTGTCCAGGCCGAGCATATCGGAGAAATCATCGGCAGAGCCGAGCGGGATGACGCCCAGCGGGCCGACCACATCGCTGCCAGCGGCCTGCATCAGGCCGTTGACCACCTCATTGATGCTCCCATCGCCACCAGCGGAGACGATAGGCGAAAAGCCGGCCAGCGTTGCTTCCCGCGCCAGTTCGATGCCGTGGTCCGGTCCCTCGGTGACTGCCAATTCATAATCCAGGCCGATCTTGCGGCAGACCTGCTCGATTTTGGGAATAGCAGACCTGGCCTTCCAACGGCCTGCATAAGGATTGACGATAATCTGAGCTTTGTCCATTTCTGATCCTCTTCAGAGCAGAGCCATGATAACGAATTTCGCTTTTTGTGCAAGTGCTCGCCGCGTCGCATCGACTTTTACTTGGGATTCTTCTACTTGACAAAGTCGGCAAATCAGGTTATACTAGTACGTAGTTATAAAACTAACGTCTAAGTTATAACACTAACGTCTATTGGAGGAGAAAATGGACAGCGATCCTGTTGACAAATTGGTGGAACTCGGCTTCTCGGAGTATGAGGCAAAGGCTTACCTTGCTTTGCTCAGGGAGAGTCCCGTCACGGGTTATCAGCTCTCCAAGACTTCGGGAGTTCCTCGTTCTATGATCTACGAGGTGCTGGGCAAGCTCACCGCTCGGGGCGCTGCGATGACATTACGCAGAGGCAGTTCAACCCAATATGCACCGATTCCAGCGGAAGAGTTTCTCGACCAACTTCTTGAGGAACAAGAGGAGCTTGTCGGTTCGCTCAAAGGCGATCTCGCTCACCTGACCTCGGCTCCCGACCTGGAATACGTCTGGAACATTGAAGGCCACGAGAATATCCTGGCCAAGGCAGAGGAAATGATCGATCAGGCAAAAACCCGCATCTACCTGGCGCTCTTACCAGACACCTTCCCAGACTTGCGGCCTGCGCTGGAAGAAGCGATTGAGCGAAAAGTGCGAGTGGTGATCTATACTACCGGAGAAGTCGAGCTGCCGGGCGGCCAGATGGTCGTCGCTCCGATGTCGGAAGAGGCCCTCAGCCAGGCCGGGGGACTGGGATTAATCTTGGTCATTGATGGTGAAGAAGTGCTGGTTGGCGAGTGGGTGACTGCGACCCAGGCACAAGCCTCCTGGACCAGCAGTCCCCTCCTCGTCTTTATCGCCGAGCACCACCTGCGGACGGACTTGTACCTCCCCCAAATCCTGGCCCTGCTGGGAGATCGGGCATTGGAAATCATCCAGGAGGAGGAT
Source organism: Anaerolineae bacterium (assembly GCA_034437455.1). Lineage (GTDB taxonomy): Bacteria > Chloroflexota > Anaerolineae > B4-G1 > B4-G1 > DAOTUB01. The sequence continues at coordinate 2,263 of DAOTUB010000323.1, read as the reverse complement.
CGAGAGTTGTTCGCCCGTGCGCTGGAGAGTCAGATAAGCCACTGAAGGAGTGAAAATGAACGCAGAGACGCGTACGAATCAGAAATCTGAGACGAGCGCCGCCGCAGTGGCAAAACGAATGATCCAGGTCGTCGCCCAGTTGCTGATCCTGGCGGCGCTTCTGTTTATCTCGGCGGGCCGCCTGGATTGGGGATGGGCGTGGGCGTATCTCGGTCTGAGTGTGGGAATTTTAGCGGTCAACGCGCTTGTCATGTCTCCGGAGTTGATCGCCGAACGCGGCCAGGTCGGCAAAGCGGACGTCAAAACCTGGGACAAGGCGATCACCACCATCAGCATTCTCCCCGCGCTGGGCGCGCCCATTGTGACCGGCTTAGATGAACGTTTCGGATGGTCGCCGCAGCTCACTTTAGCGGTTCATCTCATCGGATTGGCTTTCCTGGTGCTGGGGCAGGGCTTGTTTACCTGGTCCATGGTGTCGAACAGGTTCTTTTCGACCGCCGTTCGCATCCAGATGGACCGGGATCATACCGTCGCCACTGTTGGACCCTATCGGTACGTGCGTCATCCGGGCTATGTGGGGTTTATCGTGTCTGCGTTCGCAATGCCCCTGGCACTTGGCTCACTGTGGGCGCTCATCCCGGTGGCGATGACGATGTGCCTTTTCGTCGTCCGCACGGCACTCGAGGACAGGACGCTGCAAGGAGAACTCGATGGCTACAAGGAATATGCCGCGCAAGTGCGCTATCGCTTGCTACCGGGTATTTGGTAGTAGCCAGTATGCAAACAGTCAAACTTGTCGGAGGAGACAAAATGGACGCTGTCAATAAACAATCTGATGTAACCACCGGCGTGAGAAAATACCTGATCAAAGGCCTAGTCGCCAAATTGGTATTGGCGGCGCTTTTATTCCTCTCTGCAGGGCGTCTGGACTGGGTGTGGGGCTGGCTCCTGGTCGGCGTGTACGTGACCTGGGATGTCGTCGTCGCGCTTCTCCTAATACCAAAAAGCCCGGGATTGCTGGCAGAACGCGCCGGAATCCAGAAGGACGCCAAAGGGTGGGACGTTCTGCTCGCCAGCCTTGCGGCCTCGTTGACCCCGATGCTCACGTGGATCGTGGCCGGGTTGGACGTACGCTTTGGATGGACGGGACAGATGTCGCCTGTGCTCCAGGTCGGAGCATTGGCTGTCGTGGTGCTGGGGTTCGCTCTGGTTACCTGGGCGATGGCGTCGAACGAGTTCTTCTCGACGATCGTTCGCATCCAGGATGATCGGAACCAGACTGTCGCCACCCGTGGGCCATACCGATACGTGCGCCATCCGGGATACGTTGGAGCGATCCTGTTCCAGGTCGCGACGCCCATCATGCTTGGCTCGCTATGGGCGCTCATTCCGGGCAGCCTGTCGTTGCCGCTTTACGTCATCCGCACGGCGTTGGAGGACAAGACACTGCAAGAGGAGCTTGACGGTTACACAGAGTATGCTCAGCAGACGCGCTATCGCCTGCTGCCGGGTGTATGGTAGAAAAGGACTTGTCATGTTAGAAAACGTAAAAGCCGACAAATATAAGAGGATAATCACGTCCCCAGAATGCCTGTTTTCACGATCCCCTTATTCCATCGTGACTGTTGTAGCTCGGATCAAGGGAAATGTGTCCGAAAGCATGTTGATACACGCTGTTTCTCAAGTTCAGCAGAGACATCCCAACCTCAGGGTTCAGATCGAGGAGGATGACGAGCACGCTCTATGGTTTACGTCAGAAGAAGCTGGCGAGATCCCGATAGAGACGGTAGCTAGAGAATCTGACGAGCATTGGATCAGAGTGTTGCACGAGGCAAGCCAGGTTCCTTTTGAATTTGACCTGCGGCCAGCGATACGGTTTATTCTCGTTCAGTCCCCCGTCGAATCCGAGTTGATCATTTTATGCCACCATATAATCTGTGATGGGTTGTCATTGGCATACCTCGCCAGGGACTTGATGGTTCACCTTGGGGATCCAACGCGAAAAGTGCAAGGGTTACCCGATCCGATTCCCATTGACCGGGACACAATCCCCTAGAAAGTTTCGTGTAAGCGTTCAGGGGGATCAGGGATCCCCGTTGAATTCTAACTGATTTCTAATGTTTCTCTAACGATATTCAAATGTGAGTATGATACAGTAACAGCGATATGGTTCAGGAAACAAAGCTAGAACAGATGCCCTTTTCCGAGGCAGAGTGGTCACAGACTCCACCAGCAGTCCAGGAATTTGTGCTGGAACTGATCG
>DAOTUB010000322.1:0-4718 GCA_034437455.1 Anaerolineae bacterium | reverse complement strand
GCCCAGGCGAGCCGCCTCCAGCGGCAGCGATCCGCCGCCGGCGAAGGGGTCCAGCACCTTCGGCGCGTGGCCCTCGAAGGTCTCTTGGATGCACTCTTGCATCTCCTTGAAGATCTGAGGCTTTTTCTGCGGCGCCTTGCGCGGTAGGCTCTGGATGATCAAGTCCAGCAGCGCCTGGCGCTCGTCTTCCCTGGTGGGGGCATCGACCAATGCGGCAAAGGTCGCCGCGCGGCAAGCGGCCAGTGGTCGCCGCGCAAACCAGGTGTGAATTGCGTGAATCGCGCCATACGAGACAGATTTAGAACTCTTGATGCCGATTTCGGTCAGCGGGAGGAGCTCTTCGATCAAACGTTTGGGCATAGGGTTTTAGTCTCCGTTGTTCAATGAATGTGGCATTTATAGCGTCGCTTCTTCATCGGTGGCAGCACGCCATGTCCTCGCATGATACACGTAACGAGCGCGGCTGTAGAGCACGTCGTCGTAATCCATTTTAGCAATCGGGTCCCGGATGACAGACAGGCGCGGATGCTCGCCGAGGGGATCGCTCACGACGTAGAGGTAGTAAGAATGCTGCAAGCGGTGAGCAGCGCGACGTTGGTTCTCGCTCAACTTGAAGTTGCCCGTCGTCGTTCCCTTCACCTCGATGCAGCGCGTGCCGCCGGGGCCAGTGCTGTGCAAATCGTAGGGATATTGGTCATGTTCACCGCTCACGTTGATGGCCTGGCGCCCCTGGCACTCCTCATATGCCTGAACGAGGGCTTCGGCTTTGGCCGCAACGTCCGGGCGCTCGTCTTTCAGCTCTTCCGTGGGCGGTTCTACCAGAGAGAAGACGGCCGCTACGCCGATCACGCGCGTCGGGCCAAGAGAGCAAGCGCCTTCGTGATCGAATCGCCAAGTCAGCGCCTCCACACGCTCAGCAGCACGTTCGCGCTCGGCTTCTACATCGTCCAGCTTTTCATCTTCGGTGAATGAGAAGACCAAATCATTGTAGGCCGTCGCGGCTGCACGTTCAGCGGCCTGGGCATCGGCCAACAGCGGATCGCAGCGCAGCTGTGTGATGGCAGCTCGCTCGGCTTGAATTTTGCGCAAGAAGGGCAGTTGCTGGTGGCGGATGCTCCAAGCGATGACCGGCTCCGGGTCGCTCGACAACGCGACTAGGGCTTCGGGAACTTTGAAAGCATCCGACTCCGGGACCAGGTCGATGAGACTGGCCGCGGCTGCGGTTTCGAGAGTGCCTTCGGTTTGCTTCACGGCAAAAAGGCATTGCGCGACGCTGTTGTCCAGGCCGTCGCGTACCCCGGTAGACAGGAACCAGAGCAGGTAGGACTGACCGGGGGGCAGCGCCACATCGATAAACTTCGCGCCACGCTGCAAGGTATTGCCCCAACGCTGTTGAACCAACCTCAACATCCGGTCGAAGGTCGCCATGCCCAAAGCCAAGAACTGCACGTCATCCTGTGGTTTGTCTTCGGATGATTGGGCGCACGCCTCGCGGAAGGTGAAATACTGCCGTTTGCGTATAGGCAACTGCAACGCCTCCGCGATGCTGCCCCGTTGGATAGACACATCGAAGATGTCGGCATCACCGGGAGTCTGGGTCATTGTCCTCCAGGCAGTGGGACTTTCTTTCAATGCGCTCAGTGCTTCGACAAAGAAATGCTGAGCATACTCTGGCGTGAGTCGGGATTGACGCGATAGCTGCCGCATTTGTTCGAATTGCGCCGGTGAGATAGCAAAGGGATGCTCCAGCCAGCGCTCTTGGCGTGTTCTGCCCACCTCAAGTGCGCGGGCCAACGTGATGAGGGCGTTATCCTGCGAGGCTTCCGTCACCGGCGCGGTCGCTACCTCGGCCATCAGCTTTTCCAGATCGATGTCGCTGATCAGTGCGCTGACCACGTCGAAGACCTGGTCGCCCAAATGCACGCGCATCTCTTCCAACCGTTCCAGCAAACCCACCAGCACTTTGCCCTCACGGGTGTCGGCTGCGACCAGATTGTAGATGTGTGCCACCCGCTCTTGGCCATAGCGATGGATGCGGCCCATCCGCTGCTCCAACCGGGTGGGGATCCACGGCAGATCGTAGTTGACCATATAGGCGCAGAATTGCAGATTGATGCCCTCGCCAGCGGCTTCGGTCGCTACCATCACCTGGCAATGGTCACGAAAATCAAGCTCGGCCTGCCGCCGTTCGGGGTGGCTCATATCCCCGTGGATCTCTGTGACTTGATAGCCCCATGTCTCAAACTGACCGCGCAGGAAATCCAGCGTGTCTTTGAATTCCGTGAAGATCAGCAGCTTCTCGCCGTTGCCCGGCGCGATGTCGATCTCATCGAGAATACTGATCAGCTTTTGCACCTTTGTTTCCACACCGCTCTGCCGGACAGTGTCCAGTTTATCCAGCAGCGCATCGAGCTCCGCAATCTCGTTCTCCCGCTCTTGCTGGGTCCTCGCGGGGCTGGTGAGCTCAACGCGACGCTCTTGTTCCCATCGCTGCGCCTCCGGCTGTTCTTCGACCGCGCTCCACACGATTTCTTCGTCCGGTGCGTTCTGTTCCTCAAGCAATCCATCGCGCCGGTAGTGCAAGGATTTATCCAATGCCGCAAAACTCGATGCCATCCGCCGCTGCAAGATCACCATGGCAAATTTAGTGTTGACCTTCACGCGGCCCCCGATGCGCTCGGCTGCGCGATACGTCTCATCGACGTAATCGGTCAATGCTCGGTAGAGCTCCATCTCGGAGGGGTTATCCCCGATGCGATGCAGGGCGGTCTCGACTACGCGCGGCTTGAAGATCGGCTGGCCTTCGAAGTCGACCATCTCTTCTTTCAGCCTGCGCAACATCAAGGGGGATCCACGTTTGCCATCCGCCTTGTGGTTGACAATAGCCGGGTCGTGGATGTCTTCGTCGAGCAGTTGGAGTAACTTGAGGAAATTCTTCGGATCACCTTTGTGGGGCGTTGCCGTCGCCAGTACCAGATGTTGGGTGTTGCGCGATAACACGCGCCCCAGCCTGTAGGCCTGCGTCTCCCGATTCTCGTACCCTGCCATGTGGTGTGCTTCATCTACGATCACCAGATCCCAGGGTACGTTGGTCAAAGTCGCACACACATCGGCCTGTCGGGCGAAGGGCATTGATGTGATCAAGCGCGAGGATTCCAGCCAGATGTGTCCGTTGGCGCGCAACTGCTCCCGGTCTACAATCTCGAACGAAACCAAGAACTTCTCTTCCATCTCACGCTGCCATTGCACAGTCAACGCGGCAGGGGCGACGATCAGTGCGCGCAGATCAGGGCGACGGCTCGCAAGCTCCTTGTAGAGCAAGCCTCCCATCACGGTTTTCCCTGCGCCGGCGTCGTGCGCCATCAGGTGGCGAATGCGCGGTTGCGGCAACATATAACTGTAGACGGCCTCAATCTGATGTGGAAGCAAATGAACCTTGGCGTTGTTTGCTGCCAGGAGCGGATCCGCTGTGTAGGCCAAGCGCAAGCGCTTGGCCTCTATTGCCAAGAGGAAGGGTTCTGCTGGGGCATCGAAGGTGTAGGATGGGTGCTTAACCCGCATCGTCTGCCATATATCGGCGGGGAGCGTGGTCGTGTAATGCCGTCGCGTTTTCAACCCGCTGGCTTCCACGGTCACAAATCCGTGTGGAGAAGTGGTGTGTGAAAGAATAGTGACTGGCTCTGGCCAGTGGCGGTTTTCGATCACGGATTGTGAAACCATAGATCCCTGCGTGTGTTCTCTGGTCAGTCTGTACTTGATGCGTGACGATCTTCAAGCGGGGTGCCCTCGCCACCCCAGGGCGCCTTGAACGCTGATCCCACCAAAAAGAAACGCCCTGCCGACCACTTCTCTCCTGCGATCGGCCGCGCATTCTCATCCTCGCCTGCTGTGAACGGTGAGCTAGGCGTTGGTGATGAGGGTTTCCTCAAGTCGGCAGCGTACATTGTGATCAGCAAGACGTTGCTTCGTTGTTTTTAACTGCGTTGTACGCAATCAGTGGGGCGAACGTCGTTCGAGGTCAAAGCAGACAGGCGTCAAGGCGACCGCTCGGATGCTTCACGTTCGAATCCTCTCAAGCTATATGGTACACCCAAACGAGTGCGAGAGCAAATCACGCTGTCTATCGAGCCCATTGGCCCTTGGATGGCTTGTTCTAGCAAGATAGTGCTGCTGTCCGTATCTTCTCAATATTCTGGGGATCGCCGTCATCTTGATGGCACAGAAGCCAGCAAGATGCTGGCGCTCCATTCTCCTCCCCGACTTATAGAGAGCATACTGCTGTTCTATGCTCTCAGCGTCGTTGCCCCCTACCGTTAAACATAGTCACACTGAGGAGCTGTGAGGGAATAACTTTTACATTTGATGAACGGGCGACCACAGAGGGATCGCCCCCTACGTTCGTATTTTGATGATACACGGGCAATTACGTAGGGGCGGGGCTTCGTACACGCCCTGAAATGGAAAAGTTATTTAATCCTCATTCCTAAAGTAGCGTTTCAGGAGGGAAACGCGGAGATGGACCTCTTTTCGGTAAACAAATGGCCCTATCTTCGATTGACAAAAACAACAGACGCGCTCCCGGGCTGCGCGTAGCCTCAGCGCCTGACACCGCGCGGGCTCGACAGCCGCTCGAGACACATCCGCCCCAGCTCGCATACCGGACAGCGATGGACCCACGCGACCATCGCCCGCTTCACGGCCCCCCGCGCCGCCAATAA
>DAOTUB010000321.1:0-9195 GCA_034437455.1 Anaerolineae bacterium | reverse complement strand
GCAACTGGTGGCATGAATTCCTCAACTACTTTGATGATCGAGTGACCCAAGGATTTGTTGAAGGTGTCAATCGCGCTATTCGCGGCATCATTAACCGCGCTTTTGGTTACCGAAACTTTGACAACTTCCGTCTACAAGTTCTCGTGGAGTGTGGCGGTGGCTGACTTTACCCCGCAAATCTGCGTAGAGCCTTTTTTTCTTGACCCTGCTTCTCATCGAGTTCCTCGACGAGTTCGTCTTTGGCGCCCGCGAGGCGGCCTGGCCGCTGATTCGCACCGACCTGAGCTTGAGCTACGCTCAGATCGGCCTGCTGCTCGGCGTGCCCAGTCTCGTCAGCAGCGTCGTCGAGCCTTTCCTCGGCATCCTGGGAGACGTGTGGCGACGGCGTGTCCTGGTCCTGGGAGGCGGCGCGCTGTTCACCCTAGCCTTGCTGCTCACAGCACTGAGCCAGAGCTTTGTGATTCTGCTCATCTCGTTCGCCCTATTCTATCCCGCCTCGGGTGCGTTCGTAAGCCTTTCCCAAGCGACCTTGATGGACTTGGCTCCCTCCCGCCACGAACAGAACATGGCGCGCTGGACCCTCGCCGGTTCGCTGGGCGTGATGGTCGGCCCCCTCGTCCTGGGCGCGGCGACGAGATTGGGCTTGGGCTGGCGCGAGCCGTTCCTGCTCTTTGCCGGGCTGGCGCTGATCCTGTTGGCGGTCGCGTCCCGCTTCCGGTTTGCCAATGGACGGCAGGAATCCGAGAGGTCCGACTTCAAAGCGGGCATGATAGACGCCCTGCGTGCGCTGCGACGAGGTGAGGTGCTGCGCTGGCTGACGCTGCTCCAGTGCTCCGACCTGATGATGGACGTATTGCTGGGCTTCCTGGCGCTCTACTTTGTGGATGTCGTGGGCGCGACGCCAGCCAGGGCGAGCGCGGCAGTGTCCATATGGACCGGGTTGGGACTGCTGGGCGACCTGCTGCTCATCCCCCTTCTGGAGCGAGTGCGCGGCCTGCACTACCTCCGTTGGAGCGCGGCGGTGGAATTGGTACTCTTCCCCGCCTTATTGCTGATACCGAATATCTGGATCAAATTCGTGCTGTTGGGGCTACTCGGCTTCTTCAACGCCGGTTGGTATTCCATCCTCAAGGCGCAGTTGTACTCGGCGATGCCGGGGCAGAGCGGTACGGTGATGACGGTAGGGAATATCTTTGGTCTGGTGGGCGGCCTGCTCCCATTGGGTCTGGGACTGGTGGCCGAGCGGTTTGACCTGACGGCGACGATGTGGTTGCTGCTTTTGGGACCGCTGGCGCTACTGATCGGCATACCCAGAGAGAAATCGGGCGTATAGCGAGACGCATGTTCTGATCTGAACTGAGCTTGAATTCACTCCTCAAATCTGTTGAAAATCCCTATCGCATGACCTATATCACTCTCTCCAGGTGTTCACCGACACTTGCGTTGTACAGGTCTGGAGGTACAATATATTAGGTGCCTCTGACAGGAGACAATGGTGTCAACCAACGAGGGACAATCCTGCCATCGAGACATTTTTTTGTCAAAAACCACGAGGGGGAGGCCAACAGTGAAATATTGGAGAGAACCGCTTGACCTGAAGGACATCCGGGTGCCGCACGGCGAGATCCACGTGTTGGTCGAGCGGTGCAAGGGCTGTGGCTGGTGCATCGAGTTTTGTCGGCGCGGCGTGCTGGAAGCTTCAGAGGATATCAATTCCAAAGGCTACCATCTTCCACGGGTGATCCAGGAAAGATCGGATGCCTGTGTGGGCTGTGGCCTGTGCGAGTTGTTGTGCCCAGAGTTCGCCATCTACGTTGTGGAGAAGGAAGGGGAGGCAACGTTGTTATGAGTGCAAACAAAGACGGTTTATTGAGCGGCGAGTTCTTTATGCAGGGAGACATTGCCTCCGCCGAGGGAGCCATCTGTGCGGGCTGTCGTTTTTTCGGCGGCTACCCCATCACTCCGGCCACGGAGGTCGCGCAGCGGATGAGCGAGCGATTGCCTCTCGTGGACGGGATGTACGTCCAGATGGAGGACGAATTAGCCTCCATCATCGCTGTGCTGGGCGCTTCCTGGGGCGGGGCGAGGGCGATGACGGCCACCAGCGGGCCGGGTTTCTCGCTGATGATGGAGAACATTGGGCTGGGCATCATGCTAGAGACGCCCTGCGTGCTGGTCAACGTGCAGCGAGGCGGCCCCTCCACGGGGTTGCCGACGCTGGCGGGTCAGAGCGACATGATGCAGGCGCGCTGGGGCTCTCACGGCGACTATTCCATCATCGCGCTGGCGCCATCCTCGCCGCAGGAGCTGTTCGATCTGACGATTCACGCCTTCAACCTGGCCGAGATCTACCGCCTACCGGTGTTGGTGATGACCGACGCCGAGGTGGGACACATGACCGAAAAGGTCGTCATCCCGCCGCTGGAGGAGATCGAGATCGTGCCCCGGCGCAAGCCGACAGTGCCGCCAGAGGAGTACCTGCCCTACCGGGTCGAGCCTGGAGAACTGGTGCCGCCGATGGCGATCGCTGGCGACGGCTATCGCTTTCACACCACCGGCCTGACCCACGACGAGCGAGGCTACCCTGCCACCGCCGACGACAGCGCCCAATGGCCGCTGGTGCAGCGACTCATCGCCAAGATCGAAGAGAACAGGGACAAAATTATCATGTTGGAGGAAGACGGCCTGGACGACGCAGAGGTGGCCGTTGTTTCTTACGGCATCGCCGCCCGTACCGCCGTCTGGCCGATCCAGATGGCCCGTGAAGAAGGCATCAAAGTGGGCTTGCTGCGGCTGGTGACGGTGTGGCCTTTCCCCGACGAGCAGATCCGGAACCTGGCCGGACGGGTGGAGAGCATCGTCGTGCCCGAGATCAACATGGGACAGATCGTCCGCGAGGTGGAGCGCAGCGCGGCGGGCCAGGCGGAGGCAATCTCTGTGCCGCACCCAGGAGGCGGCATCCACGACCCGCAGAAGGTGCTCAACGCCATCCGCAGGGCCGCGGGACGTAAGTAGCCGCTTTGCTTCCCTTCTAATGATTTAAGGTGGAGGAGTGACAATGGGACTTGAGATGGAAGGCTATCGCCTGGACAAATCGCTCGAGACGCACGCAGAGGCCGAGGGATTGATCGAGGAAATTCACGGGCGCCACCCGATGGACGACCTGCTGCGCACGGATCGTCTGCCGCACATCTGGTGCCCCGGTTGCGGGTTAGGCACCGCGTTGACCTGTTTTCTCAGCGCGCTGCGCAAGTCGGAGCTGGATCTGGACAAGGTGTCGGTGGTTTCAGGCATCGGTTGTACCGGACGAGTGGCGGGCTACGTGCGGCTGGATTCGTTCCACACCACCCACGGGCGGGCGATCCCCTTTGCTACCGGCCTCAAATTGGCCAACCCAGCGTTGAAGGTAGTGGTCTTTTCCGGCGACGGCGACCTGGTGACCATCGGCGGCAACCATTTTATCCACGCCGCCCGCCGTAACATAGACATAACCGTCATCTGCGTCAACAATTTCAACTATGGCATGACCGGAGGGCAGGCGGGGGCGACGACGCCCATCGGTGGCCTCACCACCACGTCACCCTACGGCAACTATGAATATCCCTTCAACGTCTCGGCGCTGGCGGCGGCGAGTGGGGCGGTGTACGTGGCGCGCTGGACAGTGCTCCATGCCCGGCGGTTGGAGCGTTCCATCGTCGAGGCCCTGCTCAAACCGGGGTTCAGCCTGGTGGAGGTGATCTCACCTTGCCCCACCGGTTTTGGCCGGAGGCACAAGCAGCGCCAGGGGTTGGACACGATGCGTTACTATCACGAGCATGGCGTCATCCAACACGGCGCCGACCCACATGAGACGGACATCGGCCTGTCCGGCGCGGTAGTCGAGGGAAAATTCGTGGACATTGATAAGCCGACCTTTCTGGAACAACGCACTCGACGGCTGGAGCAGGTGTTTGATAAGTAGTAACACTGGGAAGCAACCAAAGTTGCTACTATGGGTGAGGGCTATTTTCGAGGTAGTAGGAGGCAGAAATGAACCGACTGGAAGTGCGACTTTCTGGATTTGGCGGACAGGGCATTATTCGTAGTGGCGAGATCATCGGCAAGGCAGCCGTCCTTTACGATGGCAAGTTCGCCACCTTCACTCAGAGTTACGGCCCCGAATCGCGGGGCGGGGCTTGCGCGGCCCAGGTGGCCATCGCCGATGACCCGGTGGAGCTGAGTTACCCGCACGTCATAGATCCCTCGATCCTGGTCCTCATGTCTCAGGGAGCGTATAACAAATATGCGTCCGATTTCCGTCGGGATGGCTTATTAATTGTGGACGAGGATCTGGTGGAGCTGGACGAAGCGGCGGAAGGGGTGCAGATACTCAAGATGCCGGCCACGCGCTTGGCCGAGGAAATTGGCCGCCGCATCGTGGCGAACGTGGTCATGCTCGGCTTTGTGGCCGCCGTGACCGACATCGGCTCGCCGGAGGCCATCAAAAAAGCAGTGCTCGACTCGGTGCCCAAGGGGACGGAGGAGTTGAACACGCGCGCTTTCGACACGGGGTTCGAGTACGGAAAAGAGAACGTAAAAAGTGGCACGTGACGTTCGGATTTGTGATTGCAGAAGGAAGACGTTAATATGAAGGATGTGCTGGTCATCGGCGGCGGTATCGCGGGCATCCAGGCCGCGCTGGATTTAGCAGAGATGGGCATACACGCTCACCTGGTGGAGAAAAGCCCCAGTATCGGCGGGCGGATGGCCCAACTGGATAAAACCTTCCCCACCAACGACTGCTCCACCTGCATCCTCTCCCCAAAGATGGTGGACTGCGCCCGGCATCCCAACATCAACATCTACACCCTGTCCGAAGCGCAGGCTGTGAGCGGCGAGGCCGGCGACTTTACGGTGCAGGTGCTCAAAAAGGCCCGCTACGTGGACGAGAACGAATGCACTGCCTGCGGCGACTGCGCCGAGGTCTGTCCCATCGTCAAGCGAGACGAGTTCCAGCTGGGACTCGCTACCCGACGGGCGATCTATATCCCCTTCCCCCAGGCGATCCCGCAGGCGTATCTGCGAGATCGTGACGATTGTCTGGGCGACGCCCCTATTGCCTGCGGACGCTGCATCGAAGCCTGCCAAAAGAAATGCATCGACTTTGATATGCAGGACGAGGTGATCGAGTTGTCGGTGGGCGCTATCGTCCTGGCTGTTGGCATGGAAACTTTCGACCCGGTGGCCTTGACCGAGTATGCGTATACCCGTTACGAGGACGTCATCACCGGCCTGGAATTCGAGCGATTGATCTGCGCCAGCGGTCCCTCCGGCGGGCATCTCATCCGTCTCACCGACCGCGAGGAGCCGAAGGTCATCGGCTTTATCCAATGCGTCGGCTCGCGCAGCCTCAAGTATCAACGATTCTGTTCGTCGGTCTGCTGTATGCACGCCACCAAGGAGGCCATCCTGGCCCGCGAGCACATCCCCGACGTCAAATCGTACATTTTCTACACCGACCTGCGCGCCTCCGGCAAGGGCTTTCGCCAATACATCGACCGCGCCCAGCGGGAGTACGACGTGGAATATATCCGCAGCCGCGTGGCCCAGATCGAGAAGGATGAGGATGGACGATTGATCTTTCACTACGAGGACGCCGAGAACTTTCGCCCGCAGCAGATGAAGGTGGACCTGGCCGTACTGGCCACCAGCCTCATCCCTGGCCCCGGCGTGGCGATCTTGTCTGAAGTGCTCGATCTGGAATTGGATGAGTACGGTTTTTTCCGCACCAATCCCTTCTCGCCGACCGACACGACGCGGGAGGGCGTTTTTACCTGTGGTTGCTGTCGCGGCCCGGCGGACATCCCACAATCGGTGGCCCAGGCCAGCGGCGCGGCAGCCCGCGCCGCGCAGTACGTGATGGAGATGGAGGCTATGTAGCCGCGGTTTCCGTCAAAGAACACAGCAAGGGGGAAGGCAATGGAAGAGAAATTGGATACCCTCCCGGCAGACGAGGCGGCAACCCGCGCCGCTCTCGTCATCGGCGGCGGCATCGCCGGCATCCAGGCGGCGCTCGACCTGGCGGATATGGGCATCCGCGTTCACCTGGTCGAGCGGCTGCCCTCGATCGGCGGGCGGATGGCTCAACTGGACAAGACCTTTCCCACCAACGACTGCTCCACCTGCATCCTCTCTCCCAAGATGAACGACTGCGCTCGTCATCCCAACATCACGCTCCACACCTACGCCGAGGTCACGGCGCTGGATGGCGAGGCCAGCGATTTCACCGCCACGCTCCTCAAACGCCCGCGCTACGTGGACGAGACAAAGTGTACCGGCTGTGGTGAATGTGTCCTCAAGTGTCCCGCGAAGGTGCCCGATGCGTTCGACATGGGGCTGCGCGAGCGGAAAGCTATCTACCTCTACTTCCCGCAGGCCATTCCTCAGGTGATGACGATTGACCCCGAACACTGCATCTATTTGGACCGAGGCAAGTGCGGCGCGTGCGCCCAGGTTTGCGAAGCCGAGGCGATTGACTTTGAGCAGACGGAGCAGGAGCTGACGCTGGACGTCGGCGCGGTCGTCGTCGCCACCGGCTATGATTTCTTCGATCCTCGCGGGCTGGCTCAGTTCGGTTACGAGCAGTGCCCCAACGTCATCACAGCGCTGGAGTACGAACGGCTCATCAGCGCGAGTGGGCCGACGGGTGGGTATCTGTTGCGACCTTCAGACGAGCGACCGGCGAAGCGGATCGGCTTCATCCAGTGCGTCGGCTCGCGAGACGTGCGGTATCAGCAGTTTTGCTCATCGGTCTGCTGCATGCATTCCAGCAAACAGGCGGTGTTGGCCGCCGAGCACGACCCCGAGGCCGAATCCTACGTTTTTTACAGCGACTTTCGCGCCTCTGGCAAGGGCTTTCGCGAGTACGTGGCCCGGGCGGAACAGGAGTATGGCGTCAATTACGTCCGCAGCCGGGTGGCGCGCGTCGCCGAGGACGAGGCCAACAACCCCATCATCCATTACGAGAATATAGAGACCTCTCGCCCAGCCCGGATGACCATGGATCTGGCGGTGCTGGCGACGAGCCTGATTCCCCGACCCGGCACTGCCGCTCTGGCCCAGATGCTCAACATCGAGGTAGACACGTATGGTTTCGTAAAGACGGAACCACATGCGCCAGTGGACACGACCCGGCCGGGGATCTTTACCGCTGGATGTTGTCGGGGGCCGTTCGACATCCCGGAATCGGTGGTGCAGGCCAGCGCGGCGGCGGCGCGGGCGGCGCGAGTGGTGGGAGGGGTATGAGCGACGAACCAAGAATTGGCGTATTCGTCTGCCACTGTGGCAGCAACATCGCCGGGCACGTGGACGTGGAAGCAGTGGCCGAGTACGCGCGCGGTTTGCCGGGCGTCGTCTACGTCCGGCGGAATCTGTACACCTGCTCCGACGCCGGCCTGACCGAGATCAAGAGGGCCATCGTAGATGAAGGATTGGAACGAGTGGTGGTCGCCGCCTGCACGCCCCGCACCCACGAGCCGCTGTTCCGTGACGCCTGCCGGGAAGCGGGACTCAACCCCTATCTGTTCGAGTTCGCCAACATCCGCGATCAGTGCTCCTGGGTGCACATGCAAGAGCCGGAGGCGGCTACTCAGAAGGCAAAGGACCTGGTGCGGATGGGCGTGGCCAAGGCTCATCTGTTGCAGCCGCTCGAAGAGCAACAGGTGCCGGTCGAACCGGCAGCGCTGGTCATCGGCGGGGGAATGATCGGCATGACGGCGGCGCTCAACCTGGCGAACCGGGGTTTCGAGGTCAAGTTGGTGGAGCGAGAGCCAGAGTTGGGAGGCCAACTCTTGCAATTGGACAAGCTGTATCCCACACAGGACGACGCACTGCCGCTGGTGCAAGCCCGCGTCGCCGAGGTGCAGAACAACCCACGCATTGAGGTCTTTACCTCGTCGGCGCTGCACGAGTTGAAGGGCTTTGTCGGCAGTTACGAGGCGGTTGTGAAGGACGAGGAGGGGAGACAGTCCAGTTTCATCGTTGGGGCCATCATCGTCGCCACCGGAGCGCGGGTTTTCCAACCGGTGGGAATGTACAACTACGATGGCCAGCGGGTCATCACTCAATTGGAATTGGAGAAATTTTTCAAGGAGGGGGAGTTCGATGCCAGACGAGTCGTGATGCTCCAGTGCGTCGGGGCGCGCATCCCGGAGCGGCCCTATTGCTCCCGCATCTGCTGCACCACGGCGATCAAGAACGCGCTGGAGATCAAATCCCACCGGCCCGACGCAGAGGTCTATATCCTCTACCGGGATACCGAGACGCAAGGTACCCGCTATGAAGCCTATTACACCCGCGCCCGCGAGGCAGGTATCCAATTCATCCGCTACAGTCTCCGTCACCCGCCAGAAGTTTCCGAGGAGCGGGTGGTGGTATACGACGAGTTGCTGGGGGCGAAGCTGGGCATTCCTTACGACCTGGTGGTGCTCTCCACGCCGCTGGTCCCCCACCTGGGTATAAAGGGGAAGCGCAGCGGCTCCCGCCAGGGCGCGCGCGAGCTTTCTCAGATGCTCAAGGTGCCGGTGGACGAGCACGGCTTTTTCCTGGAGGCGCACGTCAAGCTGCGACCGCTGGACTTTGCCACCGATGGCATCTACGTGGCCGGGACGGCGCGCTGGCCCTCTCATCTGGAGGAGACCATCGCCCAGGCTTATGGCGCGGCGGCGCGGGCGGCGACGATCCTTTCCAAGGACGAGGTCACTTCGTCGGGCGTCGTGGCGCGGGTGAACGAGAATCTGTGCCGAGGCTGTGGTCGCTGTGTAGACATTTGCGAGTTCGGCGCGCCATCGCTGGTGGAACTGTCGCCGGGAACTGCGGACGGTTCGTTCGCGGTAGCCCGCGTCAACCCGGTGATGTGCAAAGGCTGCGGAGCGTGTGCCTCGGTCTGCCCGACGGGGGCGATGACGGCGATGCACTTTACCGACGAGCAGGTCACGGCGATGGTGCGAGCGGCGTTGGAGAAAGCCCTTGCAGCGCCAGAGGCGCTGGCTGGTATACTCGAACCTGTATGATGCCTGTACGATGAATGTTGGACTTTGGATAAAAGTTTTTAGCCTACCACCACATATACGTTCTTCGCTTGGCGAACCGGTATATATAGGGGTTTGGCCTTTCTGTTCAGGATTCAAGTCCTAGACAAGCCTTTCTTTACCCGCA
>DAOTUB010000320.1:0-6957 GCA_034437455.1 Anaerolineae bacterium | reverse complement strand
ATTTATGGCAAAACGGCATCTGACCAGCGTCCTTTTGGCACTCAAACGCGATGAGTGCTGGAACGGAAAGCGGAACAAAAATGGAACCAATTAGGAGACATCCCGGAGCCTATTTTCATCACCCCAGGTTGATACTATTCATCTCATTTCTCCCTCTGGTTTTGCTGTTGTGTTCATTTGCTGCAGCACAAGAAATAAAAAAAAGGCCCCGAAGGATGACCTTCGGGGCCTCTTGGTCACTGAGTTTGCCACTGGCCCTCTTGGGGCTCTGGACGGTGGACCTCTACAACACTTGAATGCAAGCGGTTATCTCAATCACGCACACTTTCAGGACAGCTGTCTGACGGCTCTGCGCTGGAATGTACATCTCGAATATTGAGAATTGTAGTGCATTTTGCTGTCTGTTTCAAGGGATGGTTGTCCTGACTTGGGACGGGATGTTTTTCCCACGGATATGAGACATTTTTTCCCAGATGAACAAGCCTGTCACCACCTACAAGACCCCCCGACGAATGCATAGACGCATTGGAGAAGCAGTCGAGTGCAAGACAAGGAACGTTCTCCCACTGAAGTAGAAGGCAAGGTTACCAAGGAAAGGACTACAAGCACCGAAATGTCAGCGATACCCCGCCATAGATTTTAGGGAGGTGATTCGCCCCAGAGTTGAAATGCACATGGGGTATTGCTGGTTGACAACCCCCCTGGTCGGGTGTATACTTCTGCTGTTTGAGCAATAGGTAAGAAAATCGCTTCAACGCAGCCGACTCCATTCAGTATGTACCCGGTATTCTGGAAACTACAATCCTTTAACCGTGGACTTTCACTTACCCAACCCCCTTCATCGCTGTTACTTCTGCACAACTGACCAACGAAGCCACCTGAGAGGGAGAAGATTATTGTCTCCCAAAAGACGATTGATCTCGTGTTTGATTCCAGAAACAAAAGCGATAGTGGTTCCAAAAATCCTCCAGTCGATTGGACAACTCATCCACCGCTTCTACGGGGAGATCGCATCGGATCGGATCCAGAAGACTAGACTGTTTTGCTGTATGCTCCTTCGTTCACGTTTAACAAGATTGCACATTTTGTGCAACCTGCACTTTTTAATCTGTCGAGTTAGAATAGACCACAGTAATGCAAGTTCTCATAGGGCTGGCTCTTCAAAATAGTTGCCGAGACCCAAGGTTTGCTGCCGTAGAGCAAATTTGAAAATCTCGGAAGCCTGACACGCCCCACGCATCTGTATCCTTGCCCAAGTCCAGGGGGAAGTAATGCTTTGGCGTGCCTTGAAGAGAGACCAACAATGTGGCATTGGACAACAATCTTGTTGATCACAGCAGCCGTGATCTCAGTCACTTCGGCGCTCTACGTGTGGCGACGGCGACCTGTGCCTGGAAGCAGGACATTGGTATTGATCGCCCTGGTCGGTGCCGAATGGCTGGTGACATATGCGTTGGAACTGCACAGCGTGGACCCACTGATCAAAGACTTTTGGAACAAGATGCAATACCTGGGCGTCGTCGTCGTGCCGACGGCCTGGCTGATCTTTGCCCTCCGGTACACCAATCGAGAGAAATGGCTAACACATCGCAACTTGATTCTGTTAAGCATCGTGCCAGGTCTCACACTGCTGGCCGTTTTTACCAACGAGGCGCACGGTCTATTCTGGGAACGCGGTGTGCTAAACGTCGACGGTTCCCTCTCTGTAGTATCGCGCCCTCATGGTGTAGGATTCTGGATTCACATAGCCTATACGTACTTGTTGATCCTCGCTGTTATCCTCCTATCGGTTCAAATGTGGATTCGCTCGCGCCATCTCTATCGCCGGCAGGCCGGTCTGTTGCTGTTCGTTGCACTCTTCCCCGTGCTAGGGAACATGTTTGTATTGTCTGGCCTGAACCCCTTCCCATACTTTGACTGGACATCCTTATTCTTTACTGCGGCCAATTTGATCTTGACGTGGAGTTTCTTTCATTTGCGGGTGGGAGACATCGTGCCGGTGGCGCGCGAGGTGGTCATCGAAAGCATGGGCGACGGAGTGATCGTGTTAGACGAACAAAACCGCATCATAGATCTGAACTCGGTCGCCCAAGACATCATTGGTCACACCGCTGCGGAGACAATGGGAAAACCGATAGAACAGGTACAACCCCATTGGCTGGACCTGATCCAATGCTCTTGTGAAAAGAATGGAACGAGGGAAGAAATCGTCGTAGGGAAAGGAGACACAAAGCGCATCTACGATGTACGCGTCTCTCCCATCGTTGACTGGCGCGGACGTCTCACCAGCCAGGTCTTTGTCCTGCGCGACATTACCGAGCGTAAGCACGCTGAGAATGCGTTGCTGCAACACGCGATCCAGTTAGAGACGCTGAGGAAGGTGGGATTGAAACTCACCGCCCAGTTGAATTTGGATACTCTGCTCCGCTCCATTGTCTCACAGGCAATGGATTTACTAGGAGGTAATGAAGGTGGTCTCTATCTCTACCGACCGGAGCAAGATGCGCTGGAATGGACTGTATCCACCGGCCCCGATACAGTGGCGCCCAATAGAGCCATTCTGCACCGAGGCGAGGGACTTTTTGGTAAGGTTTGGGAGACTGGCGAGCCGTTCATCGTGGACGACTATTCAAACTGGAAAGGACAGGCGACTGCTTGGCAAGACTATGCCGTCACATCTGTCGTAGGAGTGCCGGTCTGCTGTGGAGAGGAATTTATGGGAGTGTTGAGCATTACGGCGGATGCCCCGCGTATTTTCTCTCTGACCGATGCCGATACATTGAGCCTATTCGCTAGCCAGGCAGCCATTGCCATCCAGAACGCGCGTCTCTTTGAGATGGAGCGCCAACGCACTGTACAGTTGGCCGCTGTGGCCAAGGTAGCCGAGCAGATTACGTCTATATTGAATTTGAGCGATCTGCTGCACGCGACCGTCGAGTTGATCGGCCAGACCTTTGATTATTACCACGTGCTCCTCATGTTGCTAGACAGAGAGACCGGCGAATTGGTTTTCAAGGTGGGCAGAGGAACCCATGCAAGAAAATTGTTTGTCGGCTTTCGGCAGCAGATGAAGCAAGGGATGATAGGATGGACAGCCTACCTGGGCAAGACCTTGTTGGCCAATGACGTGAACCAGGAACCCCGCTACATCCCGATCCATCCAGAGACCAAATCTGAACTGGACATACCGCTCAAGTGCCGCGACAAAGTGCTCGGTGTTCTGGATATTCAAAGCGAGAAACCGAACGCTTTTAGCCAGCATGACGTGATGGCCCTGGAAACCCTGGCGGGACACATCGCTGTCGCCGTCGAGAACGCCCAATTGTACGAGCAGGCTCAACGTGAAATTATTGAGCGCGAGCAAGCAGAGCAAGCACTGTGGATCAAGAACGCCGCTATGGAATCCGCCATCACCGCCATCGCCTTGGCCGATCTGGAAGGCAAGCTAACCTATGTCAATCATGCATTTTTGACCATGTGGGGATACGACGAGCGGCAGTCCGTACTGGGCAAGCACGTCGCAGATTTCTGGCAAGTCACCGATCGGATAGCGAAGGTGATACAAGCCCTTGAGGAGATTGGCGGCTGGATCGGTAAACTGGGCGCCAAAAGACAAGATGGTTCCACCTTTCCTGCCCTGGTCTCGGCCAGCCTGGTTGAGAATGATGCTGGCAAACCAGTCCAAATGATGGGATCCTTTGTAGATATGACCCATCGCGAAAAGACAAATGAGATGTTGCAGAGACACGTCGAGCGACTGGAGATCCTGCGCGACATTGACGGTGCCATCCTGGCGGCCAAGTCACCGGAGGAGATTGCCCAGGCCGCTCTGGCTCACATACGGCGACTGGTACCCTGCCAGCGAGCCAGTGTCTCGCTATTTGATTTTGAAGCCAATGAATTTTTTGTGCTCGCCGTCCAATCCGAGAGCGAAAGCAAAGCCGAAACCGAAGGGGAACGTCTTCCACTGAAAGGATTGGAGGAGATAATCAAAGCACTTGAGCAAGGTAAAGCTTATCTGGTGGACTATGACCAAAGTCTTTCCGCGCTGCCAACAGCGGTACAAGTACTGCAAGTCGATGGACTACACGCTTTGTTAGGGGTGCCCATTCGTCTTCAAAAGGAACTGATCGGTGCTCTGGCTCTGTGGTCGAGGTACACCGGCGCTCTCGGCCTCGAGCATATACAAGTCGCTCAGGAAGTAGCCAACTCACTGGCCATCGCCATCCAACACGCTCGCTTGTTTGGGTCAGTGA
Organism: Anaerolineae bacterium; assembly: GCA_034437455.1. Taxonomy (GTDB): domain Bacteria; phylum Chloroflexota; class Anaerolineae; order B4-G1; family B4-G1; genus DAOTUB01. Next base: position 2,701 of record DAOTUB010000320.1, on the reverse strand, counting down.
TGCAACAGAGAGAAAGGCTCCACATCCTAACCACACGGCTTTCGGAGGCCGAAGAGGCAGAACGACGGCGACTGGCGCAAGTCTTGCACGACCAGATCGGCCAAAACCTGACAGTGCTGGGCCTCAACTTGAACCTGATCCGGGCACAGCTTGCCCAACAAGCACCATCACTGATACTTGCTCGTCTCGACGATTCGCTGGCGCTCGTGGAAGAGACGACTGAGCGCACCCGCCACGTGATGACCGACCTGCGGCCGCCGATGCTGGATGACTATGGCTTGATCTATACGCTCCGCTGGTATGGCGAACAATTCACCTCGCGGACCGGGGTCGCCGTCACGATCCAGGGCAAAGAACCTGTCCCCCGACTGGCAGCGCCCGTCGAGAACCTGTTCTTCCGCATCACCCAGGAGGCGCTGACGAACGTGACCAAGCACGCTCAGGCATCGCAGGTGACGATCACGGTGACAGCGGACGAACAGGACGTTCACCTGGTGATCGCCGACGACGGCGTGGGCTTTGACCAAACGCAACTCGCCGCTTCCGGCAAAGCCCGGGGCTGGGGCTTGCTCACGATGACCGAGCGGGCCGAGGCGATCGGCGCCCATTGTCGCATCGAGTCTCGCCTCCAACGAGGCACCCAGGTCATCGTGGAGGCGGCGCGATGAGCACCATCACCGTTTTTCTGGCCGACGATCACGCCATCGTTCGCGACGGGCTGCGGGCGTTTTTAGGCGCACAACCCGACATCCAAGTCGTCGGCGAGGCGAGCAATGGAAGCGAGGCGCTATGCCGTATCAAGGAGCTTGGCCCCGATGTGGCGATCCTCGACATCGCCATGCCAGAATTGAGCGGCATTGACGCCACGTGGGAGATCCGTCGAGCCTCCCCAACGACCCGCGTCATCATTCTCTCGATGCACGCGACAGAAAATCTCATCTTTGAGGCCTTGCAAGCCGGGGCAGACGCTTACCTGCTGAAGGAATCGGCGGGCGCAGAACTGGTCGAAGCGGTGCACACGGTCCACGCCGGTCATCGCTACCTGAGCCAAAAAGTCTCGGACAAAGTGATCGACAATTTTATATTCCAGCACAGGCCTGCCGAAGCAAAATGCCCTCTGGCGCATCTCAGCCAGCGCGAGCGACAAGTCCTCTCGCTCGTCGTCGAGGGCCATTCGAGCACAGAAATCGCCAAAATCCTCCTTCTTTCTCCCAAGACTGTCGCGACCTATCGCACCCGCATGATGCAAAAGTTGGGCATCAACGATCTCCCCACCCTGGTCAAGTTCGCCATCCGGCACGGATTGACCACGCTGGAATAACTTTCCACAGACGGTCATTGCGTATCTTTTCAATAAGTTGGGGTTGGCGTGTTCGTAGTGCGCACTTTGCGTTTTTGCGGCGCTGAAGCGCCTACTACGAACGAGCGCCCCTGATTTTTGATAAGATACGTCATTGCACTGTCGTTGTCAGATTTTTCCTACACAGATTGTCACATTTTGACCACATAACGTCTCAAATTTTCCCGACAGACAAGCAACGTGGTTTCTGGTAGAATACCCACCTGGGCGCGTAGAACACTGCCGAGATTACCATGCATAGCGCGTTTTACGTCCAGTTCTGTGAAGGAGGTGTTCTCGTGGGACCCTCGATTCTGATCGTCGAAGAGAACGACGCCATCCGCAGCGTGCTGCGAGATTGGCTAGAGACAGTACTCCCCGGCCTTTACGTGATCGAGGCAAGCAACTGTGAGGAAACCATCGCCCTGGCTCGGAACAGAGCGCCACGTGTGATCCTGATAGGTATTGGCCTGCCTGGAACAAACGACGTCAAAACCATACGACATATCAGGACCGCCACACCCTCCGTGGAGGTCGTGGCGCTGGCAATGAACGGTCACACAATCTATTGCGATGAGGTGCTATCGGCGGGAGCGAGCGCCTACGTGAGTATGTGGAAAATGCATACTGAACTCTTGCTCGTGCTAAAGCGGTTACTTGGCCCTATGAACGGAAGAAAAACCATCGTCTGCATCGAAGATGAACCGGACATGATCAAGCTCATCCAGTTCGCCTTTGAGCGGAATGGGTTCGAGCTGGTCGGCGCGCTGGGCGGACAGGAAGGGCTGCGCGCTGTTCGACAGATCAAGCCCGATCTAGTGCTCCTCGATCTCATGATGGCCGAGGTGGATGGTTGGCAGGTTTATCAGCGGATGAAGGCCGACGATGAGTTGAGGGATATTCCCATCATCGTCGTCACGGTCATGGAACAAGACAATCAACGGGTGCAGGATTTGCAGGTGCGCGACTATATTAGAAAGCCTTTCGTCCCACGCGATCTGGTGGAGAGGGTGAGCGCGGCGCTGGATGTGGAAACCTAGCATTGATGGGCGGGAATGAGGAGGTGAGAGGGCAATCGAGGCATTCTTTATGGAAAAATTAAAGCCGAATCGCGGCCTTTGGCGCCGCGGGAATGAAGGAAGGAAAGGGGAAAGGTTTGTTGAAAGCAGTGGATTGTTCTCGCAGTTGGTTTCACGTGACTTTTAAGGAGGAGTATGATGCAACGCATAAAACTTTGTAAGCGTTCAGGGGGATCAGGGATCCCCGTTGAACTCTAACTGATTTCTAACGTTCCTCTAACGATATTCAAATGTGAGTATGATACAGTAACAGCGATATGGTTCAGGAAACACAGCTAGAACA
>DAOTUB010000319.1:0-7562 GCA_034437455.1 Anaerolineae bacterium | reverse complement strand
TGTGAACTGAAGCATTTCAAAGTGTTAGCCTACCGCTTTCGACACGATATTGATCTCTATGATACTGTCTTTCGCGCTGTGGTGGCCCTGGTCAATCCACGCATTCAGAAGCGGGTGGCATTGAGTATGGCCACTTGATCAACACTCTGCGATGAGAGAGGGGAGAAGTACGTCTTTGTCCTTATTGTGCAAGAACTCTAATGATTGACGAGTCAGGGCCACTGTTCGGACGAATGAATGCCGAACACCAGGGGATCTATCGCAACCTGGTACTGTGGCTGGCCGGAGAGATGCTGCCTTTTATGCCGATGAACACTCGTTACTACACCGACCATGGCATCGGCCACAGCCAGGGCATCGTTGAAATTCTGGGCAAGTTGCTCCAGGGTGTTCTGGATGAGATATCATCGATCGAGGCGTTTGTGCTACTGAGCAGTGCGTGGTTGCATGACATTGGTATGCTGATTAGCGTGAGCGAGAACGGCCTGGAACTCTCTGAGGAGCAGATACGCGCAAGGCATCCCAAAGAGTCGGCGAGGTGGATCGAGAAATGTCACGTGCAATGGGGGTTGCGGGATGAACGGGTTGCCCAGTCTATCGCTCGGATCTGCCAATACCACAGCCGGAAGACCGGTCCCCTTGAGAGTTTGCCTAAGCAACTTCCCGTGCGGGGTGAGGAGTCAATTCGCTTGCGCTTTCTAGCCGGGGCGCTGCGGCTGGGGGATGCGCTGGACTGCCGCTGGAAGCGGGCGCCTCAATCTATACCAACGTACTTTGTGCGGCTTCCCGTCGAGTCTAGACTCCACTGGCGACTCTACGGGCTAATTGTTCGAGTTGCACTGGATACCACTAAAGGTGAAATCGAACTCTACGCAGAGTATAAAGATGGCCGGGACAAAGCGCTGATCCTTTGGAAGGTCCGCGATATCCACGATGAGTTGCAATCTGTCAAGGACACGCTGGCGACTAATGGGGTTCGGTTAGGTAGGGTGGTGTACATCCTAGAGCACAAAGGAGGTCTTGGGGTTTATGAAGCAGAGCCTCTCCGCGACGCTGCCAAACTCTCGACCGAGTTCACCTTTCGAAAGGCACTGCTAGTAGATCTCGATTGGAATTGCGGACAGGTGCTAAACACTCATCCGCACCCTGATACTGTAGAGACCCGGTGTCCGGCACTGCTTGTGGCGGCGGATATTTCGTTTTTGGCTGCCAGTGAGTGCATGCCCATAGAACCCTTGGGAAGGTGGAACAGCGAGGCAACATCATCGGAAAAGGCCCTTGCTGCTCAATACTACTGCGAGGCGGCTGACTTTTTGAGCCAGCTATCGGATTTGGATAAGCTGCAGTACTTTAATTTTGCGTTGGTAGCTTATTGCCGTATTGCAGCGCTTGACCTGGGGGGAGAGCAATTGTCTCCTTTGGAATCGGCGTTTCTGTCTGACATGTTGCGCATTCAGAAAGCACTCGACTTTTTAGAAAAGAAGGATGAAGGAGTGCCAGCGTTGGGATTGTTAACTTTGCTACGCGCTGGTCGTACTGATTTTCGTCAATTATTATTCCGGAGCTTGCATCGTTTGACCGCTTTTAGGTTCACTGATCAGGGATATACTCACAACGGGTGCTGCCTGTGCACAGCGCGTGCACTTTCCTGCCTTACTCTGTGGAAGGATCAGGAAAAATCACCGCGTGTTTTGACATGGTTGCAGAGATGCGAAGCCGAGGAATGGCGTGCGATTGGCAAGGTTGAGGGACGCAGACCACGCTTAATGAGCTATGCTTATACGGCGGCGACGCTTGACGCCACGATGGACGTGAATCCTCAAGATGTGTTCGTGGATGAGGTAGCACATCTTTTAATTGAATGCCATGAAAGATGGAGTAAAGACATTGAACGCAGTTTGCTTGAGACTAAGGCATTGATTCTGCGATCTCTGTACAGATACTTGCAAATGCGGCAGCTTGAGATTGACATCGATCCCCTTGAAAAGTTGAGACAGAGCATTGAAAAATTCAGTACTGAAATCGACGAATGCCAAAACGAGCAAGAAAAAATCGAAAGCTTGTCGGGAACTCTGTTCTGGCGGGAGGCCGAAAAGTTGAGCGAAAAATTCCCCAACTGGGTTGGCTTGGCAAGTCGCCTCAAAATCCAGGCGCAGGCTATCCGTCAGGCGTTCAGCAAAGATAGAATCTGGGATACAGAGAATGGCTCATGGGGTTACAATGATTCTCGCACAGGCTACTTGACCTACACTTGGCTTTCCTATTGGAACTATGTTTGGGCTGGGGAAAAGCAGACACATAGTGCGCCAAAAAAACGGGGGTAGCGTGATGGAACAGCCTGTCATTATCGAACAGATGCCCGATTATGAGGCACAATTCTATAAACGCCTCCTTTACAAGCGGAACAAGCGAATGCATCTGGCAAAGGATGAGTTTCTGTTCGCAGCGGATTGGGAGTATCAAACTGCACAGTGGTATGAAAAGCAAGCGAACTGGAAACAAGCTCAAAGTCATTATATAGAAGCAGCAAGGCTGGTTCAAAGGGAGAACAAAAAGCAGCCAGCGGAGCGATATTTTCTCAAGACAATGGGAAGATTCTACAGCCTCAAGGTCGAGGAACTGAATGAACAGATCGGAGCTGGAGACGCTATGACTCCAGCAAAGCGATTATTCTTACAACACGTGGAAAAGATTCAGAAGGCCCTGAATAGTATGGAACGCTGTCAAGTGAACCTTCGCTGCTTGTTGCAGGCTGGTAGATCCTTGCGCCGATTACATATCCGAAATTTTTACAATCAAAGAATTCTAGCCCATTCATCAAGATGGGAGTGTTCATCATCATTGTGGTAATTGTGCAGCAAAAACTGCATTGGAGACATTGCTAGCAAATCGGGCTGATGTGGCTAGAAAAAGCATCGAGTGGCTGTCGGCACCTCAACGCCGACGCGAACAGTGGAGAAGCATCGGAGAAGCCAAGTCCCCTCAGGTGCATAACAGTCGTAGTTTTCTCTACACTGCAGTGGTGTTGACAGCTTTCTACGAACATGGATTATCCGATTTGGCGCACCAAGTTACCAACTGTTTAGTTGAGAATACTGATAATTGGACAGAGAATCCAGAAACAAGTCGCCTGCGCGTAATAAGTAGCATCTTGTATTGGACTTTGGACAAAATGGCTTTTAGGCAATTTTGACGGGTTCAGATGTATTCCAGCCGCCATATATGGGGGTGTCCCATCGTACAATCACCATATATGGCATATAAATAGGCAGCAGATGTTCCTAAACCTGCTCAAATGCAATTTGTCCAAAGTCCAATTGTATTATCTTGGGAAGTATATCAGGAGAAATAAAGCAACTTTTACCAAAGTTTTGCTTCAGGAAGGTGGTTGGATTTGCAGACTGATAGAGGGTTTCGACAACCTTGATGCTCACTCTCAGGCTTTAGGAATAAGTGGTTTGCTTCTATGGCGGGAGATACCTGCAGAGATGACTTGCAGGGTAACAAAAGACGCCTTTGCCCAGACAGTGAGTCAGGGCAAAATCGAAGATCAAAAGCAATATCTCAAGCAACTAGCCTGCCGAACTGTGCAACGCTGTATCTTTGAGGATCCGGTTTGGAGTGAGGATGGCAGATGGGGATTTGACATTGGTGTAACATCTGACTTGGTTGAAGGTTGGCTCAATTTCTGGGAATATTATCTGCTAGGCGAAAATATCGAGGATTTTCCCCGCTTGGCCGGCATTGTGGTGGAATCCTCAGCACGAAGAGAGGCCGATAGTGCATAATTCTTCCAACACTGCCCAGATCCGCTATGATCTCTACGTCGTCGGCTCCGGTCTCCTGTCGGCTGTCAGCCTGGTGCTAGCCGAAATCATCATCCAGCGCTACGCCACTGCCCCTTTGCTCATCGCCGTGCTCAGCAACGCACTGGGCGGTTCTATCTTACTGCTGGCATCACAGAGAAATCGCTCGAGCATTCAGATCCCCTGGCGACGTAGGGATTTGACCGCTGTGACCGTCTCTGCATTGTGCGCTTTTGGACTTTCCTATCTGCTGGGCTTTGACGCCGTGCGTCGGATTGGGGCCGGTAAAACGGCCCTACTGGCTGAATTAGAGACGCCATTTGTGCTCGTCCTGGCTGGCGTCTTTTTGCGGGAACGATTGTCAGTCCGTGAAGGAATGGCCGGTATGCTGGCCTTAATTGGCGCAGGACTGATAACTTGTAACCCCCAATCGTTTGGATGGACGTTGAGCCGAGGGGAAGTGGCAGCTGTTCTCTCGCCGCTGACCTTCGCGGTGGGGATTATCGTCATCAAGCCGGTGCTGGACAAGGCGGACGAGTGCCGGGTGACTGGCCTGCTTTTGCTTTTGGGGTCGGCGTTGTTGGCGCTGTTGATCCCTTTGATTGTCTCGTCTCCCAGGCTAGGGTTAGTGCCCTTGCTGATCATCGCAGTCATTGGCCTGTTCCGGGGGGTGCTTTGGCTGGCCTACAACACTGGGGTGAAATATATCGGTGCTTCGCAGAGCGCTATCCTTTACCTCTCGTACTCGTTCTTCGCAGTGGTGATCCAGGCCGGGTTGGCGGAGCTGGTACCAACGCTGAGATTGCAACTACCGGCCAATTTAATCATAGCACTGGTCGGAGGCTTTCTGATTGCTGGGGGCATCGTACTCTTGGAAATAGATTCTGCGGATAAGAAGGGGGGGCTGTAATGCAGAAATTCGTGTTGAACGACATACGTTGCCCAGACTCAAAAAATAGCAAACCTTGCCACGGCCGGTTGGTACTCGATCCCGAGCGGATACCCATCATCCATGCCCCCACAGACAAAGACGAGATAGTCGAGGGGCTGTTGCGCTGCGAACAGTGTGGCGCTGACTACCCGATGCTGTGCGGTTTGCCCATCCTCGTCGCACAGCCGTGGCTTTATCTGCGTGATAATTATGGACCCATCCTCAGCCTCGCAGTCGAGGCAGGATTCCCGGTTAGCCAACCCATGATCGCCCTGCTACAAGCGCACAAAGCGAACGTGGGGACAAAGGCGAGCGGGGGAAGCAAATATAGTGACCTCTCTACACTGGGCATATACCTATGCACTCACTACGACGACGTGTGGGATATGCTGGCAGTGGATCACCCTCTCCGCTCTATCGTGTGCGACCATTACCAACAAGATTTTTATGCGGCCGCCTTTGAACTGCTTGCGCCTCACCTGGATTCAACGCAACGGGCGCTGGACGTTGGCTGCGGTGTAGGGCGAGGCGTCTACGAGTTGGCCAAACATTGTGGGTTGACCTATGGAGTCGAGTTTGCCTACGGCTCGGCCTTTTTCGCCCGGCAGATCTTGCGGCACTTTCCCAAACGGCTGGAGAGTTATTGGCTCAAATGCGAGGGGGACATCCTTCAGTGCCGCCCACTCCTTGACTGGAAACAGGACAACGTCGAAATTCTGGTCGCATCCGGGGACAACTTGCCTTTCCCGGCGACTGCTTTTGACGTGCTCAGTAGCTGGAACGTGATAGACCGCGTGCCCAACCCAGAAAAGTTACTGGCGGAGCAAGAACGCGCCTTGAGACCGGGGGGGGTTTTCTCCTTGACTGACCCATATTCCTGGGAAATCAGCTATGCACCCAGAAAACGCTGGATTGGCGGCCAGGATGGTATGCGTTCAACAGATGCGATTCGCCAGCGCGTTCAGCAGGCTTTTGACATTCTTGAGGAAAAAAACTATATTCCCTGGTTCTTTTGGATTCATGAGCGCAGTTTCAGTCTCTTTTTCAGCCACGGCCTGGTCGCCCGCAGGCGACCAACCGGCGAGAGTGCGGTAAAAGTCAAGACCCAAAATGGGTCAAAAAATGAACCCTAAAAACTGAAAATAAGACGCATTGAACCAGGCCGGCCCATGTCAGTTTTTGAAAAATGGGCAGCATGCCAAGAGCTATGACGGCCGATTTCGGGCTAAAAAGGGTTCTGGATGAGCAAGTCTGACCAGAACCGGTCAGCAGCGGCCGATGGAGGGAGCAAGATTCATCGCTGCTCCTTAGAGCGATAGGGCTCATTGCGGTGTAGCAGACCAACAAAGAGACCGACGCTCTTGCGGGCGGTCAGGACCAGAGCCCGCTTATGATGGTGCTTAGACGCGCCGCGATACTTGCGCGCGTAAAAGTCAGCCTAGTCTGGTATACGCATGCGCATTTGGTTAGAAGCTTGGATAATGTAGTAACGCAAGTAGCGATTGCCGGACTTGGCCATGCGCCGATCCTCGGCGGAGAAGTCACCGGAGTCGTTACGCGGCCACCACAGGCCGGCGAGCTTGGCAATCGCATCTTCAGCATCGTGTAGGTTGCGGGGGCGAAAGCGCTTGCGTTTCTTGTCCCACTTGGGACTTTGTAGGAAGCGTTGAGTGTCACCAATTTCAGCCCCGATGCCACTGGAGAACACTGGGCCGACACCAGGGATGGTGGCAAGTTGACGAACGACCGGATAGGACGCTAGCTCGGTGGCAATCCAAACATTCACTTGCTCGATCTGAGCTTCGAGGAAGCGAATATGGGCCAAGGTAAGATCCAGGATGCGCTGGACTGGCAAAGCCAAGACTTGTTCAAGCGAGAAGCTGTCTTGAGCCACTCGCTTGAGTTTCCGGGCGTTTTTCCAGGGATCAGGGAGACAATGGCCGCTGAGCTCGTGCAAGCTCAGTGCCAGATCATCGACGGGTAATGCCGCTAACGCGTCCAGGCCAGACGCTTGGGTTAAAACCAGGCGGCTGGTGGCACCAAAGGTGTCTGCAAAGGGTTTGAGACATGGCTTTCTATTTAAGGCGACGGAGCAAGGATTTTGGGGATGATGCTTTCCGGCATTTACTCGAAAAAGACAGCTGGCTGCAAAAGTTGACCAGTGATTTCAACGAGCTCGCTGGCGCAGAGGTTGTGCAGTATGTGCGTGGTCTGATTCTATGGCGCGAAGTGCCCGAGGATGTAGTTTTCCAGATGGATGATGGGAGCTCCCCCCGGTCTTTACGGCAATACATAAAGCGGACTGTTTGTCGTGCAATTCAAAGGGACATCGTTGAAGATCCACTATGGAAGAAAGATGATTCCACGCGTTCGGATCGCGCTGGGGGATGGACATACTATTCAGATCGTAAAATCGAAGCCTTGCTTTCTTTCTGGGAATATTACTTGCTGGGCGAGTTGCAGTGCGAGGTAATGGCGCGGGGTGTGTCACGGCAGGCGTTCAACATATGGGATACTGGTCAAGGACGATATGTAAACAAAAAATCGGCATGGCTCAAGTTAGATTAACAAATTTGCCCACAGGTCATTCTTGTGTCAGAATTGGTTTACTGAAGACCAATACACAAGGAGTGAACCTGTGGGCACAAGAAGAGATGATATCACAAGCGAGCAACGGGTGCAAATAGCCATCCAAATTTTGTCTCCGGACCGAAAGTGGGGTTCCGTAACCCAGTTGGCGGAAAGGCACGGCATTTCGCGGAAAACGGTTTACGATATCGCGGCAGCTGGAAAACGGGTGTTGAAGACCAGGTTGGAACCAGGGC
>DAOTUB010000318.1:0-6968 GCA_034437455.1 Anaerolineae bacterium | reverse complement strand
AGGCGGCGTTGAGTCGAATTGAACAACCGGCGAATGGAAGGCATCTGCCGTCCAACTTCGGCCTCGGTAGAGGTTTGAGACAGAGCCGGTCGCCTGTGAAAGCCTGTCTGAACCCAGGTGAGGCCCAGGATGTTGTACCTCGTCGCTTGGCGGTCGAGGGAGAGCCTGGGAAAGCCTGGCGAACGATAGGAACCCCCCGCCTTTAGGCGTGGGGAGGATGTCAGTTTTCTGGATAGAACCATCTGGTATAGAAATCGGAAACCTAGCATAGGTTGTCCCAACTTGCACCTACTTAAGTTCATAACTCTCTGCCAGCACCGGGACATATTTTGCATCAGTCCATCTGTACCAAAAAAGTGGTGGGAATTGTAGTGGATAAGCGACGACCCCTACGTTTACTGGAAGGCTGTCAGAAGTGAACAGATTAAAATGTCCCAAGGGAGGCTGTGGATAAGGCCAAGCAGAGCCAAAGTCCTTTTTAGAGTTCCGATCCGAAGGGTAAAGCGTCCCATTCAACAACATAACAGCGACAAAATTGTCACTCCCTTGATTATTATAGATGTCATCTTGCAGGTCCGGCCACCCGTTGACGGATTGGGTATTGATTGGATTATTATTCAGACGTTCCCATAGATACAAGATCGGTAGTTGCTCATTTACGGTCAAGGCCAAAGTCTCAATGTAAGGTTTTTGCTTTGCAGGGTCCATACCTAAAGCTGCCTGCCTTATCAACTCAGCCACAGTAACCTGTTCTCCATCCGGCGCGTTTGTAGTATATGCCCAGTTCATACCCCTGGCCTCACCTTTGTCATTTGGATTATTAAATGGTGGGGTCAACGCGAACTCGAACGATCGGTACGGGTGAGGAGGACTAAAAATAATCCCCACGTCTACGAGAATATCATATTCGGCGTCCTTTTGAACATTGAAACGATTTTCTGCCGGATACGTACGCACACTGACTTTCATACCAAATTCTCGTAACTGATCGGCGGCGTTTAATGCAGTATTAACAAAGTCGATCCACCCATCAGGTACAGAAATTTCAAACGAAAGCACCTCACCTTCGGCATCCAACCAATTCCCTTTATTATCTTTGACAAACCCTGCACTCGTCAAAAGCGCTTCAGCCTTGTCCCAGTCCTGCTCATAAAAATCAAGTTTAGCAATCGTATCAGAAGATAACCACTCAGGTACTGCGCTATCGGGAAAGCCTGCCATATATTCGATTGCCTCCCCTGACTTGCCCATAGCGATAACCCCATTTTCTTCACGGTCAATAACGTAAGCGATGGCTTGACGGACTTGGGTTTTTTGAAAAATTGGAAGCGCTTGATTGAACCACAAACCCGGCCCAAAACCGGTCGGACTACGGACAATGTCTACAGCGGGGGGAAAAGCCTCTTCCTGGGCCGGAGTAAAAGCGTGGGTAGCATAATCCACGTCTCCGCTCATCACCAGCGGTACAACTTGATCCGTCTCACCATAAAACATAGTGACGGTATCAAATTCAATCTCATCCGCATTATAGCCATTTGGATTCTTTTCCATGATTAGTTGAGACTCGGTCACCATTTCAGGAGCAATTTTGAATGGCCCAGAGACTATATAATCCTCAGGTCGAAAAGTGTTTAGCTGCTCCAAAAGCGCCTTTACTTCATCACTCTCAGGATCAACACCGGCAGCGCGTAACTTGGCTGCCTCATCCGCAAACTCGGCATATGGCGTATAAGGTCGAATGATATTAGTGTCAAGAATATAATAAATAACTTTGGCGGAGACCTCGGAAAGGATAAAATCCACCGTATGGTCATCTTTGGCCATTACATCTACAAGATAGGACCAACTGGCACCCTGTTGCGCCCAAAATATATTATAAGTGCCCACAATATCCTGAGCAGTAAACGGTGTGCCGTCACTCCATTTAAGGCCCTTTTTCAAGTTGACCGTCAGGGTGTAGACATCTTTCACTTCTTCGTCTGGTTTTGTATCAGCCGGAGTAACCGTTGGCTCGATTTGAGAAGTAGGTAATAGCGTTCTGGTAGGCTCTACCGGCGTCGGCGTAGAATCTTTTGCGCAAGCAACCAACAAGACAGTGAATACAGTTAAAAGACAAAGCAATTTTATCTTCTTCATGGTGACCCCCTCCATTTAAATGTGATAGAGATTTGTATCAACCCTTAGACCGCCAAATCCAAAAGATCAGAGAGAGTAAAAATAGCAGTCCGATGATCAAGGTCAAGACCGCGACAACAAACTCGTCAGTCCCCGGTTCTAGTACAAACAGCAGCATAACAGAGACCAACAAGATAAACACTACCCCTCTAAAACACGTCCTGCCAACTCTTGGATCGAGCATGTCAAAACCTATTTGCAACTCGCTCAACAACTTTGTCGCTTCCGCCTTTGGACCAAGTGGCAAGCGACAGCTGAGCCATCACAGAAACGAACTAACTTGGGCACTACACTTTTACATTGTTCCTCCTCTAAATATGGACAGCGCGGATGAAAGGCACAGCCCTTGGGCAAGTTCAACGGGCTAGGCACATCCATACTGCGTAATTCAACACGTTGTCTCTGGCTAGTAGTATCAATCTCCGGGACGGCAGAGAGTAAAGCTTTAGTATAAGGATGCTGCGGATGCTCAATCAATTGCTGTGTAGGAGCAACTTCAACCAGTCGCCCCAAATACATGACGCCGATACGACCTTCTCTAGCGAAATACCTGGCTAAAGCGAGGTCATGAGTGATGAAAAGCACAGCCAAACCCATTCGTTTCTGGAGTCGCGAAAGCACACCTAACAGACTGATTCGAATAGAGGCATCTACCATCGACACTGCCTCATCGGCTACTAGAAATGATGGACTAACCGTAAGCATACGGGCTATTGATACCCGCTGACGTTGTCCTCCGCTCAATTGATAAGGAAACTTTTCCATAAAATCGTTAGGAGGTATCAAATCAACCAAAGTTAGCAATTCCCGCACTCTCTTAGAGGTTTGAGCTTTGCCTCGTGTAAACTTATGATGCTGCAAGGGAGCAGCTATCATTTTGTAAACACTATGGGTCGGGTTGAGCGAAGCATAAGGATCTTGATGAATCATTTGCACAGCCAAGCGATAAGCATTACGTTCCGCCCTTTGTAATTTTACAATATCCTTTCCCTTGAACAAAATACGGCCTGAGGAAGGAGACAACAGTCCTACGCACAGCTTACCTAGGGTCGTTTTGCCACATCCCGATTCACCCACCAAACACACAATTTCACCGGCCTGGATGCTTAAAAAGACGTCTTCCACAGCTCTAATACTTTGACCTTTAATCTTAAAAGTCTGACAGACGTGATCCAGAGTTATCAAGGATTGAGCCACGGATTGTCCTTTGCCGAATGTGCCTTCACTTTCTTTTTAACCTTTGCCAATTCCAACATGCTACGCGATGATCTGTTTCCACTAACTCCAGCTCTGGTTCCTCATAGCGGCAACGTTCATCGGAAAAAGAACAACGGGGATGAAATTTGCAGCCAATTAGCAAATTTATCGGATCTGGCGGCGCCCCAGGAATAGGTTGACAGTTTTGCAAAGGTCCCGTGAGCGTAGGTACCGCTCTCATCAAACCCATCGTATAAGGGTGACACGGGCTATTGCGCAAAACACTAGCAGGACCGACCTCGATAATTTTGCCTGCGTACATTGTCGCCATACGGTCAGATAACTCGGCGGCCAGCGCTATATGATGCGAAATAAAAACAAGAGAAAACGATAGCTCTTGACGCAAGTCTTGCACAATACCTACTATATACTTCTGTGTCAAAACATCCAGCGCTGAAGTTGGCTCATCCAGAATCAGCAGATTGGGTTCTAGCAACAGTGCAAGCGCAATTAAAACCCTTTGTCGCATGCCACCTGAAAGTTCATGTGGGAACGCGCGCCACACATGATCAGCATCAAGTCGCATCAGCGTGAGCAGATTTTTTGCACGTCTAGTCAATGCTTCTCCATGTAAGTAATTATGAGCTCGGGCTGTATCCTTAAAATGAGCCGAAATGCGCATGACTGGATTTAGCACATTCAACGCCGACTGAAAAACAAGAGAAATTCTTTCCCAACGAAATCGACGCAAAGAATCACAATCCAGAGACAACAGATCAGTCGCTTGTAAAGGGTCAGTCGTTTTGGAGAAATGACAGAAAATTCGACCTTGATAAATTGACGCGGCATCAGGCAACAAACGCAACATGCTCAAAGCCAAAGTTGTCTTGCCAGATCCACTTTCGCCGACGAGTGAGAAAGCCTCATCTTGATGCAAGTCCATCGAGACATTACGAATCGCTCGCACCAAGCCGCGAGGCGATTGATAATTGATTGACAGATTACGGATGGAAAGAATCGGCATGGGCAAACCGCAGCTAAATGATCCCAAAGTTCACTCTCCTGCACGTAAACGTGGATCAGAGAAAACTTCCAATGACCGCGTCATCAAGACCAGAGATAATTGAAACAAGGAAATGGCGGCCGCGGGGCTCCATACGCTCCACACGAACTGCCACCCGTAAATCTCACCTCTTCTGAAAGCCAAACCCAACATATTTCCCCAACTGTAACTGGATAAAGGCATCAACCCCACTAGAGTCAATGTTGTCTGCTGATAAATTGCGTGGGTCATCGAAAAAACCATTGAGATAAACACAAAAGACGCCATGTTGGGCAAAATCTCCCAAAACACAATATAAGGTATGCCCATATCCAACAATATTGCAGACTCTACATAGTCCCGCTCTTTCAATGAGAGCACCTGAGCACGCACTTGTCGTGCCAGTCCAGGCCAATTCAATAACGCCATAATCCCAGTCAAAAATAGCACATTGTTAAAACTTGTTGCTCCAGCCACGATTATCAACAAGGGCAATTTGGGTACAATCAACCAAGCATTGATCACTTCCATTATAAGCCTATCCAGTATTCCGCCCAGAAATGCACTGACAGAGCCGATCACTATTGCGATAATTGTAGTCAGAATACCTGCGATAGACGCAACAGTGATCACCTCTTTCCCTCCGTAAATCAACAAGACTAGATTGTCCTTGCCTTCAGAATTCATACCCAATGGATGTTCCCAAGATGGCCCTTGTCCCTCAGCCTGGTCAGCATGCGGTTCTGGCACAACAAGAGGCCCCACGAACGATACCAGTACAAAAGTACAGACCATCAAAAAACCTACAAAGCCCGCACGGTTTTGAGCAAGTAATCTGAGATTCTCTTTACTAGCACGTCCTATATCACTTAATACAGAAACTAGCATCAGAATCAATGGCTCTTTCCAACAATGCGTATGCGCGGGTCAAGCCAGCCGTACAAAAAATCGGCAATGACATTCGAAATCACAACGGAGATAGTAACAACCAAAAACACACCTTGCACCACGGGATAATCTCGGCTACTCACTTGGCGCGCCAACAAATATCCTACACCTTTATAGACAAACATTTTTTCAATAACCAATGATCCACCAAGCACAAACCCAATCTCAACTGCCAGACGTGTGAACATCGGTAAACTAGCGTTACGGCCCACATAAGCAGTGTTGATGCGCCATTCTGATAAACCTCTGGCTTGGGCTGCGACTATATAGTCCTCTCTCAATTCACCGGTCGCGCTGTGCTTCATCGTCAGCATCCAAGCGCCAACAGTGGACAAAACATAAGCCAAAATCGGTACCCGTGCGTGCTTGAACACACCCTCCACAAACTCTATATTGGACCTTGATTGCACAGGCGGAGTTGCGCCTCGCATCTCGCATATCGGGACGATCTTTAAAACTACTCCCAAGATTAGGGGTAACGAGATAGCGATTAAATAGCTGGGCAAAGCATCTAACACAGCCGCGATAGCAGTAAACAAATAATCAACCCATGAACCTCGTTTACAAACGACAAGTAGACCAAAGAGCATTCCCAGGTTAAAGCTGATGAACAGGGATAATCCGACGCTAAAAATTGTCCAAGGTAATCGATCGGCAATGATCTGAGACACAGGTTTGCCAGGCGATTTATACGAAGTGCCTAAATCACCATGTAGCAAATTATTCATATATTGCAAATACTGTTCGCCCAGAGGTTGATCCATCTCAACACCAAGCAAAGCCTTTGACTTTTTGACCGCTTCTTCTGCAGTGAGCCCCTCATTATGCATTAGTTCTCGCACCAGGCTATCTGTTGGACTACCAGGGATAGCGCGAATGACGATAAAAATTAGTGTCGTAACCAGCCAAATCGTAAAAAGCGCTCTAAAGGCACTACGTATCACATAATTGGATGTGACAAGTGAAACACAGTATGAAAGGTTGGAGATTGTACGGCGCTTGAAATCGCAAAGCTTCGCACCCCCCACTTTGCTCAAAAGAGACATCATCTTTGCCTTCCGCGTTGTTCACCGATTAATATCCTGGCCGTTTTCAACAACTAGTGGTCATCTTTAGTATCGTCAGTCTAGTCTTTGGCAACAGTACTGAGACACATCCAGAAACAAAGAGCAAACGAAAGTTGAATGCACCTATCAAGTGAAGGTGTATCCCGCTTCCACCAACGCATCTCTCAACACTGACACGCGCCGCCTGGCCGTACTTTTAGACATCCCCAAGTGCCTGGCCAGGCCGCTCACGTTCAATTTGCCATTTCTCTTGATGACACCCTGTCTTTCCAGCAGGATGGCCCGGACAATCTGGCGGCCCTGCTCATCCAGTAGATTGTTAATGTCTTCCAGGACCAACCGTTCAGCGGGAGAGCTTGCGCTCCCTTCCAGCTCAGGATCAAACTCGCTCGCAGTGAGGTCGTTCCAACGGTGGCGAACCTTATCCAACGTTCGCCAGGTCGCAAACGATATGATGTAACAGGATTTCTGCTTCAAAAAGTCGGGGGCTTGCTGGGCTTTTTCCAAGATGACGAGCGTCATCTCTTGGACCAGCTCTT
>DAOTUB010000317.1:0-25453 GCA_034437455.1 Anaerolineae bacterium | reverse complement strand
TCAAGTACCTCGCTGCACCGGAGAACCGCGACTTGGGCGTGGTCAAGCGACTGCGTAAGAAAAAACCTGTCCCGACTAACTCGGACGCGCCGCAAACCTTCGAGACCGTTAAGTTATGACAGATGCTTGTAGTGTATAATGGATCCACAACAGGTTAGGCGAGCCAGGAAACAAAATGGAGAAGGCTTGAAATGACGCTCTTGTGGACCCGCTCGGAAATCCAGACAAAACTGGCGCAGGTATTTTCACCGGAGCAAACGGATAGTCTGGTCGAGGTGCTGGACAATATCCGGCAGGTCGAGCTGGAGCGAGCCGCCGACACGCGAGACCTGAAATATGGACTGATGGATCTGACAAAAGAGGTCAAGTCGCTGGCTGCTGCTCAACGACGCACCGACGAGACTGTGGCGGAACTCGCCTGCGTCGTGCAGGTAGGGTTTACGAACCTGCGTCAGGAGGTCGGCAGCCTGGCTAACTGTTTCGGCTTTGATCTGGAAGAATTTGTCGCCGCGCTGCTCCCGCGCTGCTCCCTACCTACGTCGAACGCCACGCGAGTATCACGGGCCTGACGTTGGAACGACGTTACTTTGAGCTGCCCGACGGCCGGCAAGAGGAAGTCGACCTGGTCGGCGTTGGCCAACGAGATGGACAGTCGGTGACCGTTTTGGCCGAGTGTCGCACCACGATTGGAGGCGGAGAGATGCGCCGCCTGGCCGCCAAGCTGGAGAGCATCGCGGCTACCCTGACCGATAGGGAAGTGCTCAAGATCGTCGTGGCGATGAATCTGCACCCCACCGGGGACGAAGCGGCCCGTGAGACCGGAATCTGGGCCGTGCCATACAGTCGAATCAACCGCGAGCGTTAAAAAACCGGCGCCTCGACGGGCCTCGTCGCAGTCGCTATCAGTGAACGGCTCGTGTGCCCATCGAGGCCGTCACCCTCGACGACCAGCCCCGCCTGCGCTTCCTGCTGGCCGAGGATCCAGGCGCGGAAAAGACGATTATGGCCGGGCTGCTGTTGAAGGAACTCGAGCTGCGCGGGGCGATCACCCGCATCCTCATCGTCGCCCCGGCCAACCTGGCGCCCCAGTGGCAGCGGAAGATGGCCGAGAAATTTGATGAGCATTTGACCTGGTGAACCGAGCCGTACTGACGGGCCGACGTGCTGGAGAGCCTGGCCCGCGCCCGGCGCTGGGACCTGGTCATCGTGGACAAGGCACACAAGATGGCGGCCTACCGGCGCGGCAAGAAACTGAAGCGCCCCCGTCGCTACCGGCTGGGTGAGTTCCTGACCGACCACACCGAATACCTGCTTCTGTTGGCCGCTATGCCACACAAGCGAGACCCGGAGAACTTTATTCTGCTCCTGCAACTGTTGGACCCGGACCTCTTTGCCAACACCGAGGTCCTGGCGCGGGCAGTGCAGCGACAGGAGAATCCCGTAGGGGCCGACATCCCTACGAGACGATGCCCGATCTTTTGGCGGCGGTTGAAGGAGGATATGAAGGATTTCGACGGGCGGGACCTCTTCCCCCCCCCCGCGCCTCGTCGAAACCCTGGGAGTGGAAGGGGACCACAAAGACCGGAAAGCCGCGCTATAACTTTGCGCGATCCAGAAGGCAGGCGCGTCGTTGACGAGATACCGAAGGGATACGAGATCAGCGAAAGCGTCAACGGGATCGTCTCGCTGATTAAAAAGCGCCCGGCCCAGATCCTACCGGAAGAGGTCGCTGCGGTCGAGGCGGCGGTGGAGCAGCACCCCAAGTCGCACAACTACCGCGTCAACGTCAAACACGACCGGATCGAGATTTACGAGTCAGTTGGGCCGGACATGGATGGTCTGATTTCTGATCTGAGAGGGATGGGTATACCGCTCTTTGATCGAGAGAAGGACCTGCGGGAAATCCTGGAGCGGGGCGCTCAATTCACACCCATACTCCGTTTCACGCTGCGCGTGGCCGATGCAGATACCCGCTCCTTTGGTGTGCAGCGCTGACGCTACCGGGGCAGCGTTGACGATTGGATTGACGTCGGCGCATCCGGGTCACTGGATCAGTTGGCGCGGCGGTTGATCCCCATGCTGGGTACCGACAAGTTTTTTGAGCTGTACTGACTGAAAGCGAGGTTCTATGACCACCAGGAAAGTCGGACGTAACGATCCCTGCCCCTGCGGCAGCGGGAAGAAATACAAGATGTTCTACTCAACCGACGGCGCTTAATGACATTGTAGGAGGAGATCCCATCTTTTCGGTCGGCGCAAGTCCATTCTCTCTCGCGGACCGAGCGCCCGCGAGCGGGAGTTTGGGGCAGCTCCTCCAACTCACCGGCCCCGCCCTGATCCTGATCGACGAGACTCTCTCTTACATCACCAAGGCCAGCGGCGTCCCGGTGGGCAAAGGCTACCTCTCCGACCAGGGTCAGGAGTTCCTGCTCGAGCTGCCCCGCGCAGTCAACGCCGCGGATGACGTGGCCCCACTGGTCGAGGCGGGAGCGGAAGTGCAGTTGCGCCTGTAGCTTGAGGCCAGCGGCGAGATGGACGCCAACCTGGTGGATTTGAGCGTGAAGGAAAGCGTGCTCCAGTTCAATCCGCAGGGGAAAGTGGACGTGGAGGAGTGAGGGAAATGCTGCTGCACTGGGCCTTTCAAGGAGAGTTGTGAATCATTAAGATCACGAATGTGGGAGCACTCCTGATCGCTCTGACACGCCCCAAGATAATGATGCTTTTGCGCCCGATCCACATTCATCTCACTCCAACCTCTTTTGAGCGGCACCAGGGCAACAAACTGATTTCCCGAATCGAGTACAACGATATCATCGCCATTTGCCTGGGAAAACGGATTGCCATCAGTAGACATCTGTCACACGGCTACGACCTCAGCCTGTCCGGTCAATTCTATCGCTTTGTGCCCCACTCTGTGAACCGCACCACAGAGCAGATCGACTATACGGCTGTGCGGGATCTGGCCCAGCGTGAACGTCCGAAGGTGATCGTCGCCGGCAGAAGCGCGTATCCCTGAATCATAGACTTTGCTCGCCTGCGCGAGATATGCGGCGAGGTCCAGGCTTTGCTTATGGTGGATCAGGCCCACATCGGCGGATTGGTGGCTGCCAGCGTTCATCCCAGCCCGGTACCATACGCCGACTTTGACGGGAACGACGTACAAGACCCTAGGCGGCGGCAAGGGGGGATACGTCCTGTGCCCGGCCGCCTACAGTCGAGCGATTGACCGGAGTGTCTTTTCCGGCGTTCAAGGTAGCTTTGGTCCTCACACACTGGCGGCCAAGGCCGTGACATTCAAGATGGCTATGACGGAGATGTTCCGGGCCACTCAGCGCTGCATCGTGTCGAACGCGCGCCGACTGGCCGACCGGCTACAAGCCGCTGGTTGGCGCATCGTGACAGGTGGCACTGATACGCACCTGTTTCTGGTTGACGTTGGGAGCCGCGGCCTCATCGGTCAGCAGGCCGAGGAGACGCTGAAGGCCGTCGGTATCTATGTCAATCGCAACTTGATCCCCTTCGACGAACGTCCACCGTTGGTGGCCAATAGCATACGGGTGGGCACGCCCGCGGTAATGTCCAGGGGCTTTGGCGAGGCTGAGATGGGCCAAATATCGGGGATCATCTCCACTTGGTTGACGGTGGAGCATCACTGACCGCATGAATCTTGAGCTGCATTCCCCTTGAACTGGCTCATGTACAAGTTATGATAAAATCCTTTCTGCGCCAGCAACTCGTCGTGACTGCCGCGCTCGATAACCTCGCCGCCGTTGATGACCAGGATATCATCGGCGTCGCGGATGGTGCTCAAGCGGTGAGCGATGACGAAGCTGGTCCGGCCTTCCATCAGCCGGAGCAGCGCCTCCTGGATGTTCTTTTCCGTGCGGCTGTCGACGCTGCTCGTCGCCTCGTCGAGGATGAGGATAGCGGGATCGGCCAGGATGGCGCGGGCGATGGCGAGCAACTGCCGCTGCCCCTGGCTCAGGTTGCTGCCGCGCTCCGAAAGTTCCGTGTCGTATCCCTGGGGCAGGCGGCGGATGAACTGATCGGCGTTCGCCAGCCTGGCTGCGGCGATGCACTCCTCGTCGGCAGCGTTCAGCCGTCCGTAGCGGATGTTCTCCATCACCGAGCCTGAGAAGAGGAACGTGTCCTGCAACACGATGCCCAGTTTTCGGCGCAGGTTCGCTTTCTGCACCTCGCGGATGTCGTGCCCATCAATGCAGATCGCGCCGCCGTCGATGTCGTAGAAACGGGTGAGCAGGTTGATGATCGTCGTTTTGCCTGCGCCCGTCGGCCCGACCAGCGCGATGGTCTGCCCCGATTGGGCGGTCAGGCTCATATCCTTGATGACGGGCACGTCGGGCACGTAGCTGAAATCCACGTGGTCAAAAACCACCTCGCCAGCGACGTCGTCCAACGGGACAGCATCAGGGACATCGGTAAGCTCTGGTTCTGTATCCATGATCTCAAAGACCCGCTCCGCCCCGGCTATCGCGGTCTGGATCTGGTTGTACAGGTTGCCCAGGTGTCGCAGTGGCGCGGCGAACTTGCGCGAATAGTTGTAAAAAGTCGCGATGACGCCAACCGTGGCCCAACCCTGGAGCGCCATCCAGCCGCCCAGCCCGGCGAGGATGGCGATGTTGGCGTTGCTCAGGATGCCCATCAGCGGCGGGACGAGCATCGCGTACGCCTGCGCCTGAACGCCGACCCAGCGCACCTGTTCGTTCGCCGCGTCGAAATCCGCCAGCGCGGTCGCCTCGCGCCCAAAGGCGATGATGACACGCTGCCCGCTGAACATCTCCTCCAACTGCCCGTTCAACTGGCCGATCCGCATCTGGTACTCGCGGAAATACTTGCGCGTCCGCTTCCCCACGAACCCCACCAGCCACATCATGAACGGGAAGACGATCATCGAGCCTAGCGCCAGCCAGAAATTGATCGCAAACATCATCACCAGGATACCGGCCAGTGTGAGGAACCCGGTGAACAGCTCCGTCACATTCTGCGCCAGCACGCGGCTGATGGCGTCCAGGTCGTTCGTCAGGCGGCTCATCAGCTCGCCGTGGGGATGCCGGTCGAAAAAGCGGAGCGAGAGTGTCCGCAAATGGGCGAACAAGTCGCGACGCAGCCCGCGCATCGTCTGTTGAGAGATCCGGGCCATAATCACGCTCTGGCCAACGTTCGCCAGCCATCCGCCCGCGTATGCTCCCAGCATCAGCAGGACGATGCGCGCCAGTCCCGCCAGATCGCCCGCATTGATGAACTCGTCTATCGCGACGCCCATCAAGAATGGTCCCATCAAGTCCAGCACCGTGCTCACCACTACCAGGACAAACACGATCACCAGCGCCCACTTGTAAGGGCGCAGCGCAGCGAGCAACCGGCGCAATGTGCCGCGCGTGTAGCGGGCCTTTTCGATTCTCGCCCCTCGATGCCTTCCTCCAGGGCCGGGTAAGCCAGTGGGTTGAGATGTGGTTCGGTCGGATTGTCCATCAGGTCGTCGGTTAGCCATTGTCGGTCGCTCCATTCCCCAATTGGGACTCGTAGATTTCTTGATAGATGGGACTGGACGCGATCAATTCCGCGTGCGTGCCCTCGGCGGCGATCTGTCCACGATCCAGCACGACGATCTTGTCGGCGTTGAGCACTGTGCTGATGCGCTGCGCGATGACAAAGGTAGTGCGGTCGGCCATCAATTTCTCGAGGACAATCTCGATTTTCGCCTCTGTCTCCACGTCCACCGAGCTGGTGCTGTCGTCGAGGATGAGGATCTTGGGCTGCACGAGCAGCGCGCGAGCGATGGCGATGCGCTGCTTCTGCCCGCCCGAAAGGTTCACTCCCCGCTGGCCGACGAGCGTGTCGTAGCCGTCGGGGAAGGACGCGATAAAATCGTGAGCCTGAGCGGCCCGAGCCGCGGCGATGACCTCTTCCTCCGTTGCCTCAGGGCGACCATAACGGATGTTGTCGCGCACCGTGCCACTGAACAGTACTGGCTCTTGCAGCGAGATGCTCACCTGGGTGCGCAGCGCGTGCAGCAGGATGTCGCGCAGGTTTGTGCCGTCCAACGTCACCCGGCCCCGCTCCGCGTCGTAAAAACGGGGGATCAGGTGAATGAGGCTTGACTTGCCCGAACCCGTCGCGCCCAGGATCGCCACCGTCTGGCCCGGCTCGGCGATCAGGTTGATGCCGTTCAGCACCAACTCATCAAGCGTAGTGGCGACTTTAGTCGCTCTTGCGCCATTGGAACGACTAAAGTCGTTGCTACTGTTGTAGCTGAAGCAGACGTCTTCGAAAGCGACGCGGCCCTCGACCACGGCGGGAGCCTGAGCGTCCGGGCGGTTCTGCACGTCGGGGATGCTGTCGAGGATCTCGCAGATGCGCCCGGCAGAGGCATCGGCGGCGGAGATCGGCCCGGCCATCCCTCCCAGCATCATCAGCGGGAAGAGAGAAAAGGACATGTAGTTGATCGCGGCCACGATCTCGCCCACGGTGAGATCGCCGGAGGCGGTCAAATTGCCGCCGAACCAGACGACGCCCACGACGCCCAGATTGACGAGAAACCGCATCGTGGGAAGCAGCGAGGCGGTAAGCTGCATCACCCGGATGTTCTCGGTCGTCAGGTCGCGATTCGCCCGGTCGAAGCGCTTTTTTTCGTGCTCGTCGCGCACGAACGCCTTGACCACCCGCACGCCCGCCAGGTTCTCTTGCAAGACCTGGTTCAGTCGATCCAGCTTCTTTTGCACCGACAAAAAGAGCGGGCGCGCCCGGACGAGGAAGAACCAGATCAGGCCCAGGACGAGCGGGAGCAGCGCCAGCATCAGCAGCGCCAGCCGCGTGCTGGTCGCGATCAGCATGACCACGCTGCCGAGCATCCACAGCGGCGCGCGGGTCAGCATACGCAAGGCCATCTGCACCATGAATTGGACCTGGTTGACGTCACTCGTCGCGCGCACGAGCAGTTGACCGGTCTGGATGCGGTCCAGGTTGCCGAACGAGAACGTCTGCACCTGGCGGACGATGGCGCTGCGCATATCCGCGCCCGCGCCCATCGCCACACGCACCGAAAGCAGCGTGTTCCCCACCGCAAACAGCGCGCTGAGGATCGCGGCTCCCAACATCAGCAGTGAAGTCGACACGATAGTCCCCATATCCTGCTGGGCGATGCCCTGATCGATGACGCGCTGGGTCAGGCGTGGGATCGCCAGATCGGAGGCGACCACGCCCGTCAGCAACAGCATCGAAAGGATGGCGTTTCGCTGGTAAGGTTTGACGAAACGGAACATGCGTTGCAGTGATTTCATTCTTGACTCCTTGTTGTAGGCAGTGTAAACCAGAATTTCGAGCCTGCGCCCGGCACGCTCTCCACGCCAATCGCGCCGCCGTGCATCTCGACGAGCTGCTTGGCGATGGCCAACCCCAGGCCGGTCTCGCTGCTGGCTCGCGAGCGGGATTTGTCTCCCCGCCAGAAGCGCTCAAAGATGTAGGGGAGGTTTTCGGGAGGGATTCCTATGCCGGTGTCGGATACGGTTACACGTACGCTCCCCCCCCCAGCCCCCCCCATTGGGGGGGGAGAAACGGAAACGGATGCGGAGAGGGTCACGCAGCCGCCTTCTGGGGTGTGGCGGAGCGCGTTGGTCAGCAGGTTGCCCAGCACCTGGGCGATGCGCCGCCAGTCTCCCACGACGTGCGGGAGTTCGGAGGGCAGGTCGAGCGCCAGCGTCACGCCTCGGTCGGCGGCCTGGGGGCCAAAGTTGACCTGGGCGTCTCGCAGCAGGTCGCCCACGTCCATCGCCCGCTTTTCGAGGGTTAGTTGGCCTGCCTCGGCCAGGGCGAGCAGGCGCAAATCCCCGACCAGGTGAGTTAGCAGATCGGTCTCTTCCAGGATCGGCTCCAGATGCTTGGAGGTGGCGGGATAGACGCCATCGAGTACGCCCTCCAATTTGCCTCGGATGACGCTGAGCGGGGTGCGCAGTTCGTGGGCCACGTCGGCGGTCATGTTGCGGCGCAGTTCGTCGGCGTGGGCCAGGTCTCTGGCCATCGTGTTAAAGGCCGTGGCCAATTCCCCAACCTCCCCCGGATAACGAGCGGGAACGTGCACGCTGAGGTCACCGGCGGCCACGGCGCGGGTCGCCGTCGTCAGGTTTACCAGCGGTCGGCTCATGCCGCGCGATAGCACGAAACCGATGATCAAGCTTCCGACTCCGATGCCCAGCCCGGTCAGTAAAAAGTTCTGCAAGGCCCGCCCCGCTATCGGCGGCGACCCCGGCCAAAAGTAGTCGAACGGAGACAAGAGCAGGTAACCCACCTGCTCGTCGTTCACTACGACAGGGGCGGCCAAATCCTGTTCCCAACGGCTTATCGTCCGGCCCAATTGCTCGCTGTTGCTGGCGGCAACCACTGTGCCATCTGCGGCGGCCAGGACGTGGCTGACCTGCCACGTTTCATCCCACGGCCCCCAGCCGGACCCGCAAGGATAGTCGGCGATCAGGGTCTCGATGTTTTCCCAGCTATTCTGTTCGTCATAGTGGGCGGCCAAACGGTCGACCCAGAGGTGCGATGCGGCCAGGACTCGGTCGCGGGCCAGGTTGTTCAAAGCGGCCCGCCCGGCTATCGACATCCCGCCCCAGAGTAGGACGGTAACCAGAGTGAAAGCGGTGAGCAGTTGCCAAAAGAACCGAACACGGAACCTGGTTAGCGATTTCTCATTTTCCATGGTCACTTTCCAATTTGTAGCCTACCCCATAGACGGTGAGCACGTAGCGCGGCTCGCGGGGATCGGGTTCGATCTTGCGGCGCAGGTTCTTGATATGTGAGTCAATCGCCCGGTCGTATCCGGCATAGGCCACGTCATAGACCAGGTCCATCAGTTGCGCCCGCGTGAAAGGGCGACCGGGACTGCGGGCCATCACTGCCAGCAGGTCGAACTCGGTGGGTGTGAGCGAGACAGACTCGCCGCCGACCGTCACTCTGCGATTCGCTAAATCAATCGCCAGTTCTCCGACGCGGATGACGCTCGATGGTTCAACTTCGCTGCGCTTGGCGCGGCGCAGCACCGCACGCACGCGGGCCACCACCTCGCGAGGGCTAAAGGGCTTGGTCACGTAATCGTCGGCTCCCAGTTCCAGCCCGATGAGCCGGTCTGTCTCCTCGATGCGAGCCGTCAGCATGATGATGGGCACGTCGGCCAGAACCGGGTCCTGGCGCAAGCTGCGGCAGACGTCCAGCCCGTCGATGCCGCCCGGCAGCATCAGGTCGAGCACGACCAGGTCGGGCTGCTCGTGGCGGGCGATGGTCAGCGCCGTGCGGCCATCATGGGCGGTGAGTACGCGGTAGCCGGCTTGCTTCAAATAGTCGCGCACGACCTCGATGATGTGGGGTTCGTCGTCCACGACGAGAATGGTCGGGTAAGCCATCCGTTCGATCCTTCTGTACTTCGATACGTGTGATTCTGTGCCATGTTCATTATACTCAACATCGCCCATCTGGCGAGTGAGTCTATAGGAGTGTACAGTGAACTTGTGTAGAATGTATGGAGACGTGATGGAGGAATCGTGGAGAAGATGATAGACTAAATGTCTACGATCTTCCAAAACATAGGGTAATTACTTGACACTTTGTCTATAATTGTGTAAAATAAAGAGCCTGCTTGACATATAGTCCAAGTGGTTTTACTATATCGTAGATCAAGGAGATTTCTCAATGACTGAAAACCGAATACTGATCATGGGCGCTGCCGGACGCGACTTTCACAACTTTAACGTCTACTTTCGAGATAACGCCGATTATAAAGTTGTGGCTTTCACCGCTACCCAAATCCCCGACATCGAGGGGCGCGTGTATCCTCCCGAGTTAGCGGGCGCTATCTATCCCAAGGGCATCCCGATCCACTCGGAGGACGATCTCGAATCCCTCATCCGCGACCTGAACGTGGTTCAGGCGGTCTTTTCCTATTCTGACGTCAGCTACGAGTACGTGATGCACAAGGCATCGCAGGTGCTGGCGGCAGGGGCCGATTTTCGTTTGCTGGGGACGGGGACGACGATGCTCGAATCGAGCAAACCGGTCATCGCCGTCTGCGCGGGACGCACGGGCAGCGGCAAGAGCCAGACCACCCGCCGCGTCTGTGATCTGTTGAAGGAGATGGGCAAGCAGGTCGTCGCCATCCGCCACCCGATGCCCTACGGCAACCTGGTGGAGCAGGCCTGCCAGCGTTTCGCCACGTATGAAGACATGGATCGGTATGACTGCACCATCGAGGAGCGGGAAGAGTACGAGCCGCACATCGACCGTGGAGTCGTCGTCTATGCTGGTGTGGATTACGAGAAAATTCTGCGCGAGGCCGAGAAGGAAGCGGACGTCATCGTCTGGGACGGCGGCAACAACGACCTGGCGTTCTACAAGTCCGATCTCTACATCACCGTCCTGGACCCTCACCGCCCCGGGCACGAGCTGCGCTATCACCCCGGCGAGGCAAACCTGCGCTTGGCAGACGCGGTCGTCATCAACAAGATCGACACGGCCGGTTCAGATGACATCATCGCCGTGCGAAACAACGTGCTGGCCGTGAATCCCGAGGCGACGATCATCGAGGCGGCGTCTCCCATCTTTGTCGAGAACCCTGATGCCATCCGGGGCAAGAAGGTGTTGGTGATCGAGGACGGTCCCACGCTGACCCACGGCGAGATGGCCTACGGAGCGGGAGTGGTGGCGGCCCGCCGGTTCGGCGCAGCCGAGTTGGTCGATCCGCGGCCTTACGCGGTAGGCTCCATCATCACGACCTACGAAAAGTACCCCACTACCGGCGACGTGCTGCCCGCGATGGGCTATGGCGAGAAGCAGCGGGAAGAGTTGGAACAGACGATCCGAAACACGCCGTGTGACCTGGTGATCATCGGCACTCCTATTGATCTGCGCCGCGTGATCAAGGTCGACAAGCCCAGCGAGCGCGTGCGCTACGAGTTGCAAGAGGTCGGGCGACCCAACCTGGCGGACGTCCTGACGCCCAAGTTTTCGTAGATCAACTGTAACTGCTTCGACAGCAAATCCAGCGCCGGTCGAGTAGGAGCAAGCGGATGTCCCATCCGGCGACGTATCGAGACCAAGCGGGTTGTGCATACGGCCCCGCTGGCTTGGTTTCGATACGCTTCGGCACAAAAAGCGTGTGCCTCTGCTATTCAACCAGCGCTCGCTCCGGTGTTTGGTGATATGGCTGAACGCTTACTACATTTTTTCTCCTCCTTTGGGGAAAGTACATGGATAGATGAGGAAAAAACCCTCATCTATCCATTACTACAGCGAGATTTCGCCATCTCCGTCATTCCGAGCGACCGAAGGGAGTCGAGGAATCTCTTGCTACCGAACGTAGGGAGATTCCTCGACTCCACTCCGCTACGCTCCGTTCCGCTCGGAATGACGATTGTTTCAAATCTCGTTGTAGTACTATCTACCCATCACTTGTCTACTCCCACAGACTGTTGGCCCGCTCGACCAGGCTCGCAAACTCGGCCACGTCGGGATCGCCGGGCAGATACTCGGCGATGCGGCGGGCCTCCCAGACCACGTCCTCCAGACTCGATTCCTTCGCCCAGTAGCTTTGACGCAGAATCTCGGCGTACTCGGCCACCACTGCGTCGAACTGGAAGCGGGTCGACGCTTCCTTGAAGGTCGGGGCAAAGTCGGCGCGGGCGATAGAGCGAGAGATCTCCGTCACCTCGCCGCTATCGGGATCCTCATAGCGCACAAAGGCGGTCATCGCCGTCTCGGATTCGGATGCTTCGGGTTGGAACTTGAGCTCGTAGAGCGCGGTGACGCTGTGGCCGACGCCGATCTCGCCTGCGTCCACCTCGTCGTTGCGGAAATCCTCGTCCGCCACGTCGCGGTTCTCGTAGCCGATGAGCCGGTAGCGGCTGACTACCGCCGGGTTGAAATCGACCTGGATCTTGGCGTCCCTGGCGATGACCTGGAGGGTCGATGTCAGGTCGTGGACAAAGACCCGCTCGGCCTCTTTCAGCGTGTCAACGTAGGCATAGAACCCGTCGCCGTCGTCGGCCAATTGTTCCATCAGTGTGTCGTTATAGTTGCCCATCCCAAAGCCGACCGTGGTCAGGTAGATGCCGCGCTCGGCGTGGCCGCGGATCTGCTCCAGGATCGAACCGGGGCCGGTGCGCCCGACGTTCGCCACGCCGTCGGAGCAGAGGATGACGCGGTTGATCGCTTCGGGGTTGAAGGATTCGGCGGCCATGCGGTAGGCCATCACCAAGCCTTCCTCGGCATTGGTCGAGCCTTCCGGTTCCAGCCGGTCGATGGCCCGCAGGATTTGACGGGACTCGCTAACCGGAGTGTGCTCCAACACCACGTGGGCGCGGGAGCCATAGACGACGATGCCGACCTGATCGGTGGGTCGCAGCTCCCCGACCAGCAGCCAGAGCGCGTCCTTCACCAGTTCCAGCCGATTCTCCATATCCATCGAGCCAGACACGTCGATCACAAAGGTGAGCACGACGTCCTTGCGTGCCTCCGGCGGGATCTCGTACCCCTGGAGCCCCACGCGCATCAGGTAGTACCGCTCGTCGCCAAAGAGAGAGGGCGCGCCCTCCAGGTGGATGGCAAAGGCACCCTCGCCCTCGGCGGGCGGTTCATACTCCTGCTCGAAGAAGTTGATATACTCCTCGACGCGCACCGACTCGTCGGGCGGCAGGTAACCGTCGCCCACGTAGCGGCGCATGACGGTGTAGGAGGCGGTGTCCACATCCACCGCAAAGGTGGAAAAGTGATCGTCCTCGGTGTCGATGAAGGGGTTGACGCCATAGTCCTCGAAAAAGACGTCGGCATAGGGTTGGTCGTTGGGCGGGACGAGACCGCCGGTAGAGGGATAGGGGCCGTCGGCGCTCATCGTAGGAGCGGCAGTAGCAACCACTTCCATCTCCTCGAAGACGGTCTCTCCCTCCTTACCCACAACTCGGGTGACTTGTACGGTCGCCGGAGCACCGCAGCCAGCAAGCAGAGCGGCGACTACGATCAATGCGGCTAGTTTGAAACGGTTTTTGGTATACATTTTTCTCCTCCCTTTGAGATTTTGAGCGGCGCTCGGGTGGCCGCTTCTACTAGTTACATGCGGTTGGGGAGGAAAAAGTTCAAATTCCTTTCAGTTTTCAGGCACGTCTGGTATAATATCTTTCGAGGCCAGAACCACTGAGCCGCTGAAGCTACTGATTCCACTGAGGGTTCTGTCGAGCGTCAATCTGTTTTCAGTGTTTCAGCGATTCAATGACCTACGGCAGAAAGATTTTTCACCCAACAAGAGAGGTTCTAAAAACAAGGAGGGGCAAAAATGGATCGTAAAGAAGAACAAACTGACATGCTCCAGGAACAGATCGATCGCCGCCGCAAACGTGGCAAGGAGGATCTGGCCAAGATCGTCAATCAGGGCCAGCATCCGGTCTACAGCACCTTTGAGGTGACGTCCACCTCCGAGCGGCACTACACGGTTCGGATTCGCTCGCTCACCGAGCAACTCAACTCCTGCACCTGTCCCGACTATCGCACCAACACCATCGGGACGTGCAAGCACATCGAGGGCGTGCTGGCGAACCTGAGGGAAGAATTCGCCGACCAGTGGGAAGAGTTCGTCGAACAGGCCACGCCTGTCGCACAGGTGTACGTCCGCCACGCCGAGCGCACCACGGTTCGCGTCACGCAGCCGCCCCCGGAAAACGAGCGGCTGCGCGCGCTGCTGACCCGCTACTTTGACGCCGAGGGTATTCTGCAAGGCCCGGTCACACAGAGCCTGCCCGCGCTGCTCAGCGAGCTGAACCGCCTGCCCGAACGGGAGCGGGAGCAGATCCTCGCGACCCAGCCCGTCCACGATTACCTGAAAAATCAGCAGGATATCGAGGCGGTCAAGCTGCAAAAACGCTGGTTCCTCGACCAGGTGGAGCAGGGCAACCGCTCGCTCAATGTCCTCTCAACGCCGCTCTACGGCTACCAGGAGAAGGGACTGCTCCACCTCGCCTTTGGCCGGCGGGCGATGTTGGCCGACGACATGGGATTGGGCAAGACGGTGCAGGCCATCGCCGCCGCCGCGCTGCTCAAGCAACTGCGCGACATCGAACACGTGCTCATCGTCTGCCCGGCCTCGCTCAAGCACCAATGGGCGCGCGAGATTCGGCGCTTTACCTCGCTGTCCGCCCAGATCATCGAAGGGAATCCCATCCACCGCCGCGATCTGTACCGAGACCCCCAGTTCTTTAACATCATGAACTATGAACTGGTGCACTATGACGAGAAAGAGCTTACCCGGCGAGAGTTTGACCTGATCATCCTCGACGAGGCCCAGCGGATAAAGAACTGGC
Organism: Anaerolineae bacterium; assembly: GCA_034437455.1. Classification (GTDB taxonomy): domain Bacteria; phylum Chloroflexota; class Anaerolineae; order B4-G1; family B4-G1; genus DAOTUB01. The sequence continues at coordinate 11,102 of DAOTUB010000317.1, read as the reverse complement.
GCACCAAGACCGCCGACCGGATCAAACGCTTGCGCAGTCCCTACGCCTTCGTGCTGACCGGCACCCCGCTGGAAAATCGGCTCGATGAACTCTACTCGATCTTTCAATTCATCGATCCGACCATCCTCGGCCCGCTGTGGCGCTTCAATGAGCGGTACTATGAGACCGAACAGCGGCCCTCCGGCTCCTACAAGGTGCTGGGGCACAAGAACCTGGACGAGTTACGCCGTCGCATCGGCCCCTACGTGTTGCGCCGCGTGCGCGAGGAGGTGTTGCTCGACCTGCCGGAACGCATCGACAGCAACTTTTTCGTCGAGATGACCGGCCCCCAATGGGACGCCTACTACGAGTACGAGCAACGGGTCGCCCAGTTGATGGCGCGAGCCAAGCGCCGCCCGCTCACGCCGGAGGAACACAACATCCTGCTGGGATCGCTGGTCAAAATGCGCCTGATCTGCAACGCGCTGGCGCTCCACGATCCAGAGATCAAACCCCAGGATTGCGAAAAGACCTCGCCCAAGCTGCGCGAGCTGCGCGAGATCCTCGGCGAGGAGGTTGCCAGCAACGGCCACAAGGCGATCCTCTTTAGCCAGTGGACGCGCATGCTCGACCTGACCGAGCCGGCGCTGCAGCGGCTCAACCTGGGCTGGGTCAAGCTGACGGGCGACGTGCCCACCAAGAAGCGCGGCGCGCTCATCGAACAGTTCTTTGAGGACCCCAAGTGCAAGGTGTTTCTCTCCTCCGACGCCGGCGGCGTGGGGCTGAACTTGCAGGCCGCCAGCATGGTGATCAACCTCGACCTGCCCTGGAACCCGGCGGTGCTGGCCCAGCGCATCGCCCGCGCCCACCGTCACGGCCAGCCGCACACCGTCAACGTGGTCAATCTGATCGCCAGGGGCACCATCGAGGAGCGCATGCTCGACACGCTCGCTGCCAAGCGGGCCGTCTTTGACGCAGCGCTCGACCCAGACAGCGACGTCATCGATCTCTCGTTCGACAAGACCGGGCAGTCGGTCCTGCAAAAGCTCCAGGTGATGTTGGGAGAAAAAGAGGCCATCAAGCCGGAACTGGTGCTCGAGCCAACCGCCGAGCCGGAGGCTCCGCCAAAGGTCGCGCCCACGTTGCAGGGCTTTGCCGACCTGGTGGTGGGCCGCTATCCGGGCCGCATCCTCCTGGTGCGAGAGGCTCCGCAACTCCCGACCGCCCCCACCGACGGAAACATCCTCGTCGTCGTGGACCGCGAGCCGGGCAAACTGCGCGCCCAGGTCGAGACGCTGCTCAACGAGCATTATGGCGATTTCCCCGCGCCGGGCCTGTTGCTGATGGAACAGGAGGGCTACCGGGCGCTCTCTGCGCTCACCGGCGGGATGATGGAGCAAACGGCCGAGGTCGCCACGGTCTATCACGCCCCGGCCATCCCCGCCCCGGCCCGCAAGGACAAGCGCAAGGCGTTGGAGAAGAAACTGCGCCGCGCCAACGAGGGGTTCGACAACGCCGACAAGCGGCTCAAGCTGGCGTCAGTCGTGTTGAAGGGCGGCTTCCCGGAGGAGGTGATGCGTCCCGTGCGCCAGGCATTGGGCTGGGCGCTGAGCGCGCATATCTCGTTGACGCGGAACTGGCGACCGCAGGACAAAGCGCCGGACGAAAAGCTCCCCTCCCCGCGCCTGGTGGAAGCAGAGCTGGTCGCCGCAGGGCGCGTCCCCACCGACCTGGCTGCCCGCGTCGATCGCGTCCGCGCTCTCACCGCCCCGCCGGCCGAGGACGAGGAGGAGGCTCCGCCGCCCAGCGTCGAGGCTGCGGAGGGGTTCATCGTCACGATTCAGGAGTTGATCGACCTGGGGCGGGAGTTGGTCGCCAAGGAGGGGTTGTAGGAAATCGTTGACCAAGTGTGTACGATGAGAGCCAAACAGTCTTTCATTGCGGCGGTGACGCTAGTTCTGTTGCTGGGCGGTTTGCTGTTCGTGCTGCACCCATCTATGCGGGCTATATCCGCCTATGCGTGTCCGTTGGCCGCGCCAGGATCATGCGCTCAAAAAAGCCTACCAAGCTCCTCGTTTTCCCTTGACGGCGTCGAACTGCGCTTGTGCGCTTCCTTTTTGCCCGCGCCCAACTTTACCACGCCAGATGCAGACAACGCGATCCAGATAGCAACAGCCATCAACCGAAAAGATGTCTTTCGCGAGCTTTCGATCACGGCGGTTCCTTTTGGCACCAGGCCCAGCACAGAAGCGCTGCCCAGAGCGCATGCTCAGAGCGAGGCCATATATCGCGCCTCCCTGCGCGATTACCGAGAACGACAGGGAGGAAATCCGCGGGTAGGGCCTGTCGCGAATCTTTTTGGCGAGGAGGTGGTTGGTTCGATCAGCGTCGTGAATCTGCATATCGATGGGACTGTCGCCAGGCCGGTCGCGATAGTGGAGTGGGTTGTCGAAGCGGGCAACCGGCTTTGGATCGTTCGTGCCAGTGAAGAGATATCAGGCGGGAACACATCGGTCTTTGCCGATTCACTTGACAATATCGAGTTGAGTAGCCCTGATTCGAATCGCCCTTCGACGAGTGTGGCGGCGATGAATCGTCCCCGGCGCCTAGTAGTCGACTCTTCCGATAGTGCTTCTGATCTGCCTTTCCCCTCCTGGTGGGATGGCGACTGCGACACGAACAACTATTCCGCGGCGACGGGTATCGAGGCGTATCCCCTGGGAGCTTCTTACCGGGGAGTGAAGGCATGCGGACCGCGCCCCTGGGCCGATGGCGCTCCAGAAGTCTCGGTCGCCTTTTTCCCTGGAGCAGCCAAACAACTCGAATGGCAATGTCCCGAGTTGAGCAAACGCTTCATGTATCTGGCGTACAATATCGCCCCCTACTCCGCTCACGGCAGTCAAGTAGTCTGGAACTGTGACGTCGATACGAACGGTTGCTGGCTCGAAAAAATACCCAACGATACACCAGGCAAGGCTCCCCAACCAGGCGACATCCTGAGCTATGGCTCTACTTCGACGTATGGACACACCTCGGTCGTGGCTGAATCGAACGTGGACAACGATGGAAATGGCGCCATCTTGGTTGTAGAACAGAATAGCTCCCCCGATGGCGACAGCACACTTGCCGTCCAAAAATGGGAAGTGATGAGCAGTTCAGGCACAGTGAGCGGCTGGCTGCACGATCCCAGCGGGGATATCCAGGTGCCGCCAACCGACGTGTCTATCGCTGGTTCATCAAGGGGCCTCATCCAGACTCGTTACGCCTTCACCGCTACCGTCAGCCCGATCACGGCTACGGTTCCGATCACGTACGTCTGGCAAACTACAGGACAGGTTCCCGTCACGAACACGGGAGACCTGAGCGACACGATTGCCCTCACCTGGCATACCACTGGCGCCAAGGTCATCACTCTCACAGCCGCGAATGGTGCGGGCACAGTCACCGATACCCGCGCCATATCCATCTACGCTCCGGTACAGGCAGACTTTCACGCCGCGCCGTTGGCCGGTCAGCCACCATTGACCGTCGTCTTTACCGACACGTCTACCGGATCGTTGTCCACCTGGTTGTGGGATTTTGGCGACGGCATCACCGGGACCACACAACATCTCACCCACACGTATCACGTCACCGGCACCTTTGCCGTCAGCCTCACCGTCAGTGGACCTGGAGGGACGGATACGGTGGTGAAACAACGGTACATCCGGGTCAGCGAAGAGCCTGTCATTGCCAACTTTTCCGCCGATCCTACCCGTGGATCCGTACCGCTTACCGTTCAGTTTACCGAAACGTCGGCGGGCGACGTTGTGAATTGGGAATGGGCTTTTGGCGATGGCATCACCAGCACTCTGCCAAGTCCATCGCACACCTATACCACAGCGGGAGCGTACACGGTCACGCTGGTCGTCAGCGGCTCGGGCAGTATCGATAGTGAGACGAAGGTGGGGTACATTGACGTACAGGAAAAATACGACGTCTACCTGCCCCTCATTCTGCGCAGCTACACGCCGCTCCGGGCGAGCTTTACCGCCTGGCCGCTCTCCGGCACGGCTCCCTTGACCGTGACCTTCTCCAACACATCCAGCGGGGACTATGCGGCCAGCCTGTGGAATTTTGGAGATGGGGCCACCAGCACGCAAACCCATCCAATTCACACCTACGTGACGCCAGGTACATACACCGTTACCCTGGTGATCAGCAAGACAAACGGAACGCCGACCTCGCCGGGCGATACGTCCACGCTGAGTCTCCCGGACTATATTCTCGTCCGTTCGCCTGGGTCTTGTGTCGAGGGGATCGTCAACGGCAGTTTCGAGGACGAAAGTGGATGGGATCTCCCCACCACCGCTTATCCTGCCAGTTACACCACGGCGCTCACGCACAGCGGGAGCCGTTCGATGCGCGTAGGCATTGTCGAGCTGGGCGACGATCAAGAAAGCTACTCCTCCGCCCGGCAGATGGTGACGGTTCCCGCCGACGCTATCAGCGCCACGTTGCGCTTTTGGCTATACCCCCTCAGCGGAGCATCCTCGGACGACGTGCAGTACGTGATCGTCTTGGATGAAGAGGGTCAAGAAGTTGAAACGCTAATCTCGCAGCGAAGCGATGATCGTCAATGGACATCTTACCAGTTCGATCTGACCGCCTACGCCGGTTGGACCATCGAGTTATACTTTGGCGTTTACAACGATGGTTCGGATGGAGTCACGGCGATCTATGTGGACGACGTCTCGCTGGAGATATGTACGGCGAACCCGTAAGAGGAAAACCAAATTCCTTTCAGTTTTCAGAGCGTTTGGTATAATATCTGGGACCATCCCCTTGATGATGAGGATTGGAACAATGCTTGACCACAGTGACATTGTACTTGAGCCTATTCCATCAGGAGATCACAAATGGACACCTTGACCACCCTTCTACTCGCCGTACTCATCCTATCCGTGTGGGGGCTGATCGCCGCGGTCGTCTGGCTGGCGCTGCGGGGCCGCAACGATGCCCAGGTCGAACACGTCGCCGTCCTGCAAGCAGAGATGCGGGCGCTGCGCGATCAGGTCAACCAGAACCTGGGGACCATGACCCAGCAGGTCGCCGTGTTCGGCAGCGTGCAGGAGGGGATCGGCAAAGTCACCGAGGCGACCAACCAGGTACTCGCGTTGGGCCAGGACATCGCCGCGCTGCAGGACATCCTGCGCGCCCCCAAGCCGCGCGGCGGGCTGGGCGAGATTCTGCTCGGCAACCTCCTGGCGCAGGTCTTGCCGCGCGAGCGGTACTGCCTCCAGCACACCTTCGACGACGGTGCCCGGGTGGACGCGGCCATCTTTCTCGCCGATCACGTCGTCCCAATAGACGCCAAGTTCCCGCTGGAGAATTTTCGGCGCGTGCTGGACGCCGAGGACGACAAAGCGCGCGCCTCCGCTCACAAGGCCTTTATCCGCGACGTCAAAAAGCGGGTGGATGAGACAGCAAAGTACATCCGGCCGGACGCGGGGACCTTCGAGTTCTCCCTGATGTACGTCCCCGCCGAGAACGTCTACTACGAACTTCTCAGCGCCCCGGACCTGTTCGAGTACGCGCTCGAAAAGCACGTCATCCCCGTGTCGCCCAACTCGTTCTTTGCCTATCTGAACGTGATCGTCTTTGGGCTGCGCGGCCTGGACATCGAGGAGAAGGCTCGCCTCCTGCTGGGGCAGCTCTCTCGCTTGAGAAAGGATTTCGGGGACATCTACCTCGCCTACGACACACTGGGCAAACACATCACCCACGCTCAGGGCAAGTACAACGAGGTGGAGGTCAAAATGGGCCGCTTTGGCGAAAAGCTGACCGACGTGGCGACCGGCGCGGCGCTACCGGCCTCTGGCGAGCAACCTGCACTGGAGTAAGCATCATGGGAATGGTCATTCGTGAAGCCACAGCGCGAGACTATGATGGCCTGTGCGCCATCATTGCCGAAGTGGATCAACTACATCGAGATAACCTGCCCTGGATGTTCCAGGAACCTGACGGCCCCGTCCGAGACCGAGATTTCATCCTCGGCTCGATTGCGGACGAGGCCGTCAATATTTTTGTCGCCGAGATAGAGGGCCCGCTCGTCGGCCTCGTTCACGTCCTTATCAGGGAAGCTCTCGACATTCCCATTTTTGTGCCGCGCCGCTACGCAGTCATTGACAACCTGGCGGTAAAGGAGGAGTTTCGACAGAGGGGAATCGGGCGGGCGCTGATGAACAAGGCACACGATTGGGCCGTGGCGAAAGCAGCGGACACCGTCGAGCTGACCGTGTACGAGTTCAACGAGTCGGCGCTCGCTTTCTATCGTCGGCTGGGGTACAAACCGCTCAGTCGAAGAATGCGTATATCGTTGAAGTGAGGAGAGCTACGGATGCTCATTGGGATTATCTACCGCCAATCCCGCAGCAGCGGCAGCGTAGTTTAGACGGTCATCAGCGGAGAGGAACGTAAGGCCCATCTCGCCTTTCTCTACCAACCAACGGTGGACGCTCAATGCCGTAGCCAGATGCACAGCATCGTAGGCGCGCAGTGAATGACGTTCCAGCTTCATCAACGTACCGCTTGAGCAAGGCGCTGGTATCCAGATAGTATGTCACCATCGCTCTTCTCGTTCCTCAATAATGCTCTCCGATAGTGGTCGCCCCACGCTGAATTTTTTAGCCAGTTCAGCCCGTTCGGCAGGGGAGACAGGCGGCAACGTCGGCTCCCACTGCGGTTTCACCAACAGGCCAGAGTCTTTTAGAATTTGCAACACCCGCTCTCTCTCGGTGGCTGGCTCTGTTTTAGGTCGAATAACGATACGACTTTTCTCCTTGACAACCTCGATACCCTGCTCCATCCACTCAAGGATGGCGTCGCGGGGGATCAACAACCCCTGAGGAGTCATCTGGGTAGCAACTGAGGTGCTCATTTCTCTCTCCTTACTCGTTCCCATTCTAACTCAAGTATACCGCCAGAACTATTTTCCGTCAACAACACGCTGGCACAATCCGATGGCTGTGGTATACTGTTCTCACTATGGTCGAGCTGCTCCTCGCCCCCGCCGGAGGCGGAAAGACCGCCCACGCCATCGAACGCATCCACGCCCTGCCGCCGCTCTCCCCGGTGCGCGTCCTCGTGCCGGATCAGATCCAGGCCAGGGCGTTTCGCCAGCGGTTGGCGGAATCTGGCGGCGCGCTCGGCGTCGAGGTGCAAACCTTTTACAGGCTCTACACCGACGTGCTGGCATTAGCCGGCAACTCCCTCCCCCCCTTTTATCCCCCCCATTGGGGGGGAAAGAGGGGGGAGAGTGAGGGCATGGCGCGTCTGTTGCCCTCCGTCCGCTACCGCTTGATTCAGCACATCGTGGGAGGGTTGTGCGACGCCCATCATCTGCCCTATTATTCCCCCTTGCGTCACTCGTCCGGCTTTGCGCGGTTGCTGGGCGAATTATTCGGAGAACTCAAGCGTGCTCGCATCTTCCCGGAGGATCTCGACCACGCCCTGGCCGAGCGAGAACCACGCCTGGCCGAACTGGCACGCCTCTACACCGCCTACCAGGACTGGCTGATCGAAACCGGCTGGGTCGACGCCGATGGACAGGGCTGGCTGGCCGCCATTGCCCTGGAAGAAAACGCCGATCTGCTGTCCGATCTATCCTTGCTGGTCGTGGACGGCTTTGACGAATTCAACCCCACCCAACTGCACCTGCTGCGCCTGCTGGCCGAGCGCGCCCCGGCTACCCTCATCACCCTCACCAGAGATCCGCAAAAACCCGACCGGTTGGCCCACCGCCGCCTGGCCCGCGCCCACACAGCCCTCACCAAAGCACTCGATCCAGCCATCTCCTTGTCTCCCCCTCTCCCTGTCTCCCCATCTCCCCTCGTCCATCTCGAAGCCAACCTCTTCGAGCCTGGCTCCACCCCCATCTCCGCCGACGGCTCGGTCGAGTTCATTGAGGCCCCGAACCGCGCAGCCGAGGCCCGCGAGGCGCTACGGTGGCTCAAGGCGCGCCTGGTCCGCGAGCGCGCGCCGCTCTCCGACGCGGCCGTCGTCGCCCGCGACGTGACTCCCTATCGCCCCTTCCTGGAGGAGGTCGCCGCCGAATTTGGGATGCCGCTCCGTTTCGCCTCCGGCACTGACCTGGGGACGAATCCGGCCATAGCCGCGCTGCTGAATCTGTTGGCATTGCCGCTCGAACCGGACGCTTGGCCGCCGCGCGCGCTGCTCGATGCACTGACCAGTCCCTATTTTGATTGGGCCGGAAGCGGCCTGCAACCCGGCGATGCCGGTCGCCTGCGCGACGTAGCGCGCGCCGGGCAGGTCGTGTCCGGGCTTGACCAGTGGCGCGAGGCGTTCCAACGTCTGGCCGCTCGCGCCTCGGAAGAAAATGTCCCGGCGATCCTGGACGAGGAGGAGCTTGCACCACTCAGCATCCCCGCTGGTGAGGAATTGGCGCGACTGGAGGCCGCCCTGGAGGAGATCGCGGCGCGGATCACACCCCCGCTCCAGGCCACGCTGCGCGAGCGCGTGACGTGGATCGAGGAGCTTATCGGCCCGGACGAGACGCTGGAACGCGCGGGCGACGAAACGTCGCTCGGATTGGAACAGTCCGCGCGCATCGTGGCCCGCGCCCGTGAGAATCCCGCCACCGCCGAGCGGGACATCGCCGCCCTGCGCGCGCTCAAGGACATCCTGCGCGGGCTGATGTTGGCCGATTCGGTGCTCAACAGAGACGCCACGGCCAGCATACCCCACGACCAGTTCGTCGCCGAACTGGTCCAGGCGGTCAAAGACACGAACTACACAACGCCCATCGAGGGAGAGGCCATCTTGGTCGCGTCGGTGCTGGAGGTGCGCGGCCTCGCTTTCGATTCCATTGCCATGTTGGGGCTGGCAGAAGGGGATTTTCCCCGCGCCGAGCGTGAAGACGCGCTGCTGCGCGAGCCCGACCGCGCCCGGTTGACCGAACAGGGTTTCGCCGTCGAACCGCGCCTGCAAGGGGACGAAGCGAACCTCTTCTACCAGGCCGTCACGCGCGCCCGCCGCCGGTTGCTGCTCTGCCGCCCCTACCTGGCGGACGATGGTCAGCCCTGGGAGGCATCCCCCTACTGGTCCGCCGTGCGAGGATTATTCGTGGACGCGAACGTGGCCCACATCCGCCCCACCGATCCCGTCACCGACGTCGCCTCCGAACAAGAATTCACTACCCACAACTCGAAACCTGAAACTCCAAAACCCGCCCCCCCCCCCCGGCGACCTCGCGTCGCTCAAACCCCAACTGGCCGAGCGTTTCGGCCCGGAGCAGCCCTGGTCGAGCAGCCGCCTGGAGACCTACGCCAAGTGCCCGTTCTATTTCTGGGCCGCGTATGCGATGGAGCTGGAGCCGCGCGAACTGCCCCAGGCCGGGTTCGACGTGTTGATCCTCGGCTCGATCTACCACCTGGTGCTGGAGCGGCTCTACACCCGCGTGGATGACGGCGACCCCGACCGGTTGCGCGCCGAGTTGCCCATCGTCGCCCGCCAGGTTTACGACGCCGCGCCGAACGACTATGGCTTTCGCCCCACACCGCTGTGGGAGCGTCAGCGGGAGGAAATGACCGAGGTACTGCAACGCACCCTCGAGGCGTTGATCGAGGCCGCCGGGGAATACAGGCCCCTGATACCGGAGCTGCCCTTTGGCTTGCGAGAGCGTCCACCGCTCGTCCTGCCGGGAGCACCCCCTCTACTATTGCGTGGCTACATCGACCGCGTCGACCGCGCGCCGGATGGGCGGCTGCGCATCGTCGATTACAAGGCCGGTTCGACGCCGATCCCGGCCCGCGACCTGGCCGCGGGCCACCGACTGCAACTGCCGCTCTACGCCCTGGCCGCGCAGGAGGCGCTCGGCGCCGATGTGGCCAGTGGCTTTTACTGGCACATCGGCTCATCCAGGCCCAGCAGTCTCGAGCTGGAGAAATTCGAGGGAGGCGTCGTGGGGGCCATCGAGACGGCGGTTGAGTACGCGCTGGAGATCGGCGCCGCCGTGCGCGCCGGGCAGTTCGCGCCCACGCCCTCGTCCGATGGCTGCCCCGCTTTTTGCCCGGCGGTGACGTTCTGCGAGTGGTACAAGCCAAAATCGTGGTGAATTTATTGAGAGTGTGATATAATGTTGGGTTGAGGAGGTGCTTATGCTTCAAGTGATTGACGCCATTTACGAAAAAGGAGTCTTCAAGCCGTTGACGGACGTCCATCTGCCGGATCTACAAAAAGTCAAAATCGTTTTCGCCCCCCAAGATCCGGCGTTTGTGACAGACGATTTACCAGCCCTGGCGTTGGCCAAATTGGCTGAACAAAGCCCCAGCTTTGACTTTCTGGCCGATCCTCGAGAAGACGCGTATTCTCTACAAGATGGAGAGCCGGTTTAATGGTTCCACCGGCGCTGCATCGCGGTGACGTTGTGTTGGTTCCATTTCCTTTCACCGACTTGAGCGGCCAAAAGATGCGTCCCGCGCTCGTCATTTCTCCTGACCCAGTCGATAGGGACATTCTGGTAGCTTTCATCTCCTCCGTCGTCCCACCTGCGCCTGAGCCAACCGAGCACGTGGTGGATACTACACATCCAGCATTTGCCCAGACAGGGTTGAAGCACACGTCGGTTTTCAAGATGGGAAAGCTAGCCACTCTACACCGCTCCCTCATCCTGCGCCGCATAGGACATACGACCCCAGAGTTGCAAAAGTTGCTGGATATTGCGCTGAAACAGGCTGTGGGGTTGATGTAGAGCACATTAGCCTTATGCGCCAGACGATTCGCGCCCACGTCTTCAAACGACGGCTACCCTGCGTTTGGCGAGTGGTACAAGCCCCGGCTATGGTAACCGGCGCCGAGTCCACTTTTACGATCCCAACGAGCGCGACTGGACAAATAACGACAGCGAAAGTAGAATGTGTGTATGGCCGCCATCGAGTACACCCAGCACGCTAGAGACAAGTTCGAGATTCTCAAACGGCATGGTTTTGAGGTGACCCTAGCAGCCTGTCGGAGAGGGTTTGTTTTTACAGGAAATGTCCCATTCAGGCGCATTTTGGGGTCTAAATTGAGGCTTCGCGCCCCATTTTTGCCTCGAAAACGTTGAGATTTAGGGGCAGCGTTTT
>DAOTUB010000316.1:0-11765 GCA_034437455.1 Anaerolineae bacterium | reverse complement strand
ATCTATGCTCACTCAAGTCGCCTATCCGAGATGATGCAGAATTTACCGCATACACCATTGGCCTGATTTGTTGGCATGTTCGAAACGATCAGTCGTAGTGCGTCGATTTTTTATGAGAAAACCCTGCTAGGGATGATGATCGCCCTGCTCATCTTTGTCGCCGCCAACCTCTTGCTCCAACTCTACATCAACGTGGACGTGTTGCGTCTTGGTCGGCGCATCGAGGCCCGCTTGCGCATCGCCTTTTTCGAGAAAATCCCCCGCCTGCACGACCGCTACTTTCGCAGCCGCCCCGTCTCTGACATGGCCGAGCGCAGCCACAACATCCATCAACTGCGCCGCCTGCCCGTCCTGGGCAGAGAGTTTATCCAATACCTTTTCGAGGTCGTGCTGACGACGGCGGGCATGATCTGGATCCATCCGCCGTTGGCCCCCGTGATCGTTCTGGCAGCCGCGCTGGCGATGGTCATTCCCCTGGCGGCGCTGCCTGCCCTGACGGAACAGGACCTGCGCGTCCGCACGCACATTGGAGCCCTGGGCCGCTACTACCTGGACACCCTGTTGGGCCTCGTCGCAGTGCGCACCCACCGGGCAGAACGGTCCATCCGACGCGAGCACGAAAACCTGCTCGCCAAGTGGGTAAACACCAAAGTCAGATTCTTGCGCCTACAGATCGCCGTCGAGGGGGTGCAGATCTTTGTCGTCATCGTCGGCGTCGCCTGGGTTATCCTCGACTCTATCGCGCGGGGAGGGAACAGCGAGGGGGTGCTGCTGCTGGCCTATTGGGGGGACCAACTTGCCATTCCGGGCGCGGCAAGTCTTGCACGCCGCCCACAGATATGCGCTCAACCGCAACATTACCCTCCGTCTCCTCGAACCTTTGGGCGCTCCCGAGGAAAACATCGTGGCGACACCAAGCCAAGACGGGGCATCAAGCCATCTACCTACCACACAACCGGGCGGCCTGAGCATCCTCATGGAAGAGGTAGGCGTGCGAGCCGCCGGGCACACGATTCTGAGCGGGATCAACCTGCACATCGAAGCTGGTAGTCACGTGGCGATCGTTGGCCCATCGGGGGCGGGCAAGACCAGCCTGGTGAGCCTGCTGTTGGGTTGGCACCGTCCCGCCAGCGGGCGCATCTGGATCGAGGGCGAACCGCTGGATGGACCCCGCCGTCCAGATCTGGAACCGCTCTTTTCTGGACAACCTCTGTTACGGCAACGAGAACGACACGTCGCTCCCCTTCGCCCAAATTATCGAACAGACTGACTTGCGCCAGGTGCTGGAGAGCCTGCCCGACGGATTGCAGACCTCGCTGGGAGAGGGGGGCGGGCTTATCTCCGGCGGCGAGGGCCAGCGCGTTCGGCTGGGGCGGGGGATGCTGAGACCAGGAGTGCGTCTGGTCATCCTGGACGAGCCTTTCCGAGGCCTGGGCCGCAGCCAACGCCGCGAGTTGCTCGCCCGCGCTCGCCGATTGTGGTCCGGTGCGACCCTGCTCTGCATCACCCACGACGTGAGCGAGACGCAGGCCTTTGAGCGTGTGCTGGTCATGGAAGGGGGCAGATCATCGAAGAGGGCAGCCCGGCCACGCTGGCCCAACAACAGGATTCCCGCTACCGGGCCATGCTGGAAACCGAAACGCAGGTCCAGGCCGAATTATGGGGCAGCCGCACCTGGTGCAAGCTGTGGATGGAGGAAGGCCGGTTGAGCGAAAACCAACACCCGGAGCAGGAAGCATGCGTTCAGCGATAAACGACCTGGAATCGCTTGCCTGGCCCCTGGACAGACTGGGCGAGGCAATTGGAACGCTCGCTCATCAACGTGGCCTCATCTCCCCACCACTCGACCTTCCGGTTCCGCCCCGGCAATTGCGCCAGGGGGATCGGGAGGCTGTCGGACGGTGGATCGAAGCGGCGGCTGATTGGCTCGACGTCGAAGCAGAGCCGGTCGAAATCCTCTACACCCAGGCCGATCAAGTCGCGCAGAACGCCAGCCCGGCGCTCCTGCTCCTCCTGAAAAGCAAGCGCCAGGTCGTGACTCTTCTCGCGCCCGATCTTGTCGCCAGAGACGTTCGGACAGAGGCAATTGGCGCGGCGTTGCGCGGTCAGGCCGAAGAACCGCTGCTCGCCGAGATCGATCTCGTGCTCGACCAGGCCGGCGTCTCGGTACGCCGCCAGGCCAAAGCGCGCGCCGCGATCTTGAATGAGCGGCTGGGTTCGACACGGATTGGGCACGGGTGGCTTTTGCGTCTATCGCCCGGCGCCGGCGTGTGGTCCCAGGTTCGCCAGGCCGGACTCGCTCGTCTGTTTCTATCCTTTCTCAGCGTATACATCCCCAAAATGATCGCCTATCTGGCCGAGTGGTGGGTGCTGTGGCGCGGGGCGCTCCAGGGCGAGCCGGCTTGGGGCTGGCTGTTGGCCTGGCTCTTACTCCTGTTCACCAACCTCCCCTTTCGATTGCACGAGCCCTGGTTTGGCGGCCTTTTCTCCATCGTCGTGGGCTGGCTTGTCAAGCAGCGTCTTTTGTATGGGACCATGCAACTGGAGCCAGAGGAGATCCGTCACCAGGGAGCCGGGCAACTCCTTGGGCGCACGCTCGAATCTGAAGCCGCCGAAACACTTGCCCTGGATGGCGGCCTTTTGGTTCTTTCACACACGATCGATCTGCTCCTCGCAATTCCGATCCTCGTCGCGGGCGCGGGAGGGTGGACCCTCGTCGTTCTGCTTGGAGGTTGGATGGTCATTGTCCTGGCGCTGACATGGCGCTACGTCCGCCTGCGCCGCCGCTGGACCGAGCTACGCCTCGATCTCACCCACGATCTGGTCGAGCGGATGGTCGGGCACCAGACGCGCCTGGCCCAGGAATCCCCCGACCGCTGGCATGAGAGCGAAGATCGGGCGCTCGAAAGCTATCTGGCCCAATCCAGAGCCACAGATCAGATGGCCGCACTCGTCAAGGCGCTGGTGCCGCGCGGCTGGTTGCTCCTGGGATTGTTGGCCCTGGCGCCCGCCTTTATCGCTGGGGAAAAGGCCTTGTCATCCCTGGCCGTCGGACTTGGAGGAACACTGTTCGTCTATCAAAGTCTACAGCTTTTCTCTATGGGCCTCCTGTCGGTGGAGGATGCGGCGATTGCCTGGGAAAAGGCGGCTCCTCTTTTCCACGCCGCTGCGCGTTCAAAGGCCAAGGGGCTGCCAGCTTTTATCTTGACCGCCGGAACAGCCTCGACAGATGCAAAAAAACAACAAGTCTCCCTGAATGCCCACGACCTCGTCTATCGTTATCACGAGCGAGGAGCACCGATCCTTCAAAAATGCAACTTGAACATCTACCCCGGCGACCGAATCTTGCTGGAAGGTCCTTCCGGCGGCGGCAAGTCCACCCTCGCCGCGCTCATCATCGGGCTGCGCTCTCCCGAATCCGGGCTGTTGCTCTTGCAGGGGCTCGACCGGCAAACTCTGGGAGCCGAGGGCTGGCGGCAGCGAGTCGCCGCCGCGCCCCAATTCCACGAGAATCACGTCTTTATCGGCACGTTTGCCTTCAATTTGTTGATGGGCCGGGGCTGGCCGCCCCAGGCCGCCGATTTTCAAAAAGCCACAGAGATATGCCACGAACTGGGATTGAGCGGGCTGGTGGAACGGATGCCAGCGGGAATGCTGCAAATGGTCGGCGAGGTTGGTTGGCAGCTCTCTCACGGAGAACGCAGTCGACTCTACATCGCCCGCGCCCTGCTCCAGGGCGCCGATCTGATCGTGCTCGACGAGAGCTTTGCGGCGCTCGATCCTGAAAACCTGCGGCTGGCGTTGCAGTGCACGTTGGATCGGGCAGCCACACTGGTTGTCATTGCCCATCCGTGACCGAACCCCGATTGACATCTCGCCGTCCATAGGATATACTCTTTCTCAAGACTCGTTAAATCACAGGCGCTACCCTTGCGCACAATAGGAGGATATGATGACTATCAGACTGACCTGGTACGGGCATTCTGTTTTCGCCCTGAACATTGGAGGAGACCACATCCTGGCGGATCCGTTTTTCACCGGGAATTCCCTGGCCCCTGTCTCAGCCGAGGCTGTCGAGGCGAATTACATCCTGGTCACCCACGGCCACGGTGATCACGTCGGCGACACGGTAGCCATCGCCAAGCGGACCGGCGCGCTCGTCATCTCCAATTTCGAGATCTGCAATTGGCTCCAGGCTCAGGGCGTATCTCGCACGCACGCTCAACACATCGGCGGAGGGTTTCAACACCCCTTTGGCTACCTCAAATTGACCATCGCCCACCACGGCTCTGCCTTGCCCGATGGCTCCTGCGGCGGAAATCCGTGCGGATTGCTGCTGACCGCCGAGGGAAAGAAAATCTATCTGGCTGGCGACACAGGTCTCTTCTACAGCATGCGACTCATTGGCGAGGAAGGGATCGATCTGGCGGCCTTACCCATCGGCGATAACTTTACTATGGGACCCGATGATGCCCTGCGAGCAGTCAAACTGATCGAACCGCGCGTCGTCATTCCCATCCACTACGACACCTTTGACGTCGTCAAGCAGGATCCCCACGGCTGGGCCGAACGGGTACGCTCCAAGACCGCAGCCGAGCCTGTCGTGCTCAAACCCGGCGAGAGCTACGAACTGTAGCACGCAAATGGACGGATATGAGAATTAAACAATGGATGACAACATTAGCAGTCGAGTCATAGAGATCCTGGAAACCGCTCCCGACTTTTTTGTGCCCGTCAAAAAGCTTTGGCTGATGCTCCAGGGCGAGGAATTGGCGCTGAACCTCCCACTGGCCGATTTTCACAAGATGCTTCTGAACGACAAGCGATTCGAGTTCGTCCCCAGTGTAGAACACACGAGAGAATTCGAAGACGACCCGGAGTTCGCAAGGGAAATGGAGCGGGAGATGGAATCGATGGGCTTTTACAGCGGCCCGCGCGTCAAGTTGGTCTCCCGCGAGATGACACCCGAGGATGTCTTTGATGCCATGACTCGCAGCCTGACCCGGATGAACGAGGCGCTTCAAGGTGCATGGGAGACGCGGCCCGAAGATGACCAGATGCTTGAGGATCAGCTTCTCGATATCCTCGCTGCTGGGCAGAAACTGGAACGGGAAATCAAAGAGCTTGTGGAATTGCAAGAACAAAACAAAGTATAAAACATACCACATATATTCAACGTTCAACGTTACTTCCGAGATACCTACTGATGCCCTTGCTCAAAATGAGCAAGGGCATCAGTAGGTATTTCGTATCTTCTCAATAATTCGGGGCAATTGTACCGTAGCCGCGCTTTCCATAGCGCGCTAGCCCGGCGAGGTATGGAAACCTCGGCTACATCCCCCGACTTTTTGAGAAGATACGGTATTTCAGTATGGGGAAGGGTGGCTTGTTTTCCAAGAGCGAAAACACCTTGGGCTGAAGTGATAGCATATCTATGTATCATATTGTTTTTGTTGTTATAGTAGTAGTAGTAGAGACGTAGAAACTGGGGAGAAATTCGAGAGGAAGTGTGGTGCTCCGTAAATATGGGGGAGGTGCGTTCACAGAGGAGCACATACGCTAGTTTCGGGGAGAATAGGCATCCACAGGCGATTGTGGACAAAAACGGAGAATCTGTAATACTATCCACACCACCACCTTCTGGATCTGTGTGAGAGTAAGCGAGTTGCCGACGCGAGTTATCCACAAAGGACTCGACTTGTCCACAGAAAACCGGGGGTTATCCACAGGTAGAGGGCTTGGTATGCTGGAAGTGCCAAGATCGCCCCCAGATATGGGATAGAGCAAAGATGCAAAGGCCAGGAATGGGGATCTTGATTATGGAAAGACTGTGGATAAAATTAGAGACGGATCAATGATTGCCATTGTAAAGCTCCTGGCGCAAGGTGACGATCTCGCGGCGAAACTCGATATCTTTTTCGATCAAGTCGGCGATGCGCTCGTAGCCGTAGAGAATTGTGGTGTGATCCCGCCCGCCTAGCAGATCTCCGATCTGGGGCAGTGATGCGTCGGTTTCCTCGCGAATAAGATACATCGCGACCTGACGAGGACGGGCAATTACTCGTCTTCGGCTGTGACCTTTGAGGTCGCTGCACTCAAGGTTAAAGTGGAGCGCTACTTCTTCCATGATCTGTACAGGGGTCAACTCGCGACGTTGAGGAAGCAATCTGCTCAACGCTACCTCAGCGACTTCTGGTGTGAGAGGTTGACCGGTGAGTTTGGACAGGGCCATCACTTGATTTAGCGCGCCTTCGAGTTCGCGGATGTTACTTTGTACCTGAGTAGCAATAAGAGAGAGAATTTCATCGGGGACGGATGTCCCACTGGCTGACTTGGAGCGCAGAATAGCGATGCGCGTTTCCAGATCAGGGGGTTGAATGTCAGTGATCAAACCCCACTCGAATCGAGAGCACAATCGCTTCTCCAGCGTGCTCATTGCCTTTGGCGGGCGGTCAGAAGAGATGACAATCTGTTTGCCTGTGCTGTGAAGCGCGTTGAAGGTGTGAAAGAACTCCTCCTGGGTACTCTCCTTGCCTGCGATAAATTGGATGTCGTCTACAAGCAAGACATTGGTAGTGCGGTACTTGTCGCGGAAAGAGTCGGTGGTGTGAGAGCGGATAGCCTCGATGAGGTCGTTGGTGAATGTCTCGGATGAGATGTAGAGGATTCTCAGCCCGCGTGTCTGACAGGCATGCCCGATGGCGTGCAAAAGGTGGGTCTTGCCCAGCCCTACGCCTCCGTAGATGAAAAGAGGATTGTAGGCGCTGGCGGGGGTTTCGGTCACGGCCATAGAAGCGGCGTGGGCCAGTCGGTTGCCCGGTCCTACCACAAAGTTGTCGAAGGTATAACGCTGGTTCAGAGCCGAGGCTGAAGCCGGGGCTGAAGGTGGCAGATTGAGCAAGGTGACGTCTTCTTGTTCCTGGGGTTTTTCACTCCCCACGATGAATTTGACGCCAACGGTGCGACCAGCCAGTCGGGCCAGGGTACGCTTGATGGTGCCAAGCAGTCGGTGCTCCAACCAATCCTTGGCATAACCACTCTTGACGGCGATGACAAAGGTGCCGTCTTCATACTTCAGTAGCCTGGAATCACGCAGCCAGGTCTCGAAGGTGGCTTGCGGTATCTGAAGTTGTAATTCACCGAGTGCAGCAGACCATGTGTGAGAAGGGTTCATCGTTCAATTTAGAGATAAGAACAAAATTTGATTGGCGGCGAGAAGCAAAGCAACACGGGGCCCAAAAACAGACTCGCAGTGCGTAAAAGTAAAAATGACCCTCTTTTCGCATTACAGCCAAAGTGGCTGATTGGGGTTGAGAATTCCCTCTTGCGGTGGTAAGGAGCTTCCCGCCCGGAAGTGCCAGTATTTTACCAAAAGAGCGGAGAAGGACAACCGATTTTCGCCCGGTAAACTTAAAAGGAATCGGGTTTTAAGGTAGATTATGAAGCGTATCTGCTAGGTTAATGATGTGCTCCGTTCCCACTATATCTTGGGGCCATGCAAGTGTCAGCCCCAAGATATAGTGGGAAAATCTCTGATAACTGGATCGCGCGTGAAACGGAATTGGAGAGCCATGACAAATCTACACAGCCCGGCTAAATCGGAAAAATAGTTGGTAAGCGTTCAGCGGGGTGATTCTAGCGCTGGTCGAGTAGGAGCAAGCGGATGTCCCATCCGGCGACGTATCGAGACCAAGCGGGTTGTGCATACGGCCTCGCTGGCCTGGTTTCGATACGCTTCGGCACAAAAAGCGTGTGCCTCTACTACTCAACCAGCGCTCGCTCCGGTGTTTGGTGATATGGCTGAACGCTTACAAATAGTTTACACGATTTGCCCCAGGTGGTTCAGAGGATCAGCAAGGCCGTTCCGAGCAGTAAGCCGACGGCCCACCCACCGAGGATGTCCGAGATGAAGTGAACCTGGAGTGCAACGCGGGCCAATCCGACCAATCCCGCCCAGCATGCCAGCAATGCAGAACTCCAAGGGGGTAAAAAGGAAGCCAGCAGCACGACCAGGCAGGCGGTGCGCCCCGCGTGACCAGAGGGGAATGCATGACGATCGAATCGTGTGTAAAACCCGCGCCCGGACCCGTGTCTTGGCGGGCGCTGGCGGCGGAAGAGCCATTTGAAGACGGTGGTGACGGCGCCGGCGGTCAACGTCCCGATCAGCGCGCGCCATCCAAAGGCGCGCCATACCTCATTTCCCCACAAAAGCGCTGCGGTTGCTCCAGCTAACCAGAGCGGGCTGTCGCCACTGTGGGCCGCGATCAGTGCTAACAGACGAAGGAAACGCGCCTCACCGGGTATGGCGAGGCGCGTCGATGCTTGTTGGTCGAGAGCGATGAGGTACTGCAAAGAGTCCCTGCCTCACGAGGTTTGAGCCGCGCGAGCCTCCAGTTCGGCGCGGACAATGTCTAGCTGGTAGGGCTTGTCCACATCCATCGCTACCTCGGCGTGGGGAAAAGGGACAGCCCGTCCGTGCACGCTGAATACCTTGGAGGCGCGATTTTCCGCGTCGGCTATCGAGAGGCGGCGCGTGAGAAGTTTGAAAAAAGTCCCTAGTCCGACCAGGCGAGCTTGCCGTAGGGCGCTCTTGCGTGCGTGGGCGATTTCTTGCCATAGCTCCGAACGGCTGAGGGTCATGTTGGGGCGGATTAGCAGGAGATCGCCGCCGGCAAAGTCTCCGTCGCGCATGTGCACGTAGCTGCGACCCGACCCGGGGAAGCGCGATTCCATCACGGGACGCTCGACGATGCTAAAGTACATGTCGTGCTCGGTGTGGAAGCATTCCTCGACAAAGGCATCCACGATAGACGGGGTGATGGTAGGCACGTCGCAACTGCTGAGCAGGATGCCGTCCATATCTGGGTAGTGGTCCTGTGCGTGTAGGACGCCTGCCTCTGCATTGGAAAAAATATCCCCCTTGTCGGGCACGCGCTCGACAGGGACCGAGAATGATACTTCAGCAGCAGGGGCGAGCGCGACGACGACGATGTGCTGGATGTAGCTGGATTGGGCGATGGCATCCACCACGTGAGCGATCATCGGTTTGCCGGCAATGGAAATCAATGCCTTCGATTTTCCCTCAGCATACTCGGCCAGCGGGTCATCTTCGCGGGGGATCCCTCCGGCAGTGACGACAGCGACGACGGATGGTTGTTCGTTCATCTCTCTCCTCTTCTTCATTCAGACCGTCCTCTATCAAATGGCGCAGATGAGCGTTACTTGAGCTTTTCCTCTCCGCCGAATTCTCGATACGGACTTGACGCTTCCAGTCCCTTCTCGTCCTCCGGCGTCAGATTATCCTGTACCAGACGGGTCAACAGCGCGCCCATTCCCGGCCCCAGCATGTAGCCCTGCCCGCACATGCCGACGGCGTAGATGTACCCCTCCAGTTCCCGCGCCCGCCCGACGATGGGGAAGCCGTCGGGCGTCATCGGGTAGAGCCCCCGCCAGGTGCGCCGCACCTTGATGTTGATCAACTTTGGCATCAGGCCCACCATGCGAGGGGCGATCATCGGCAGGAAGGTGGAGGTCTCCCGCCGGTCGGTGCCCACGATCGGAGGCTCCGGCGTGATGCAAAAGACGATAGGGCCGGGAGCGTGCTGGTAAAAGTAATAGTTTTTCGATCCGGCGGCGGGCCGTATGTCCACCACCATCGGCTCCAGAAAGCGTTCCACCGGCTCGGTGATGCCGGCTTCGTGGCTGTCCGGCGCCACGGCTACGTCCAACCCGGCCATCTGGGCCACCGTCCGCGCCCAGGGGCCGGCTGTGTTGATCACGGTCTCTGTGGCATATCCGCCTTGATCGGTGCGCACTCCCACCACCTTTCCCCGGCGGCGAATGATGCCGGTGACCCGTTCGCGGAAGCGGAACTCTGCTCCTTGCTCCCGTGCCCGGATGTAAAAGGCGTGGGCGCTGAGCATGGGGGAAGCCGAGCCATCCCCTGGCGAATAGGTCCCGCCGATGAGTCCCTCCTGGTTCAAGGCGGGGATCACCTCCAGGAGATCGTCCCGATCCAGCCAGCGGATGTCCAGCCCGTGGGCCTGTTGAATTTTCAACAGGTCCTTGAGGATATTCTCTTCCCTCTCCCGGTAGGCGACGAAAGAGTAGCCGCCTCGATACCACTCGATGTTATCCCCGTAGGTCTCCTGCCAGGTGGAAAAGATCTCGATGGACTCGACACACAGGCGAATTTTGGTGGGATCGGAGTGGGTGGCGCGGATGCCGCCGATGGCGGCCTTGTTCGATCCCTGACCGGGGCTAGCGAATTGATCGATGACCAGGGGGTGAAGCCCGGCCCGCGCCAGGAAGAAAGCTGTCGGCAATCCAACGCTCCCCGCGCCGACGATGATGGCGTCGTATACTTTCGTAGTCATTATAATCCTCCCTCATCCAGGTCTGTCGCGTGCACCACTGGCGCTTCTTCGGACGGTCCTTCTCCGGCGACGACGCCGGCAAAGACGCCCAGCGGCACCTCGATAAACAGTGGGCGCTGAGTATTTTCGGTTATCTGTTCCGGCGGAATTCCCTCCTCGCGGAAGAGGCGCTTGATCAGATTGGTGCAGGTCTTGGCCCCGCAGGCTCCCATCCCGGCCCGCGTCACGCCTTTGATGTGGTTCATATCCCGGATGCCGGCGCGGATGAGCGCGCGGATCTCTCCCGCCGTCACTCGCTCGCAGCGGCAGATGATCTCGTCATCGGCTATTCGCTCCACGTACTGCTCCAGCGGCAAAGTTACCTCGGGTCTCTGCACACGGATGCCGGCGATCTGCTTGGCGATCTCGCGGGGCGCTTTCACCCGCACCAGGAGCGCCCGGTCGGTGAACTTGGGCATACGCACGTTTGTCACTTCTGCGTTGCCCAGGATTGCGCCTTCCGTATCCATCACCGTCACGACGTCTCCCTCGTGGATGGTTTCGGACGGGAATTCATAAGGTATGGTCACCGTCGGGTAATCGGTGTCCTTGCGATAATCCACCAGTGTGATCGCCAGGCCCGGACAGATGGCGACGCATTGAGCGCAGCCGGTACAGCCATCGCCGACGTATTCCGGCAAACCTCGGATGTCGTCCTCCTCGATGAGGATGCACCCTTGCGGACAGGCGGAGGTACAGGGGTTGCAGGGGATCTCCTGGGCGCAGTGGAGCACCGGTATGACGCCCTCTTCCATCTCGGGGATGTCCTCGGTGACGACGGCGCCCGGTCGCGATTTGAGGATCTCGGCGGTGCGACGCCATTCCTGCGGCACCGTTCCCACGTCTCGGCCCAGTGCGTTGGCGATCTCCAGTCCTCGGATGCGGCCGGTGAACATCGCCGCCGATGCTTCGGCGATCTCTTCCGCGTCCCCTGCCGCATAGACCGGCAGTCCGAACTCGCGCGCCTTGTGGACGAACTCGTCCACCGGGTCCAGCCCCACGGCGACGAGCACGGTGTCACAGGCGAAGGTCTTTTCAGTGCTGGCGATGGGTCGCCAATTCTCGTCTATCCGGGCGACGGTCACCGACTCGACCTCTCGCTCTCCGTTCGCGCTGAGGACGGTGTGAGAGAGGTAGATGGGAACCCCCAGGCGGGCCAGTTTGTCCTTGTGGACCTTGTAGCCGGAGCATTCGGGCAGCGCCTCGCACAGACCGACGACCTGGATGCCGGCCTGGAGGGCGTGATAGCCCGCGATCAGGCCCACGTTTCCCCCGCCGACGATGAATAACCGCTCCGTCGGGCGCACCAGGTCCCGGTTCGCCAGCGTCTGGAAGGCCCCAGCCCCATAG
>DAOTUB010000315.1:0-5085 GCA_034437455.1 Anaerolineae bacterium | reverse complement strand
GAAAGGCTGCCCCTAAATCTCGACGTTTTCGAGGCAAAAATGGGGCATGAAGCCTCAATGTAGGCCAAAAAACTGCGCCTGAAGGGACGTTTCCTGCCAAAAACAAACCCTCTCCGACAGCCTGCTAGTTGGAACCTACTCAGCCGGATTTGGACCGTATGGAACCCCTGATCGCAGGCGCTCGTGAGCTGGATATCACACTCACCGACCGTCACCTGGCTGCCTTTGAGACCTGTTATCAGGCATTGGTGGACTGGAACCAGCGCTTCAACCTGACGGCCATCACCGACTGGGAAGGCGTGCTGGTGCGTCACTTCCTCGATTCGCTTTCTTGCCTCAAGGCACTGTCTCGCGCAGAGTTGGCGACGGGGGCGCGAGTGATCGACGTGGGCACGGGAGCAGGATTTCCGGGATTGCCACTCAAGATCGTCTGTCCGGGAATGAGGTTGACGCTGCTGGAGGCTACGGGCAAGAAGGTGACCTTTCTGAAGCATCTGGTGCATACGTTGGGGTTGGAGGAGGTCCAGGCGATCCACGCTCGATCGGAGGACTTGGGCCACGATCCGCTCCACCGCGAGCAATACGACTGGGCGCTGGCCCGCTCTGTGGCCGAGATGCCGACGCTGGCGGAATATCTGCTGCCGCTGGTGCGGGTGGGAGGTAGGATACTGGCGCAGAAAGGAGAGGGGGCCGCCGCCGAAGTCCACAGCGCCGACGCGGCCATCACCACGTTGGGAGGACGGGTGCGACAACTAGTGCCCGTGGAACTGCGCGGGCTGGCCGAAACGCGCTATCTGGTTGTGATAGACAAGGTAGCCGCCACCCCAGAAAAGTATCCCCGCCGAGCAGGGATACCCAAGAAACGACCGCTAGAATAAGTCTGAGTAGACGAACCCGATCTACTAACAGACAACGCTCCCATAACCGTACAGTTCTACGCACAGCGATCCAATATCTTCAGGAGTTACGCAGTTCGCCGGCTGAGTAGGAGTGAAGCGACGTATCGAAGCCAAGAACGGGTCTTACTGACGCTCGCCCTGGTTTCGATACGCTGGCGCTACTCAACCGACGGGTTCGCTATTGACTGCGTAACTCCTGATCTTTCAAATAAGCAGCACGCTCGCGTCACGGGAGGCGCATCGTGAAGCTGGAATTCCAAGAGTACCGCGACCGCAAGATCGTCAACGTCCACAAGCACGTGGACGGTCCCTGGTTCTGGGGCAAGTACACGGCGCACCCTTACGTGGGCTGTCGCAGCGGGTGCGAGTTCTGCTACTCGCGGGGCAGCCGTTACCTGGGGCGGCGCGATCCGGAGGCTTTCGACACGCTGATCGGGGTCAAGATCAACGCCGTCGAGTTGCTGCGCGGCGAACTCTTTGGCCAGGAGTATGAGACGATCTCGGTCGGTGATTGGCAGCGCCCGGCCGAGGATCGGTACCGGCTGTCGCGCGGCATGCTGGAGGTGGTGCACGACCTGGGCTTTCCGCTCTTCATCGTCGAACGCTCGCCGCTGCTCACCCGCGACCTCGACCTGCTGGTGGAGATCGACGAGCGAGCGTGGGTGGGCGTGGTCTACAGTATCAGCAGCCTGGACCCGGCGCTGAAGCGCGCTTTCGAACCGCGCAGTCCCGGCGTCAAGTTGCGCCTGAAAGCGATGGAGAGGCTGGCAAGCGCTGGCATCATGGTCGGCGTCTCAATGATGCCCGTATTTCCCTTCGTGGGTGACGACGAGGCGCATCTGGACGAGCTGACACGCGCCGCCAAGGATCACGGAGGAACGTTCGTGATGGCTGGCGGCCTGACGATGGACGGCGTGCAGGCCAAGCGGACGCTGGAGGCCGCCCGACGATTCGATCCAACACTGGAGGCTCGCTGGCGGGAATTGTACAACTGGGAGGTGGGCGGAAAACCGAGCTATGGACCGCCGAGGGCCTACCACGCCCGGCTGGGATTGGTGGTTCGTGAGTTGTGCGCCCGACATGGCTTGCTGGACCGCCTGCCGCGTTATGTCGCGCCGGGGCCGCTGGCCGTCAACAAGCGCATCGCCGAGCGCCTGTTCCTCAAGACCTACGACCTGGAGTTGGAGGAGGCGAAAGAGTACCGCATCTGGGCCTACCGCAAGGCGGCCTGGACGGTGGACGAGTGGCCGGAGAGCATCGCCACGATCTACGAGGCGAAGGGAGAGGCGGGGCTGCGAGAACTTCCAGGGATCGGCAAGAGCCTGGCGGGGCAGATCGCCGAGTGGTTGCAGGATCAAACGACGTTTTGAGAAAAGCTGAGGGAGGAGAAAAATGAGGCAATTAAGCCATAAAGCCTTCGAGCGGGCGCGTCAATTCATCAAGGTGCAAGCCAGGCCTCTGGATCAGGCGATGTTCGAGTATCGCTTCGAGGACGGCCCCGCCGAGAGCGTGGCCGCCGAGCTGGCGCGCTTTCGGAACGACGATGGCGGCTTCGGTCACGCGCTCGAGGCGGATGTGCGCACCCCCAGTTCGTCTGCCCTGGCGACTGGCATTGGGCTGCGCATCCTCAAGGAACTGGGACACTCGGCTGACCGGCCCCTGGTCCGAGGCGCGGTCGAGTACCTGTTGGCGACGTTCGACGACGGAGCCAAGGTCTGGCGGGTGGTTCCGCGCGACGCGAACGCCTTTCCTCACGCCCCGTGGTGGCACGATAAAGACGGCAGCCTCGCCCGCACGTTTGATGATTTCCTGATCATCCCTCGCGCCGAGATCGTGGGGCTGCTTCACCACTATGCCGCGCCCGTCCCAACCGATTGGCTTGTGGACGTGACGGAGCATACGGTCGCCACGATTGAGACCGCAACGGATGAAATGCTCGGTGGAGGCGGAGACAGTCTTCGCTATGCCTTGAACCTGGCGGAAACCAAAGAGTTGCCGGAAAACCTTCGGGAGCGTCTGACGCCCCGGCTCCGCGCGGTGACCCTGGTCATCGTCAGCCGCGATCCGGAGGAATGGGATTCTTACTGCGCTCCGCCGCTCAAGGTGGCGCCGTCGCCCATATCTCTCATTGCCGATCTACTGTGGGACGATTTGCAGTTGCACCTGGATTATCAGATCGAGCACCAAACGCCTGAAGGCGCCTGGGATCCGGTTTGGACCTGGGGCGATTCCTATCCAGACGTCTGGGAACAGGCCAAACAGGAATGGCGCGGCCACTTGACCCTGGAGACGTTGACCGCGCTCCAGGCATTTGGACGGATTGACACACAGGAAAAGGAAACAAAATGACAGCAGAGATCAAAGAGCAAGTCAGTCAGATCCTCGCAGGCTATGACCCAACCACGCCACACATCACTGCCGATGCACTGCGCGCTCTCTGGCTCCAGTTCGAGCCAAAGAGCATGGCGGGCATCAAAGCGAAGCAACGGAAGCAGCAGGAGACAGTCGGCATCCCTGTCCCCGTGCTCAAATCCATCGGCAAGGAGGTTGGCAAGGTCGCCCGCGAGCGCCTGGACGACTTTATCCCGCTGACTCGCCTGCTGTGGGACGAATACGGTCGCGAGGGGCGCGTCGTCGCCGTCGTGCCGCTGGGAAAAATGGAGTTGGCCGACCCCGAAACGATCCTCCCCCTGCTGCTGGAACTATGCCGCACCTGCATCACCTGGGAGGACACCGACCAATTTGCAATGAGTGCGTTGGAGCCTATCGTGCGCAAGGAGCCGGAAACTTGGCTGCCCGCGATAGAGCCGTGGCTGGCCGACGAGAACAAATGGGTGCGGCGGGCTGGCATCACTGTCGTAGGCCGTCTGGCGATGAAGTACCCGGCCTATACCGTTCGCTGTCTGGAACTGGCGGAGCGGTTGCTGCTCGACGAGGAGGTTGACGTCAAAAAGGCCGTCAGCTTTGCCATCCGCCTCGCTGCCCGGGGAGAGATGGAGCCGGTGCGCGATTTTCTCGCCCGCCACGTCCCACCAAAAGATCCCGCAGCCACCTGGGTACTGTGCGACTCGATCCGCAGCATGACCAAAAAGTTCCTGCCCGAGTTCGCGTCGCTGCTTCCCATGTACGAGCAGTGGGCCGCAGATCCGGCGGTGAGCGCCCAAGACCGCCGCTCCATCGAGAGCGCGGTCAAGACCCTGCGAAGCGTGTAGATCATAACGGAACGAAAGGAGACCCATGCCCGAGCTACCCGAAATCACTGTCCGCGCCCGCGAGATGAAGAAAGAATTGGTGAACAAGACGATTGCCAACATCGAGGTGTTACAGCCCAAATGTCTCAACGTTCCCGAAGAGGTATTCATCGAGGCATTGACTGGCGCCCAGATCCGCGACGTCACCCATCGCGGCAAATGGCTCTTCGTCGAGACGAGCCAGGGCTGGCTGCTCATGGGCCTGGGAATGGGCGGTGAGCTTTTGCTCGTCACCCGCAACACGCTCCCGGAGAAATATCGCCTGATCTTTGATTTTGCCAATGGAACCTGCCTGGTCGTCAACTTTTGGTGGTTCGGCTACGCTCACTACGTCCCTAAGGATGAACTGGAGAGCCACAAAATGACGGCCAAGCTCGGCCCCAACGCCCTCGATCTGACCATCGACGATCTGCGCGCACTGCTCAAAGGCCGGCGCGGGGGGATCAAGTCCTTCCTGCTGAACCAGGCCCGCATCGCCGGCATCGGCAACTTTTACATCCACGACATCCTGTTCAGGGCCAAGCTGCACCCTCTGCGAAAGATCAACACACTGACCGACGATGACATCAGCGCGCTATTCCAGGCGATTCGCCAGGGCCTACAGCCCAGCGTCGACAAAGGAGGAGCGTGGTACGAGCTGAATCTCTACGGCGACCGGGGCGGCTTTCTCAAAGAAGATCTTTTGATCGGCTACACAGAGGATGAGCCTTGCCTGACGTGCGGCACCCCGATTGAAAAGATCAAGACCGGCAGCACCAGCAGTTTTATCTGCCCTCACTGTCAACCTCTGGAGTAGCTTGGCGGTTTGCGGGGTATAATTCAGAACTCTGGGGGACAGGTTTCTTTTTTCTCCAGACTGTATCTTTTCAATAAAACGGGGCTATGTAGCCGAGGTTTCCATACCTCGCGGGCCTGCGCGCTATGGAAAGCGCGGC